>JAZOUF010000032.1:0-18421 GCA_045657985.1 Candidatus Nanosyncoccus sp. | reverse complement strand
TCGGCGATTTTGTCGGCGCGAAAACGTTGGTGGCATTCTTTGCATTCGACGAGTGGGTCGGAAAAAGTAGCGGCGTGGCCAGAAGCAACCCAAGTACGAGGATTCATAATGATAGCGGCATCAACGCCGTAGATGTCGTCGCGTTTTTCTACGAAATATTGCCACCAGGCTTGCATGATTTTACGTTTCAGGGCGACGCCAAGTGGACCGTAATCCCAAGTACCGGCCATGCCACCATAAATATCGGAGCCGGGGAAAATAAAACCGCGGCGCTTACATAAACTTACAATGTCATCTAATTTACTCATACAATAGATTATACCATACACGACGGGGCCTGCCAGACTTTTCCCTCCCACGACTCCTCCTTTCAGGAGCTTCGTGGGATCCCTTCCAAGTCTGTCACCCGTCGTGTTTAAAAATTTTTGTATCCTTAATTGAGTCGGGGAGGTAGGACTTGTCGAGATGGAAGCCGGCTTCCCATTTTTGGCCGGCGCCGTAACCGAGATCTTTCATAAGTTTCGTGGGAGCGTTGCGGAGATGGATGGGCACTGGTTCGTTGCGGGTTTGGCGGGCGAGGTCGAGGGCGGTATACCAAGCATCGGTGGTGGCACGAGACTTTTTGCTGAGGGCTAGAGCTACGGCGGTGTGAGCAAGCATAAGACCGGACTCCGGCATACCGACACGCTCAACTGCTTGAAAACAGGCGGTGGCGAGAGAAAGGGCGCCGTTTCCAGCGAGACCAATGTCTTCGGAGGCGAAGATAACCATTCTTCTGGCAATGAACTTAGGATCCTCGCCAGCCTCGACCATGCGAGCGAGGTAGTAAAGTGTAGCATCGACGTCGGAACCACGCATGGATTTAATGAAGGCTGAAATGGTGTCGTAATGATAATCGCCTTTTTTGTCGTAACCGGGGAGTTTCTTGCCGGCGGCTTCTTCGGCAATTTTGCAATCGATTTTGGGGGCAAGCGAGGCGGCGAGCTCCAAATCGCCGAGAGCTGAACGAGCATCGCCGCCAGAAATTTCAGCGATGAAATCTAGGGCGTCTTTGGTGATTTTGATTTTCTCGGATTTGGAGGCATGATTTAATACTTCTAAGATGGCGGATTTGGAGAGTGGCTGGACGATGATGACGCGGGAACGAGATAGAAGTGGGGAAATGACTTCAAACGAGGGGTTTTCGGTGGTGGCGCCAATGAGAGTGATGAGGCCAGATTCGACGTGGGGCAAAAAAGCGTCTTGTTGAGCTTTGTTGAAACGGTGGATTTCATCTACGAAAAGGACGGTGCGGATTTTGAGATTCCAGTTGGTTTTGGCGCGTTGAACTACGGCTTCGACGTCACTTTTCTTGGCGGTAACGGCGGAGATTTCGACGAAGTCGGCATTGAATTCGTGAGCGAGAATGCGGGCGAGAGTGGTTTTACCAGTACCGGGTGGGCCCCAGAAAATGAGATTGACTGGCTCGCCTTTTTTGACGATTTCGGTGAGGATTTTGCCATCACCAATTATTTCGTCTTGACCTAAGACGTCGTTTAATTTGGTAGGTCGCATGCGCTCAGCGAGAGGAATTCGATTCATTTATGTATATTATAATAAAAAACTGTGCAAAATAAAATTTTTTATGGTATTATTAAGGTAACATTAATAAAAAGGAGTTATTAAATGCCAAGTACTAATCTTATTAGTCCATATACGGATAGCTATACGTATTATGCAAATACGGATGCTCTTAATACTATGATGGATGCTTTACCGACAGGATTCTATATTTGGGCTATTATCGTCTTGATTTTGGCAATTGTCGGTGGTGTTCTTGTCTATGTTTTGTTTGTCCGATCGAAGAGCACACCTAAGGGCAAGTTTGCAAAATGGTTGAAAGATTTCCTTTCTTTCAAGATTATGTGGATTGAACCAATCTTGAAGATGATTTATTATTTCGCTACTATTTTCGCAGTGCTTTATTCGTTTACCTTCTTGGCGCTCGGTGGTACTGGTATTTTGATGTGGTTGATGTGTTTGATACTTGGGCCGATTGTCATCCGTCTTGTTTATGAAGCAACAATGATGTTCATCATGATTTGGCGCAATACGAAAGACATTGCTGATAACACTAAGAAGAAATAGCTTAATTTGAATCGGTGATAAATCCCCTCTTTACTGGAGGGGATTTTTGAGATACTATATATTATATATAGCGTGGAGGTGATATGTTAAGACCAAATGAGATTGCTGAGACGGCGGTAGACGTGAGCGTAAACAAGGCGGAGTTAAAGTGGTGGAAGATGGTATTGCTCGGAATGTTCGCAGGCGCTTTTATTGCGTTGGCTGGTGTGGGCGCGACGTTTGCCAATGTATATGTGGGGAAAATTGCAGGGGCATTGGTGTTTCCGGCGGGGCTTGCGATGGTAGTAGTAGCCGGAAGTGAGTTGTTTACGGGAAATAATCTGATGTTTGCGGGGGCGCTCAGCGGGAAAATCAGATGGCGAAAGATGCTGAAGAACTGGGGGTTGGTATTTCTCGGAAACTTGCTAGGCGCTTTGATTATTACGGTAATGGTGGCGGTGAGTGGAGTATTTGACTCGGTGGCGAATACGGTGATTGCGACGGCAAATGCAAAAGTAGGAATGGGATTCTTGGAAGCGATGATTCGGGGGGTACTGTGTAATTTTCTGGTGTGCATTGCAGTGTGGATGGCTTTTGCAGCGAACTCGGTGGGAGGGAAGATTGCGGCGGTATTTTTGCCAGTAATGTTGTTTGTATTATGTGGGTTTGAACATTCGGTGGCAAATATGTTTTATGTGCCAGCAGGAATGATGATGTCGTCGTTTGCTGGCGTGGCGGGACCGAGCATCACGGGATTTCTGGTGGGGAATTTGTTGCCGGTGACGCTAGGGAATGTGATTGGTGGTGCGATAATGGTGGGTGGGGGATATTATCTGATTTATCTTAAGAAACAAAAATAGAGCTAGGAAGCTCTTTAGGTGGTGGACGCTAGAGGAGTCGAACCTCTGACCTTGTCTACGTCAAAGACACGCTCTAGCCAACTGAGCTAAGCGTCCTTTTGTGGTGAGGACAAATTTCGCTTCGCGAAATTTTAACTCACCTGCGTTTACTCGGAAAATAAAACAAGTTTTATTTTCTCTCGTAAACTTGGTGAGTCGGGAGGGGCTCGAACCCTCGACACCGGGCTTAAAAGGCCCGTGCTCTAACCTGCTGAGCTACCGACCCACATTGGTATTCACCTTTAGCTATTATATCATATTTTTTGATTTTGGAAGAAATTTTGTGGGATATCGAAAAAGCGTGAGGTGGTGGGGGCGAATTGGGCAGGCATTAACACTATATAGAGAATATAATATAGCTAGATTACTTGAATATTACAAAAAGAAGCTCCTGCGGTAGGAGCATACTGCCCCGTGCAAGAACTTCATTACCTATAATTTTATCAAACTAGTGATTTAATGTCAATAATTTGGCCATGTTTTGTGATAAGAATGAGCTCGCCAATCTGTTTCTGTCCTTTAACTTTTTTAGTTAGAAATCTTCGGAGATTATCGTCTCGCATGTTTTTTATTCTTGATGAATCGAAAATAATATTTTTGGATTGTTTCAACCCACGCTTAATATTGCGTTCTAATTTATCAGGCTTATTGGTAAACGGAGATTTCATTTCGTATTCAATACCATCCAGTAAAATATCGGCAGTACTCGTATTTGATTCTGATAGAAATTCTATATTATGTCCAGCCATTGCTAAAATATTTGCAATACGAAGTTCGTGTGGCCACGGCTTACGACCACCTGGAATTATAATTCTACCCTGCTTGGCTTTTTTATTATTCATTCCCTGTATTTTATCATAGAGACCATCTACTGTCGATATCAATAACTATGAGGCGAATTAGGCAGGTATTAACAGATAATTTTACAGGGTAAAAATGCGTTTTCGGACGTATTTTCCATGTAAAATTGTTACGAAATAACACCCTAGAACTAGCAAGGTACTTAACGAAAATTACCACTAAAAAATCGGCGAAAATGCCGAATTGTATAAAGTTTGGTGGCGCCGACTGGACTTGAACCAGTGACACAAGGCTCTTCAGGCCTCTGCTCTACCAACTGAGCTACAGCGCCATAACAGTATATATTATAGCATACCTGTGATATAATTAAAAGTATGAAAAAGATGAATACTTCTCCGATTTCTGGTATGCAGGAATTAGCGCCAGAAGCACAAGCGACATTTGATAGATTAAAAAACAAAATTGCCGAGACTTATGGGCGGCATGGTTTTTTGCACATCGAAACGCCAGTGCTGGAAAGGTGCGAGATATTGCTCGCAAAGGCAGGTGGTGATACAGAGAAGCAGATTTATAAGGTTTTTAAGACGGCGGAGACGGCGGACGGTGCGGATCAGGCGCTTCGTTTTGATCATACGGTGCCGCTAGCTAGGTATGTGGTGGAGCATGAAAATGAGCTGAGTTTTCCGTTTAAGGTGACGCAGATAGGAAGAAATTTTCGTGGGGAGCGAGCGCAGAGAGGGAGATTTCGTGAGTTTTATCAATGCGATGTAGACGTGGTGGGACGAGGAAATTTGCCACTCTACTATGATGCGGACGTGATTACGACGTTGCTCGATGCGTTTTGTAGGTTTGAGCTTAAGACTGCGATACTTGCAAGAATCAATAATCGAAAGATTTTGTCGGGGCTAATTCAGGAATATAATTTGGAAGCAAAGGCGAAAGATATTTTTAGCATCATTGACCATGCGGAGAAGGTGCCGGCGGAAAAGACACGAGCTGCATTTGAGGAGATTGGGCTGGGCAGCGAGCGGGTGGGAATGATGATGAAATTTATGGAAATTCATGGAGGACGAGCTGAGGCAATAGAGCAACTTTCTGAGATGGGGATTAAAAACGAAACTTTTGTCCTTGGCGTGAATGAACTGGATGCGGTTTTAAAGATGTTGGAAGAAAATGGCTATGGCGAAATGGTCCAAGCAGATATGAAGATTGTGCGGGGACTTGATTATTATACCGGGACGGTGTTTGAATTTATTTTGCCAGAATATAGACACGTGGGGTCAGTATGCGGGGGCGGTCGCTATGAAAATCTGGCGGGGTACTTTACCGATCAGAAACTACCTGGAGTGGGCGGTTCGATTGGACTAACTAGGCTATTTTATGTTTTAACTGAAAATGATTTGCTGAAAAGTCAAGCAGGGAAGCCGGTGGATGTAGCAGTGGTGCCGATTACGGATGCGGAATTAAGTTTTGCGACAGGTGTTGCAAAAAAGTTGCGAGATGAAGGTAAACGCGTGACGGTTGTGGTAACGGATAAGAGGTTGGGGGAAAAGTTGAATTATGCGGCGAAACTCGCGAATGATGCAATTGTAATCGGTGAAAATGAAGCGAGAACTGGAGTATATGAAGTTAAGCATTTTGAATGATTTGATGCAAAATGTGCTACTATATATAATATAAGCAAAAGTGGAGGCAGAGTTGAGCGGAAAGAAGCGGTTTTTTAACTGGCGAAAGTGGTGCGATGAATTTGTGCTGGCTGGTAAAGGGATAATGCTTGCGACAAGAGAAAAACGCTTTTGGGTGGGTTTTTTGGTGGCATTTTTATTTTTTGGGACGCTAATGAATCTATTGGCGGGGGGCTTTTCAAAGTTTGAGCTAATGGGGGCGTTGGGATTTGGCGAATCGCTAAGAATAATCGGTGAGGCGCTACTTGGTGTGTTTGGATACAGGATGATTGTGACGGAGTGGTTGCCGATTTTTGGGCTAGCGGTGATTCAGGGGGTGTTGATTGGACTAATTGTGCTGCTTTGGCAAAAGAAACGGGTGACGGATGCAGAAGGAACTTCTAATTCGGCCAATGTGGAAAAGGCGGGAATCATTACGGGGTTGATTGCGCTAGGTGCAGGTTGTCCGACTTGTGGGACCACGCTGCTTACGCCACTACTGGGAACACTGTTTTCGTCCGGTGGGATGGCGATGGCGGGAACGATATCGGGGATTGCAACTGCAGTCGCGATTGTAGTAGCGATTTTGTCATTAAAGCGTATCGGTGAGGAAACGTATGTTATAATTATTAATGAAAAGTATTTGGAGAAAAAACGGCGTCAGAGTGAGGTAAATAATAAACGCCAGTAAAAGAAAGGGAGTGTGTGAAAGCAGGAAAAATTTTGCGAGTCGCAGGGATAGTTGGCATTGTTGTGGTGCTGATTGCGGCGATTGTGGCAAGTATGAATAATAAGCCGTCAAATGCAGAGCGAGTGTGGGACGAAGCAACAACGCTTGGCGAGATGGAGGCAAAGAACTATTTTATCATTTATTCAGATATTGCGTGTCCATACTGCATTGCGTTTGAAAATGCGTTGATTGAGCATGAAGATGAATTCAAACAATACCTAAAGGATAATGACATATTGGTGGAGGTAAGACTATCGGACTTTCTGTATGAATATGGCGAATCAAATCCGATAGAGTCGCGATATGGAGCGGAGGCGGTGTTCTGTGCAAAGAAAGAGGGAAAGTTCTGGGATTACTATGATCTCGCTGTGACGAAAGTATGGAATGAATACTTTGCGAAATCGGGAAAGGCGGCATTTACAGAGTTTAATAAGTTAAAGAAAGATTACTGGATTAAGCTTGGCGAGAGAGTGGGGCTTGGCGAGGAATTCGCTAAGTGTGTGGAGGAGGACGAGACATTGGACGAGGTGATGGCGAATGCGAAGAAAAGCGCAAAGTTGGTGACCGGTATGCCACATTTTAAATTTAACGAATTTGTGTCTGGTGGATTTGATTTGTCGTGGGGATGGGAGGATGCGTTAAAATACCTTGAAGCGGGGCTCAAGTCTAAAAAATAATTATCTAATTTGTCAAGCAGATAGCGTTCGGTTTTACTGGGGTGATTAGGGCAAGAGAACTAGTTATATTATGAAATGAAAAATTTTAAAAATCAATATTGACACTCAAAATGGCTATGCTAAAATAGAATTAGGTTCGGGCCAATCAGACGTTGAGAGAGATCAGAACCTGGGAGATGTGTAGGGTGGTAGAGTGTTGAGCTGTTTTGGCTATGGTACTTGATTCACCTAGAAATTGAATTTAAAACCCCTTCTCGCAGGGGTTTTATCTTTTTGTTTTTTTGATTTGGGGGCGTTGCGAATAGACGATAATGTAAAATAGTCATGGTTAAAAATAAATAACTTATGTTTTTAATGGAGGCGTAAATGTGCTATAATAATTGTCATGAAGTTAGAGACGAGTTTCGACAAGGCTTTGGCGCTTTTGGTGCTGGCTAGTTTTATGCTCGTTTTTAGTGTAATCTATACCGTAAATATGCGGACAACTTATGCCGAAGGTGATGAACCGGCGACGGCGGTGACAGATGAATATTTTGTGAATTTTTATGATGGTGGTGAGAAATTGACAGTGAAGACTTCGGCAAAGACAGTGGGGGAGGCTTTGGAGCGGGCTGGAATTGAGCTCGGGGCGAGTGATATTGTTGAGCCAGCCGCGACTGAACCAATCAATAGTGATAATTACTATGTGAATATTTATAGAGCGCGGCCAGTGGTGATGCGTGATGGTACAACGGAAAAATATATCATGACGGCAAGTTATGATACGAAAATTATGGCAAAAACTGCTGGAATGACGATTTATGATGGAGATAAAATTAATCCAGTAAGGAATACGAATTTCTTGGAGGCAGGGGCGGTAGAAGTGTATGAAGTAGAACGTGGCGATGGCGGAATGATGACGGAAGAAGTGGAAATTGCATTTAATGAAGAAACGATTACGGATTATAATTTGGCGCCGGGGACACAGGAAGTCAGACAATTGGGAGAAGTGGGGTTGAAAGTTTTGACCTACGAGGTGTTTTACGAGGACGGGGTGGAAGTGAGGCGTGAACTTAAAAACGAGGAAGTGAAGCGCGAACCGGTGACGAGGATTGTGGCGGTGGGTGCAAGTTTGATTGACGCGACTCCACTTACGCCAGCTATGGGGAGGAATCGTTATACGGCGGTAAAGGATGATGGAACAATAGTGGAGCGACAAGAAACGTATTACGATCTTAATATGAGCGGAGTGATGAGCATTGCGGCAAGGGTCTGTGGTGTGGAAGCGTATTATACGGTGCGCGATGATGGAGTGAAAGTTGATGCGGAAGGCTACGTACTAGTGGCGGCAAATCTTGATAATTACCCGAGATGTTCGGTGGTGGAAACTTCACTGGGGCCGGGTAAGGTATATGATACGGGCGGATTTGCGACGGTGAACGACGAGCAGTTTGATATCGCAACAGACTGGAGCAATCATAATGGTCAATAAATCGCTCGGCCAGCATTGGCTTCAAAATAGAGCGATATTAGAAGAGATTGCGGAGTTGGCGGGCAGTGGTGAGATGTGTCTAGAAATTGGGCCGGGGCTGGGGACGCTGACATCATCGTTACTAAGACGTTTTGACAAAGTAGTGGCGGTGGAATATGATGCGGATTTGGCACGTAAATTGCCAAGATCGTTTCCGGGGAAAAATCTGGAAGTGATAAATGCAGATATTTTGAAGTATGATTTTGCTGGCTTACCAAATGGATATGTGGTGGCGGGAAATATACCATATTACATTACGAGTCCGATTATAGAACATGTATTAACGGCGAAGAATAAACCAAGCAGAGTGGTGCTACTAATGCAAAAAGAAGTAGCGGAGAGAATTGTAGATGAAAAAGAATCAGTATTGTCGTTATTTGTGAAAAACCGAGCTACGGCAAAGTTGGGACCAGTAGTACTAAAGGGTGAGTTTGCTCCACCGCCAAAAGTAGATAGTCAGGTGCTAGTGTTAGAACCGCGTGAGGCAGTGGTAGGAACGGAAGTTTTTGATTTAATTAAAGTTGGATTTAAATCACCACGAAAGAAATTGGTACATAATCTAGCGCAAATAAAATCAAAAGAAGAGCTTGTGCGGATTTTTGATGAAATGGAAATGTCAGGAGATGAGAGGGCGGCGGATTTGCATCTTGATGCGTGGCAAAGACTGTTTGAAAAAATAGCGCATAAATAAACTGTTTGTAATGATAAAAATGGGGGAGTGTGCTATAATGGAACTAATATGTTAGATGTGAAGTTTATCAGAGAGAATATAGACTTGGTGGAGAAGTCTGCTCGAGAAAAAGGATACAAAATTGACATTCAGGAGGTAGTGCGACTGGATGATGAACGCAAGGAGGTGCTAACTAAAGTTGAAGCATTGAGGGCAAAACGCAATGAGATTGCTGGCAAGATGAAAGGTGGTAAGCCAGCGCCAGAGTTGATTACTGAGGGCAAGGCAGTAAAGGAAGAACTAGCGACATTAGAGGCCGAGCTTTCGGAAGCGGAGAGCAAGTTAAGCGAGTTAGTAAAACGAGTACCAAATATTATTTTTGATGATGTGCCATTGGGTGGTGAAGAATGTTCGGTTGAGGTGAAGGCTTGGGGTAAGCATCATGAGACCGGTGTAGACCACCTAGATTATGCGGTGAGTCGTGATTGGGTGGATTTTGAACGTGGCGCTAAGGTGGCGGGAGCGAAGTTTTATTATCTTAAGGGCGAGATGGCATTACTAGAAAATGCGCTTTTGCAGTATGGACTATCTAAGGTGCTGGAACACGGGTTTACATTTATGACGGTGCCAGATATGGTGTCATCGCGAGTGCTAGAGGGATGCGGGTTTAACCCGAGGTCGTCTGAACAGTCTGATGAATACTATATTGAAGGTGAGGATTTAGCGCTTATTGCGACGGCCGAGATGCCACTTACTGGGTATCATATGGATGAGATTATTGACGAAGATAAGTTGCCTTTGCTTTATGCGGGGTATTCAGCGTGTTTTAGAAAAGAGGCGGGAGCTTACGGGAAGTACACGCGCGGTTTGTTCCGAGTGCATCAGTTTAACAAGTTGGAGATGTATGTATTTTGTCTGCCGGAGCAGTCAAAAGAAATGCATGAGAAGATTTTGGCGATAGAGGAAGATATTTGGCAAGGTCTTGGTGTACCATATCATGTGATTAACATTGCGGCAGGTGATCTTGGTGCGCCAGCGGCGAAGAAATATGATATGGAATATTGGTCGCCAGTGAATCAGAAATATCAAGAGATTACATCGTGTTCTAACTGTACGGATTTTCAGGCGCGGGCTTGCAATGTGCGGGTGCGACGTAAAGATGGTACGGTGGAATTTGTGCACACATTGAACGGAACGGCGATTCCTCTCGCACGAGCATTAGTGGTGATGCTCGAAAATTATGCGACGGAAGGCGGTAAGTTTAAGGTGCCAGAAGTTTTGAGGTCGTATTTAGGGGGCAAAGCAGAGTTGTAATGAGATGCAACAAATGTTGCAAAAGTAACAGTGGAAAGTAACAAAAGGAGAAAAATATGATAGAGAAAATTGATATTACTGGCAATGGATTTAAGGTAGAAGAAGGTTTTAGGAAGTATGTTAATAAGAGGTTAGGAAAGCTTGATCGGTATTTGCCGCGTGGTTCAAAAAAAGATGTGATTGCGAAAGTGATTGTGACGGAGATTGGTAAAAGCAAGGCAGATAAATATGAGATTTCGGCGGCGATGGAGATTCCTGGTGGTAAAGTGATTGCGGCAAAGGATGAGTGTTCTAACGTATTTGCGGGAGTGGATCTTGTCGAAGCGAAACTTACGGGGCAGATTCGGCGTTATAAATTGGAAGTTCAGCCACATCGCCAGAAGAGAAGTCTCAAAAATCTCTTTATTAAGAGAAGCTAATATGCTAGAATAGAGACAGAAATTGGAGTGATAAATGATGAAAAAGACCGAAGCGGCCGGTGAGCTCGCGACTACGAAGAAGGCGACAAAAGTGCCAAAGGAAAAAAAGCCGACGGATAAGTTGGCGGACAAGACTGCCCTGACGAAGTTTTTGCAGGGGGTGTTTGGTGATGCGCAGAAGAAAGTGCTGAAGCGAATGTGGAAGAAGGCGCGAGAGATTGGCAAGTTGGAGCCGAAGTATGAGGCGATGAGTGATGAAGAGCTGAAGTCGCAGACGGGAATTTTTAAGGAAAGACTACAAAATAAGGCAACATTGAATGATATATTGCCAGAGGCTTTTGCGGTGGCAAGAGAAGTGGCAAAACGTGTGGCGGGGATGCGGCCGTATGATGTGCAGTTGATTGGCGGCATGGTACTAAACGAAGGCGCAGTGGCTGAAATGAAGACTGGTGAAGGCAAGACTTTGGTGGCGATGTTGCCAGCGTATCTTAATGCATTGACTGGGCACGGAGTGCATGTGGTAACGGTGAATGATTATTTGGCGCAACGTGATGCAGGCTGGAACGGACCGATTTATGATTTTCTAGGTGTGAGCGTGGGTGTAATTATTAACGAAGTATCGTTTATATATGATGCGGAGTATGAGAATGAAGACCATACAGATGAGAGATTTCGTCATCTGAAGCCAGCAACCAGGAAGGAAGCCTACGCGGCGGATATTACTTATGGGACGAATAACGAGTTTGGATTTGATTACTTGCGTGATAACATGACAAGTGAAGTGCAATATCTGCGCCAGAGAGAGCTTAACTTTGCAATTGTGGATGAAGTGGATTCAATTTTGATTGATGAAGCGAGGACGCCGCTGATTATTTCAGCACCAGCAGGCGATAATCCAGAACAGTACTATGTGTTCGCAAGAGTGGCATCGAGATTGACGCCAGAAGATTACATTTTGGACGAGAAAAGGCGTTCAGTGACTCTGACGGACGCGGGGATTGATAAAGTTCAGAAGATACTCGGTGTAGATAATCTGTATTCTACAAAAAATACGCCGCTGGTATATCATTTGGACCAAGCGATTCGGGCAGAGGTGCTTTTTAAGCGTGATAAAGATTATGTGGTGACAAATTCTGGCGAAGTGATTATCGTGGATGAACATACTGGGCGGTTGATGCAGGGGCGACGCTATAATGAGGGACTACATCAGGCGATTGAAGCGAAGGAAGGTGTAGCGGTAAAGCAGGAATCAATGACGCTTGCGACGATTTCGTTCCAGAACTTTTTTAGATTATACAAGAAATTATCTGGTATGACTGGAACAGCATTTACGGAAGCGGAAGAGTTCCAGCAGATTTATGCGCTGGATGTAATTCAGATTCCACCCAATAGACCGATTGCACGTGTAGACAAAGATGATTTGATTTACAAGACGAAGGTCGGCAAGTTGAAGGCGATTGCGGAAGAAGTAAAAAAATATCACGAAAAAGGTCAGCCAGTACTCGTGGGCTCTGGTTCGATTGCGAACAACGAAGAAATTGCGCGTTATTTGGATCAGTTTGGTTTACCATATGAGATTTTGAACGCAAAGAATAATGAGCGTGAAGCGGCGATTATTGCAAAAGCTGGCGAGAAAGGTGCGATTACGCTAGCAACTAATATGGCTGGTCGTGGTACAGATATTAAGCTTGGCGAAGGCGTGAAGGAACTTGGCGGACTCGTGGTGATTGGATCAGAAAGACATGATTCGCGGCGGGTAGACAATCAGCTACGTGGTCGTGGTGGACGTCAGGGTGATCCAGGGACGACGCAGTTCTTTGTGTCTTGCGAAGATGATTTGATGCGAATTTTTCAAGGTGATCGTGTCAAAATGCTGATGACTAGACTTGGTGTGCCAGATGATATGCCGATTCAAACTAAGTCGGTGTCAAGGACTTTGGAGGCAGCGCAGAAGCGAATTGAAGGATTTAACTTTGATTCGCGTAAGAATGTGGTGCAATATGATAACGTAATTAACCGACATCGTAAGGTAGTCTATATGATGCGGCGGAAGATTTTGATGGGGGATGATATTTCGTCGGAGATTAAGCGGTTGATGCGCGACGAAGTAAAGATATTAACAGAGTTTTCTAGCAAAGTAAATAAGAACTTTGAGGCTGAGTTTAAGTCAGTATTTAACTTTGACGAGGACTTGGTTCGAGGGATTGGTACTAAGCGGAAGGAAAAAGATCGTGAGAAGTTAGCGATGGAGGCGGTGGAAGAAGCCTATAGTTGCCAGGAAGAGAAATTTGGCGCTGATGTGATGCGAAAGATTGAGCGTGAGGTGTATTTGAAGGTGCTTGATACGCTGTGGATGCAACACCTCGAGAATATGCAACATTTGCGCGAGGGGATTCATTGGCGCTCTGTAGGTCAAAGAGATCCTTTGGTGGAATATCGCTCAGAGTCGCAGAAATTGTTTGATGGATTGCAGAGGAATTTGCGTGAAGAAGTTCTGAGAATCTTGCTCACAATTACACCTGTGGAAGCGGCGGCTGATAAAGTGACGGATGGCGAAGAATATGAATCTGAACTCACCAAGATGGCGGAAGGTCAGACCGAACGTGGCGTAAATGAGATTTCGGCAGGTGAGAAGAATTTGGATGATGAGTTCAAGAAGAAAACGCCAGGGGCTGGCGCAAGTAGACCAGTAATGCGAACTGGCAAGAAATCTGGTTCTAAGAAGAAAAAATCTAAGCGAAAATAGCTCTATAACCTATATTATAGCATAAGTTGTTTGATTTGTCAATATGAAACATTCGGTTGAAGAGGTAAAGTTGAAAAACGGTGCGAAAGGACTGTTGATTGACATACCTGGGGCAAGTGTGATGTCTACGCGGGTGCAATTTCGGGCGGGGATGTTGTATGCAAAAAATCATGATGTATATGAGATTCCGCATTTAGTGGAACATTTGGCGTTTGGTGCGAATGCGAAATATCGCGATGAGCAAGCGTTTGAGGCGGAGTTTACGAAAAATGGGGCGTATCATAATGCCTGGACTTCGGATGTATCGGTATGCTACGAGACGGAGTGCGCGGATTTTGAGTGGGACCGAATTATGGAATTGCAGCGGGTGTCTATCTGTGAACCGAAGTTTAACGAAGAAGAGCTGAAAAGCGAAAAGGCCAACGTAAAAAGTGAGCTGACTGGCTATATGAATGATTATTATCGGCTATTGTGGCCGCGGGTACAACAGGCAGTAGGGGAAGATATTTTGGATCTGCCGGAACGTATTAAGACGATCCCGAATATTGAACTGAAAGACATTCGTGAGCATTATCGGCGGACGCATACGGCAAAGAATATGTTGTTTGTTATTGCGGGGAAAATCAAAGGGCGTAAGCATAAAATTATCCGAGAATTAGAAGCATGGCCGCTAAAGGAGGGGGAGAAGTTTGAAATACCGATATCGGATTTACATTCGTCAGAGGCAGTGTCGATTCGGCGAAAGGATGCTTCTAATATTACTTTTGGTTTTTCACTGGTGACACCGAGGCATTTTGGACCGGAAGAGTGTTTCGCGATGGGGTGTCTTAACCATATTTTGAATGGGACGACGAATTCGCGAATTTTTGGGGCGGCGAGGAAGAAGGGTTTAGTATACGGTATGGGGTCATCGGTGGCAAGTAATGCACATAATACTTATTGGGATTTTGATGGCGAAGTAAATGTAGAGAATGCAGAAGAGTTGTTTGATTTGATTCAGAAAGAAATGATGCGAACGCTCAATGGTGAAATAACTGATGCGGAATTCGAGGCGGCGAGAATGTATGCACTTGGAAGATTTCAGATGGGGGCGCAAACGGTGGGGCAAATTGCGGATTATTATGCGGAGAATTATTTTACGAATGAATCAGTAGAGCGCTACGATAATATGCCAAATGTGATTCGGGGAATTGACCGTTTAGCAATGATTGAGCTAGCGCGAGAGTTTGCGGGTTCAGGAGTAAAAGGCTTTGCGACTGTATCGTCGGTGGAAAAAGCCTTTATAACTGGGTTAGAGACAAGACTGAATTTCTAGTGAGAATTATTGGAGTGAGGCGATGAGGTTTTGGTATTTTTCGCCGCGGTCGTAGACGTTTTTGAACATATCAAAAGAAGCGGCGGCGGGAGACATGAGGATGATGGTTTTTTGGCTGTTATCAGTGAGAGACTCAGCAAGGGATTTGGCGAGATTGACGGCTTCGGTGAGAGACTCAGCTAATGTGAAACGATTGTCTTGGTAGCGTTTTGAAAGCTCATGGCCGGATTCGCCGATCAGGACGACTTTTTTGACTTGCGGGGACGTAATGGCATCGTAAATTTCTGGGAGGTCCTTGAAATCGGTTTTATCACGACCGCCGAGAATCAAGACTAGATTGTCGTTTGGGAAGGCGTTAATGGCTACTCTGGTAGAGGAGGCATTGGTTGAGAAATTATCATCATAATAATCAATGCCGTTTAGTGTGCGAATTTCTTCAAGACGATGTGGAAGGCCATGGAAACTCTGAAGGCCGGTGATAATTTGAGATTTGCAACTGCTTAAATATTCGTCTGGTGATATATTTTTGAGGCAAGCGACGGCGGCAATGGCGGCCATAGTGTTGTTGAGATTGTGGGCGCCTGGTGATTTGACGGCGGATATAATCTCGGCGGGAAGCGTGAACGGGTAAGGGATTTTATGGGCGGGAGAAGTATCGGCGAGATGGACGGAATCGCTATTTTGGGAATAAAAGATGCAGTAATCGTCGGGGGATTGGTGGCTGGCGATATTGGATTTGGCGTGGGTGTAGTCGGCGTAATCTTTGTGAACGTTTAAATGGTCTGGTTCAATATAACCGATGATAGAGATATGGGGTGATTTTTGAAGATCCCAAAGCTGGAAGCTGGAGAGTTCATAGACTACGACAGAATGCGCGGTGAGTTGATCAAGGACATCAAGGGCGGGAACACCAATGTTGCCGACGAGATAAGCGTCCCTTTTGTCGGCATCTAGCAAGGCTTTAATTATGGAACAAGTAGTACCTTTACCTTTGGTAGCAGTGACGCCGATAATGCCGCAAGGGCAGTGGTCAAAGAAATATTTGGTGACGCTTGATTCATTGGGGAGGCCGAGTGGCGGGATGGAAGGGCTACGAAAAATTATATCATAGGATGAATAATCTCTCTTACGAAATTGTTCGGGCGTTTCGCCATCAAAAATGTCAATTTCAATGTTTTTAAAATGAGATTTGAAATATTTTTCAACTGATTTGCCTTCGATGCCTAGCCCGAGTATTGCTATTTTCATAGAACCATTATAGCATAGAAGCACGAAAATCATCCCCTTCGAACGCACTCAAGGCCGTTCGGCCAAGCTTATGGTTCTCAGAGGATGATTTTTCGTGCTTCTTCAATGCTGTGGGTCTCCATGAGTTTAGCGCGAAGGTCGGCGGCACCGGGGAAGTTATTGATGTAGATTTTGAAAAAATGCTTGAGGGGTTCATATTTAGGGGAGCCATGTTTCTCGAATAGGTCTAGATGGTATTTTAAGAGCTCCAGCAATTCTTCGCGGGTGGGTTGGTGATCAGTGAAACAGTATGGATTTTGAAAAACGCCACGACCAATCATGAAACCGTCTATTGCTGGATATTCGGTATGGAGAGCAAGGGCATGAGCTCTGTCTTTGATGTTGCCATTGATGACGAGCTTGGTGTCTGGGCTTAGTTGGTCGCGAAGGGCGATGATGTCGGGGATGAGTTCGTAATGGGCGGGGACTTTGCTCATTTCTTTTTTGGTGCGGAGGTGAACTGTGAGAGCGGCAGGATGCTCGTTCAATAATATGGCGAGCCAGTCGTGATATTCTGCTGGATTAGACCAACCGAGGCGGGTTTTGATAGAAACTGGGAGATTAGTGTGTGACTTGGCGTTATGATAACAATTAATGGCAAGGTCGGGGGTTCTAATCATGGCGGCGCCACCGCCAGCTTTGTTGACATGCTTGTCTGGGCAACCAAAATTGAGATCAATGCCGGAGAAACCAAGAGATTCTAGAGCTTCGGCAGTGGCAGCGAAATGATCGGGATTTTTACCCCAAATTTGAGCGATAATAGGACTGTCGGTGGGAGAGATTTGTAGGCGCTCAAGAGCATTGGCGCGGCCTTTATCGGAAGCATAACTGCTGACGTTGGTGAACTCGGTAAAAAAGAGATCGGGGCGGCCGGCTTTCGCGATGACTTGGCGAAAAGCAATGTCGGTAACACCTTCCATGGGGGCAAGAATAAGAAATGGTTTTGGGAGTTCGTTCCAAATCATTATCAGATTATAGCATAGAGTGGCCCAGTTGACAAGCAATCACGTTTGTGCTATAATTAAAGGATGAGGGCTTTTTAATGCCCTAGAAATTTAATAAGGTGGTGTTTTCTTTGAGAGAATCGTTGGCAGGCAAGAGAATGAGGCTGAGATTGATTGTAGTGTTGGCAGTGGCATGGGTGGCGTTGTATCTGTTCTATTTCTGGCATGATGCTGGGAAAAGTTTGGCGATGGATACTTTGGTAATCATCGGTTCTATCTGCATGGCTGTGCTGTGTGGGATGAATATTGCGGCGCTGACCAAAAATATCATTTCTGGTGATATTGATGATTTTATGCTTGAGTCGGCAAATTATTTTTTCCACGGCTTGGATTTAGCTCGGTACGTTGTAAATGGTTCGTTTAAGCGAATGGGGGAATGGGCGAAGGATAATTTTAGTTATGAGGCGGCGGCTATTGCGATGATAATCCTGAAAGACAACAAGTCTGCCATTTTGCATCATGGCATTTATAAAGGCGAGCGTAATAGCAAATTGCATATTATGGATAAACATGCGTGGGTGGAGTTTCGAATTGGGCTGAGACTGTATGTGGCGGATTTAACTACGGACAGAGTCATCTATAGTCGCCGGGAGTATTTTGGCGAAGATGGTCCTGGTGAAGGGCTGGTGTCTAAATGGAGATGTGGCTATGATGATTTCTGGGTACTAGCGTTTACTTCTGCGGTGCATGATGCGATGCTGGTGCCGGAAACTTCGTATGTGATGAAGGAATTGTCTGGATTTGGTAGTCCGATAATGTCGATGCCTGGTTTTGAAAATTGGGTCGCACGAGTGGATGGCTTGTACTTTTCGGATGGCACTCATATGGAGCCTTATGTGAGAGAGCATGTCGTGTTGACAAGTGAGATTATTCGGGATTTTGGCAAAAAACACAATCGACAGCAACCAAAATCAAAATCAATGCGGCGAGCAAAAAGAGAAATTCGCAAAAGCTGGCTTAGCAAGCACGAGAAAACGTGACCTTTATGAATCCTCCGTGATAAAAACGGGGGATTTTTCTTATGGTAAAAATATGAGTGGTTATGGTAAAATCACGAACGGTTGTGGTAAAAATGTAACCCTTTGTGCTAAAAAAGTTAATTTTTATGCTAAAATTAAGGTATCTCTTGCTACACTTCGGTCACTGGTAAAGAGAAAAGTTAAAGGTTGCAGGTATTTGTCATTTATGCCTGTAACTATGAACCAATAAAACAGAGGTTCGCATAAATGGCTCTAAGTTAATTTAATAAGGAGTCTTTTATGAAAAACTTTAACAAAAA
>JAZOUF010000031.1:0-8156 GCA_045657985.1 Candidatus Nanosyncoccus sp. | reverse complement strand
GTCCTCGGCATGTCTTTGCCTGCCGGCGGCCACCTTACCCATGGCGCGCCAGTTACTCTCTCGGCTCATATTTATAATTTTGTGGGTTACGGCGTAACTGACGATGGCGATATTGACTACGCCGATATGGAGCAAAAAGCTCTAGAGCATCTGCCAAAAATAATTCTAGTTGGCTACTCCGCTTTTATGAAAGTACCAGATTTCGCACGCATTACCAAAATTCGCGACGAAGTTGCGAAGAAGGCTAGTCACGAAGTACTGCTTATGGCCGATATGGCGCATGTGGCAGGCCTCATCGCTGGTGGTGTTCACCCAAATCCGCTAGATTTCGGCTTTGATGTAATGACTACCACCACCCACAAGACTCTCCGTGGTCCACGCGGCGGTCTTATTCTGAGCAAAGGCAATGTTGCCTCGCCTCTGAAAAAACCAGAAAAGACCTTAAAGAACATTCCTATTTTAATCGACCGTGCCGTCTTCCCTGGCACTCAGGGTGGCCCACTTGAGCATGTTATCGCTGCGAAGGCTGTGGCATTTGGCGAAGATTTGCAACCAGAGTTCAAGGATTATGCTCAAAAAATCGTTGAAAATGCCAAGACTCTCGCCGAAGAGTTAAAAGCACGCGGCTTCATCTTGCAGGGTGGCGGCACTGAGAATCATTTAATTCTCATCAACGTTAAGGATAGTTTTGGCTTTGATGGCAAACTTTACGAAAAGGCTCTGGATATGGCCGGCCTCACGCTTAATGCAAATTCCTTGCCACACGACAAAGGCGCCGCTTTCCGTCCATCTGGTGTTCGCCTTGGCACTCCAGCCATCACCACCCGCGGTCTCGGTAAGGCAGAAATGAAAACACTGGCTGGTTGGATGAAACAAGTGGCCGATATCTGCATGAAAGCCGAGACGGAAGCCGAGCTTAATAATTACGCCGAAGACCTTGCTGTCGTTAAAGAGGAAGTACGTACCTTGGCATTAAAATTCCCTGTACCTGCGCTCTAATTTGTGGTATAATAATGGCATTGGGGTATTAGCTCAGCTGATAGAGCGCCGCATTCGCATTGCGGAGGTCGCGGGTTTAAGTCCCGCATACTCCACCACCATTCGAGTTAAAGGCCGGCATTTTCGTCGGTTTTTTAGTAGTAAATTTCTGTTAAGTACCTTGCAGATTCTAGAGTGCTATTTTATACCTTTTTGCACGAAAAACAGAGCAAAAACTGCCGTTTTACCTCCATAAATCGTCTGTTAATACCCTAATCCATCCAGGTTTATTAATTCATTACAGGAATGATAGTGTCAAATTCTCCAGTTCCGGCTGGGATACTTAATCTTACGATAATATTTAGTTGTTTATCTTCTGAGAGAAAGTATTCTAAGGATTTATCACGAACAGATTCTTCATAGTTGTTGATACTCTCATCATTGTAGGTATTAAAACTAGTTCCATCAGGATAATTATCAGGAGCGAAAAAAGATAATTCTTCTTTCATTGTGGCAGTAATTGCATCCTCAACTTTTGTTTTTATATTATTAGAGTCAAAGCCAGCGATACCATAAACCTCCTCATAAGACAAACCATTTCCTGTTTTTAAATCAATATTATAAGTATAATATTTTGGATGGACAACATCTGTAGCGCCAATACCATACGTTAATACAATTGATAAGTTGTCGCCATTTCTGTATTCATTATAGCCACATTTGTCTACATAGGTCATCTTATCATCTACGCCTTTATTATATGTATTGATGGCATCATCGAATACGCTTTTTATTTCTCGGTTAGAATCTTTGGCATATAGCGAGTCGATATTGATATATGGAACAACAATATCTTTTAGGTAATATGTATCAAATGGTGTTGAATATGAATCGACGGTTGTATTTTTTTCATATACAGCATCATATATCCAATCCCTAGAATCATCCAGTTTCGAAACTGAAGCGTTCGATGGAGTTATTGGGGTGTCCTTATCGTTTTCGAGCTGAGTTTCTAGTTCAGCAATTCGATTGTCTTTTTGCGAACTTTGCATTATGCCATAGACACCAAACCCAATACCACAAACCGCCACAACGCATGCAGCCACAGTAGCAATCTTTAGTCCATTTCCGCTTTTTTGTTTATTATCTACTACTGGCGTCATTGGCGCTTCAGTATCAGTATTTTGTTCCATTTAATTCCCTTCTTAATTGCTTATGCTCCTATTATAACATAATTCAGTTTTTCTAGGATGTTTTGCCTATAGATTGTTAATGCCTGCCCAATTCGCCCCTCTAAGTATCATTATCGACAAGAGGCAACCTCTGTGATACAATACGGATAATGAACAATAAGAATATCAAGCGAGGTAGAGTCGTTACGCCGGCAGACGCAAACCCATGGCCACATGAGCAAAAGGTGGCAAAAGTCTTAGCGTTGGCTGGTCATTATGTTGAATTTATTCCCGAAACTAATCTAAAAACTCCGGATATTTATCTAGACAATACGAAATATGAAATAAAATCACCAATTACTGATAACCCGAAGAAAATTATTCGCAACGTAAAGCGCGCACTAGAAAAAAGTCCCAACGTAATCATTGACTCTTCTAGAGTAAAAGGGCTAAAAGATGAGGCGATTCAGAGGGCACTAAAGAATAAAGTTAAGGATTTACCAGGGCTCAGAAGTTTACTTTTTATAAACAAGCGCGGGCAAATTATTGACATTATTGCTTTAATTTGATACAATAAGAGTATTGAAGTTCTTGCACGGGGTGTAATGCTCCTACCGCAAGAGCTTCTTTTTTGCAATATTTAAGCAGTCTAACTATATTATATTCTCTATATAGTGTTAATATTTACCCAATTCGCCACCATCTTTTTGTCGCCGTATATTCACCAACGTCCACAGCTGAGGCCGAATCTAGCGCAGACGGCTTCGTCAACTGCTGTGCCGTTTGCGACTGCACTTTCCCATGTTAAGGGGGCGACACCGCAACCTTGACCAGAGACGTAACCCATTTTTTGAGAGTATTCGAACACCTGAGAAGATATAGTCCCGCAACTTGGAGTATATCCGGCAAACCTTTCTATGCCAAAGAAATATTTTTCTTCAGCGACAGTAGTGTAGGTGTCATCTGTATAAAACGGAACTGCGACGTATTGATAAATATACTTATCGTTTAGATTATAATCGGCACTTGGCGTTGGCGGAGCCTGCGGAGTTTCGGGCACAGCGGGAGTAGAAGGGGTAGAAGGAGTAGAAGGAGTAGAAGGAGTAGAAGGATTAGATGGAGTAGACGCCGGGGCGGATGTTTGATCGTTATTAGCGTTTGGAGCCTCCTGTTTTTCCTCAGGCTGCTTATCTTCTGTCTTATCCTCTGAATCGTTTCCCGTATCTTCTTCAGTGACTTTGTCAACATTTTCCTCTACGACAAGAACAGCTTTGTCGTTCTGAGCCGAGTTATTGGTGATGATTACTGCAGCAGTAGTCCCGCCGCCGACTAGGGCGATAGCAACAACTCCTGAAATAATCTTGGCTTTATGTCCTCTTTGTACGCGAGTAAAACCTGGTTAATTAAGTCCCACTACTATATGACTAATCAATAATCCAAAGCCCACTTTGGATTATTTTATAGCTATTGACTTTTTAGCGTAAATGTGGTTCTGGGATTCAATTTGCAGAATCGCACCGGTATTCGCAAAATCAGACTCATAGACTGCCTGCTCCGCATCCCCTCAGAAAGTAATCGCACATTTACCCACAGAATCATTCTGTGGGTTTTTATTTAACTAAATATCCCCCTCAGTTTCACCGAGGGGGATCAGGTAGGAGTGAATGCTAGAATATCGGTTCTTCCATAGCTAATACCATGTCTAGCCATGGGAATTTTTCGCCACGCACATCGATGGTGGCGACATTTAGCAGTGATAGCACAGGGTCGACGATTTCTGGTGGGTAATTTTTAATCTGTTCCACCATTTGTGTCGCCCAACAGTCCGTGGCGCAGGTTGATTCGATGATCTTCATCGTGCGACTGTCTCGTTCGGTGATGTTGGGCTTATTGGTGATATAGCCGCAACAGCCATGTTTCTCAAGATATAAAAGCGTCAATACCGCCTCCAGTTTGTCTAGCGTAAAAAGCGCCTTGCCTCTGTGGGTGTCCTTGCTCTGAAAGTCATCAAATCTGTTCATCAAACGAAAGGCAGTTACCTGCAAATATGCTTTGACGAAATGCTCTATGATAGCGCGTTCCTCGGCGTCATTTGTACCGTGCAGGGTGTTGCCGTCGTCAGGGATGTCTACCGTTTCACCGGTATCGTGAATAAGGCCAATAATGGTAAAAAGCCATTTTTCGAAGTTTGTTACAGCTCCTTTTGCGAGATGGTCAGAATCAGTTTTCTCGAAATAATCTACTCCAAAGAAAAACTCCCTATAATTATTGGCGAACACCGAACACAGCCATGCCATTTTAGCCTGATGCTCAAGGTCACTTTCGCCTCGTTTGAGAAAAGTTTCCCTAATCAGCTCACTTTCATTAGGATAATCATTGAGCACTGGCTGCCTAGCGGCCCCAATCAAAAAATGACCACTTCTCAGCACGAAGCTGTGTTTGGCGTAAATCTGATAGCTTTCCCATATCCGTTTACTTGCTTCGTCGTATTGTTTTTTCAAAAAAATCACTCCTTTTCAAAGTACTCCCACCAAAAACTAATTATAACATCAAAATAAGCCCACGTAAAGGGCTTATTTTGCGTTGCGGACACAACAAACGTATTAACGCTTGCTGAACTGCTCTTTCTTTCTTGCTGAGCGAAGACCGTACTTCTTGCGTTCCTTCTCGCGTGGGTCGCGTGAAGTAAAACCAGCTTTCTTCAGCACTGGGCGAAGATCTGGCGCTTCAAGTACAAGAGCTTTAGAGATGGCGAGCTTAATCGCATCTACTTGACCAGCGAGACCACCACCTTTTACTAAGATAGTGATATCGTAGTCTTTCTGCTTTTCAGCAAGTGCTAGGGGATCAGTCACCTCGGCAAGATAAGTCTTGTTACCTGAAAGGTATTCAAGTGCCGGCTTACCGTTGATGGTAATTTCGCCTTTCCCCTTATAGAGACGTGCAGTTGCGGTCGCAGATTTACGACGACCAAGTCCGTAGATATATTTCTTCGTAGCAACCATTATTTAATCTCCTTTGGATTTTGTGCTGCGTGCGCGTGCTCAGCTCCATCAAAGACGCGAAGACGAGCTAGTCTATCTGCAGCGAGTTTATTCTTCGGGAGCATTCCCTTAACGGCTTCACGAATTGCCACAGAAGGATCTTTTTCAATTACTTCTTCAAGCTTAAGTTCAGTGAGACCACCTGGGAAGCCACTATGACGATAATATTTCTTCTGAATCATCTTGTCGCCAGTAACCTGCAAAAGTTTAGCATTGGTCACAATTACGTAATCGCCATTATCGATGTGTGGAGTGTAAGTTACCTTACTTTTACCCATTAGTTTGTCGGCGATTACGACTGCCAATTTGCCAAGTGGCATAGTGGAAGCGTCAATTGTCCACCATTCGCGACTGATTTCAGAAGCTTTTTGAGAATAAGTTTTCATTATTTATCCTCCTTCTTAGCTTCAGCTTTCTTGTTGGCTTTAGCCGGCTTCTTAGCCTCGGTCTTTTCTTCCTTGACAGGCTCGGCAATTTCAAATTCGTCTACAAATGAAATTGTACCCATCTCAGAATTATCACCACGACGGTATCCTGCATGCTCAATGCGTAGATAGCCAGAGTTACGTTTCGTCTGTGGCGCAATAACGTCGCAGAGAATCGTAGCAGCTTCTAAATCATTGAGACGCGCAATCACGAGACGGCGAGAAGCGAGATTTCCCTTTTTGGCAAGAGTAATTAGCTTTTCGGTCATCCGACGGATTTCTTTGGCCCGTGCGAGTGTAGTTGTTATAGTTTGATATTTGATTAGGGAGCACATCAGCCCACGCGTGAGTGCTTTGCGTTGGTCAGTTTCCCGACCGAACTTCCGCCCTTTATATCCGTGGCGATGCATATTAAATATTTAACTCCGTTAACTTTTCTTTAACTTCGTCTAATGCCTTTTGTCCGAAACCTTTCAAATCTTTCAAATCACTTTCTGAAAGAGTGACAAGGTCACGAACCGTCTTGATGTCATTGTTAATTAGGGCATTAGCCGTGCGTGCGGACAAATCCAACTCTTCAATAGGTAGTAAGAGTCCAGAATCATCCTCTTCTTTATTGGCGCCTGGTGCTGGGGTTGATTCAACCTTCGTGCTACCAGCAAGCGCAGTATATTGATTGACGAGAATCGCAGCTGCTTCCTCGAAAGCTTCACGTGGTGAAATTGTACCATCGGTGTCAACCGTGAGGGTGAGCTGTTGCAAATTTGTATCTTGACCCACACGCGTGTTCTCTACTTTGTAGCGAACACGAAGTACTGGAGTGAATACCGCATCAACTGCAATCATGTCTGAATGCAAACGATCTTCCGACGCTCTTTCAATCGTCAAATAACCACGTCCAGATTCTACTACGAAGTGCATTTTGAGTATGTACTTTGGATCATCGATATGACAAATCACTTGGTTAGGATTTGCAATTTCTACTTCGCCATTCAATTTAATATCACCAGCTACCACCCGCTTATCACCATCTTTTTCAGACTGGTCAGAGCCTTTAATTTCGAGTGAGAGCTCTACTGGTGCATCTGTGTGCATTTTGAAACGAATGTTCTTGAGGTTTAGCATAATGTCAACGACATCTTCGCGAATGCCAGGAATAGCGGTAAATTCGTGAGTAGTGCCCTCAATGGAGAATGCCGTAATCGCAGCACCCTTTACGCTCGAAAGGAGCACCCTACGCAAAGAATTACCGAGCGTATTGCCGTAGCCATAATAAAGTGGCTTAATTACGAACTCTGCGCTGGTATCGCTAAGTTCCCTTACTTCAGCGAGATTTGCTTCGTGAATATTTTTCGTTGTCATCTAGTCCTCCTTAACGTGAGTAGTACTCAACGATTAGTTGTTCATTAATGCCTGCTTCCGCTTCTTCACGCTTTGGAAGACCGGTAATCTCAATTTTCATCTTCTTACCGTCGGCTTTGAGCCAAGAGAGAGGAGTAGCTGATGCTGCTCCCATCACATTCGGGAGGTTTTTGAAGTATTCTGATTTCTGCGATTTTGGACGTACTTCTAGAACATCACCCGGGTTCAAACGGATTGATGGGATATCAATTCGCCGACCGTTCAGCAAAAAATGTCCATGTGAAACCAATTGACGAGCTTGGCGACGAGTTGTTGCAAAGCCTGCACGGAAGACGACGTTATCTGCGCGTCTCTCGAGGAATTCGAGCAACTTTTCGCCTGTCAGGCCTTCGGCCTTTTGCGCTTCACTCATTAGTTTAGCGAATTGCTTCTCAAGAAGTCCATAAGTGCGGCGCACTTTCTGCTTCTCGCGAAGCTGAGTCAGATATAGGCTACCACCACGTACACGCATATCACCATGCTCGCCTGGAATCCCAGACTTCTTGGCCATCACCTTGTGAGCCTTTGGCGCGAGAGCATAACCTTCGCGACGGCTCTGTTTTACAATTGGAGAATTATCGCGTGCCATTACGGTTTCCTTTCTCCCTTCGGACGCACGCCACCGTGCTGGATAGGGGTTATATCTGTAATACTATCAATCTTAATTCCTACAGTTGAAACTGCACGAATTGCCGCATCACGACCAAGACCAATTCCAGAAACGTATACATCTACGGAATTTAGCGCATGGTTTTTCTTAGCAATATCAAGTGCTTTCTCTGCCGCTACACCAGCTGCGAAAGCGGTGCCTTTCTTGGAACCACGGAAACCATTGGCTCCCGCTGAAGATGCTGAAAGCACGGCGCCAGTTTTATCGGTGACGCTAATAATTGTATTGTTGAAGGTCGCCTGAATATGCACAGCACCGCTGTTGACAATTCTTTTGCCCTTCTTTGCAGCCTTAGTTGCCTTTGGAGCTTCTGCGGCCACATCAGTAGTTTTAACTTCTTCTGCCATTTTATACTCCTATGTCTTACTTGCTGCCTTAGGTTGTGCACCACCGACCGCGATCGCCTTACCCTTGCGAGTACGTGCATTCGTACGAGTACGCTGGCCGTTGACTGGTAATTTAGCCT
>JAZOUF010000030.1:0-3603 GCA_045657985.1 Candidatus Nanosyncoccus sp. | reverse complement strand
GCGAATAGGTGCAAGTGCTACTAATACTCAAGTAGCAGGAGAATTCACTAACAAGATTAACTTCTTTGTGACTACTAATGTAGTGACTTATGATTATAGTATTACTTATAATGCTAATGATGGAGATGATGGGAGTAGTGTTTCCAATATGCCAAATAACGTCAGCGGTTCATTGCAAACAGGACAAGAACTATTAACTAGTAATAATACGCCAGTAAGAAATAATTATGAATTTCTAGGTTGGTGTGATGAAACGTCCACTGATGCTGGATGTAGTGGTAACATTTACAGAACAAATGACTTCATTAAACTAAATTCACCAATAAATAATACAAACGGCAATGTAAACAACGTAACTCTTTCTGCTGTATGGGGCGCTAAATACATGCAAGATATCACCTTGGCGGAATGTAGAAATAGGGCAACAGATCAACCAGCAATAGCCTATGATAGAAGAGACGAAAACGATTATACCATCCGCTATATTGCAGATGCTTGTTGGATGACACAAAATCTAAGGATTACGCACTCCATTGGGCAGCAAGAGTGGATTATCTCCAAAGAGTATTCTAATTTTGATAACGTGAATACCTGGAATATACATATGGATGACTTGGCAGACCTTTCTCTCGCTAACCCAGGCGATTATACGCGCGCTGCATCACATGTGGCAACCGAGGAGAATATTGCAGTAATTCGTGAAAATGTTAGTTCTACGACACCGGCTGGCGAGCCAATTACGACAAAAAACGTTGGTGTGTGGTATAGTTTCTGCGCAGTTACTGCCAACAGCAGCTTTGGGTGTAGCAATGGGGGGAACTATATTCCAAACCTAGGAGATACAACCGGGGATATTTGTCCATTTGGTTGGCATTTGCCGACTTCGTCCAGCAATAAACCTGGAGATTTCCTGAGCGTGACTGGACAATCCGCGATTAGTATGTTTAGCCCAGTTTATAGCGGAAGATATGCAAACGGCGTAAATGTACTATATGTAGATGGTGCACTTTTTTCTAATTATTGGTCTACTACTAAAAGCTCGCTTTCGCAACGACAGCTAACAGGAATTTATCGCAATGACGTAGACGACGAATTATCGCTCGGCGATAATAACAAGCGCGACGGCACCACTGTCCGTTGCGTCCGTACTTCTTAGCTACCTACTTTAGCAAACCTTCACGCTCTCATTCCCTACTAGCTCTCGTAACTTGGAAAGCAAATCCTCGCATACGTCTACTTTAAACGGCATCTTGAGTGGACGCTTCGTTTCGCCATCACGAAGCACGAGTACTACATCCTGAAACCCAGGATTTAAATCACACGCGCGTCTTATGCCGGTCAACAATTCTACATCATCAGGGTTTTCTATTAATACATATAATCGCTCTTTGCGCGGATCTTTTGGTGGCTCGGCCAGCACTCTCGGTGCATCTATCGGAGCTGAACTAGGCGCTTTGTTCCCGGAGTCACGATACACTCTTTCCGCCGATGTCCTAGAATTGCCTCTCCGAAATGACTTTTCGGGCGCCTTTGCTGGTGCGGCCAATTTCGTTCCGGTTGGCTGGTAGGCTTCCAATACCTCGTCTGACACAAGCTCCACTGCTTCCGCCAATACTTTTGCTTCAGAAGTCAAATTTCCATCCTTGTCTGCCGCATTGATTTTTCCTTGTACACGTACCACATTATCCACGACGAGCTTCGCTCCATGCTCAGCGAATACCGACGGGAACACAATAAACTCCGTTTCGGAAGATTTGTTTTCCATCTTAATAAACGCCATTTTATCACCCTTCTTGGTCAAAATGGTTCTCACTGCAGTGATAATCCCGCCGATTGTCACCACTTTGCCATTGTTTTCTGGTGTAATTAATTCCATCGGGTGCGTCTGTTCGGCGAAATACGTATCGTACTTATCTAGCGGATGAGCAGACAAATACAATCCCATCAAATCGCGCTCCCACAGCAGCTGTTCTTTTTCTGGATATTGAGTTGGTGCAGGCGTAATTTCTACCTCCGGTACAGCACCGGCCTCGCCCATCATTCCAAACAAATCCGTTTGCCCAGAACCTACATCTTTTTGGCACTTCGCTCCGTAGGACTGTATTTTTTCCAAATTGAAAAGTAAATCAGACCGTGAATAGCCAAAACTATCGAATGCACCAGTTTTAATCGCGGCTTCCCATGATTTTTTGTTAAATTTCGTAGAATCTACTCGCTTCGCGAAATCGCAGATGGATTTAAATGGACCATTTTTGTCGCGTTCCGGAATAACATATTCCTCCACCAGGGCCTTCCCCATACTCTTGATGCCGGACAGACCAAACCTGATTGTGTTTTCCCCGCCTACAATACCAAAATCACCATACGACTGATTGATGTCTGGCCCTAGCACTTTGATTCCCATTCGTTTACACTCTGCGATCTCGATTGCTAGTCGATCAGTCCATCTCATGTCTGCCGTCATCAGTGCTGCCATAAAAGCGTCAGGGTAATGCGCTTTGAGATACGCCGTCCAGTACGCTACTAGTGCGTAGCACGCTGCGTGCGACTTATTAAAACAGTAATTCGCGAAATCTAGAAGTTGCGCCCAAAATGTTTCCGCAATTTCTTCCGTCGCCCCACCAATTTTCACTGCACCCTCAATGAATTGCGGCTTCACCTTTTTCATCATATCAATCTTCTTTTTACCCACCGCTTTACGTAACGTATCCGCCTGCCCGCCAGTAAATCCGCACCACTCCTTAGAAATCTGCATGAACTGCTCTTGGTAAATCATAATACCATAAGTATTTTTGAGAGAATTTTCTAGCCCAGGATGTAGATATGTAATCGGCTCCTCTCCGTGCTTGCGTTTAATGAACGAATCAATAAACTGCATCGGCCCTGGACGATATAATGCCACCATAGCGATAATATCTTCGAAAGTGGAAGCCTTAAGATCACGTAGATATCGCTTCATCCCCGCCGATTCCAGTTGGAATACACCCGTCGTTTCGGCACGCTGTAGAAGTGCATAGGTCTCCGGGTCGTCTAGCGGCACCGAATACATATCAAGGTCGTTATGATAAACTTTACGAATCATTCTTAGTGCATTATTAATCACGGATAAGTTAGACAACCCCAGAAAGTCCATTTTAAGTAGCCCAATTTCTTCCACCTGACCCATTGGGAATTGTGCGGCAATCGGTCCTTTTGCCGATACTTCTAGTGGCAAAAATTTCACCAAATCATCTGGTGCAATAATTACACCGCAAGCATGAACACCATGGTTGCGAATGGTTCCCTCAAGCCGCGATGCAAAATCAATCACTTCCTTGGCCGTCGGGTTGGTTTCGTACTCGTGTTTTAAATCTGGTACATCACGAACTGCATCCTTCAATTTCACATGATGTCCCATTACTGGGTCTGGTACCATTTTAGCTAGCTTGTCGGCTTCAGCATACGGCACTTCGAGTACTCGCGCCACATCGCGCACGGCGTTTTTCGCCATCATCTTACCAAAAGTTGCAATATTAGATACCCTCTCAAAACCATACTTTCGCGAACAATACTCGATCACTTCGTCGCGCCTGGTATCTTGAATATCCGTATCAATATCTGGCA
>JAZOUF010000029.1:0-41660 GCA_045657985.1 Candidatus Nanosyncoccus sp. | reverse complement strand
TATTATTGGACAAAATCTGTGAATAATCATTACTATGCCTATAATATGCGCTTTGACGCTGGCTCTGTTGGGGATAGTAATGATGGAATGTTTAAGTATGATGGTTTGCCAATAAGATGCGTGTGGTACGGCAGTTAGAGTCTCCGTCGTGGTTAGCACGATAAGGTTGAATAATAAAATAAACTATGTTAATATTAAACTAAGCGAAAGGATTATAATGCAAGATAGTAATAATTCACAAAAAGATGATTCACCAATTATTTCCGCCTCGATGCCTGAGGTGAAGGAAGGTGATAAGCATAACGAACATGAAGGTAGGGTAAAATCCCATCGTAAAGCCAATAAGCCGCTTGTATTTGGTATATTAGCAGGTGTAGCTGTGATTGGTCTTGCTGCGGGGCTCATTGCGCTTGGCATCAATGGTCAATCGTCAGAACAAAATGGTGAAGATGAATATTCCATCAAGCGTGATCCCGAAACTGGTGAACGTCCTCTTTTTGGGAGCGATCCTAGCAAAGATAATTCTGGTGAAGCTTATGTGAAATTCCAGCAGCGTATTATCAATGCAGCCGATAGTACTGATGCGGAAAGATTTGATGCGTATGTATCGATTGCGGTGTATTATAATGCAACGGAGAACTACGAGAAGGCCATTGAGACTTTGAGCAAGGTTAGTGCTAATTCATTATCGGACAGCCAGCTTGAACGTTACTATAGTGTATTTTCTGCGATTTACGAAAGTATGGGCGACACTGCGAAGGCCGAGGAGTATCGCAAACTTTCTGAAAATGAGACTAATCAGACAGAAACTCAACCTAGCGAAGACGCTACTTCTCCCGAGGTAACTGAATAATAAGAGCGTTAATATAAAATAACTGGTCGAGTTTGGCCAGTTATTTTGTGGTTTATCGTCATTTACATTATAGGGTGTTTCTGCGATACATGCAGACTTGACCTTTGCTGCGCCAAATATATTATTATTGATGCGTTTAGTAATTAGTCGGGGATGTGCTCGTGAAAACATTGATTGGATCGTACGTTAAGGTGTAAGTGGCGCTGTTATAGCGAAGGCGGGCAATAATCCAGTACTTTGGTGTTGTGCTTTCAATTTTCGCGTCTCTGCCGTATATTCTCCTGGCACTAGGGAAATATTCTGTAGCAATAAGTGTATCTGGTAATCGCGGAAAATAATAGCGTAATGGGTATGAACAGAAACCTACGGGCTCGCCGGTATGAGATATGCCGTTTATGATTTGAGTATTGCTGGCACATGCTTTTGCGATAGCGGTATCGAAATCTAGCACATTTGAAAGATAGAAGGCAAAATCATTTTTAGTAGTATCATTAATTTGTTTTGACTCGTTAATGGTCATATAAAGTATAGATGAGGATGGACTATTCTGTCTGAGCAAGTAGATAGTAGCAAAACTTGTAGTGGCAGCGTCGCCGCAGGAACCTTGTGCGTTGAAAGACTCGCAGATATATTTTTGCCCAGAACGATCTATAAATTCCTCGCCGGTGTCTGATTTGTATCGGCGGATGTCCGTGTCTGTTGAGTTGTGATTGCCCGTTAAAAGTAAATCGCGGCTAGTGATGAAATTCGGAAATACGAGAAGTGCATTGACGAATCGGTCGGTGTTGTATGTACCTTCTCCGGTTTGATTGTTTAGGCCATCGCCTTCGATCCCCCAAACAGCGTATAGTTCTAGATCTGAGACCAATGTGATTTCGGAGCCTGGTAAAAAGGTGGCAGAAGTGTCACTAGCATTAGTACTCCAACCGAGGAGGTCATAGCCGCGGCGGACTGGCCAGTTTTCTAGCGAGCCATTGACATTTATCAATCGGTTGCCGATTAGATTAACCTTGGTACCCTCAAGTATGGGTGCAGTCTGAGCAGTATCATCGCGTAATGCACCAGCTTCGGTAGTGTTGCCATTGCCATGATATGTAATCGTATAATAATTATTAACTTTCCAGATGGCATATAAAGTGAGATCTTTTTCTGGGTCTATGGAGTCGCCTGGTTGGTAAGGTATACCCGTTTTATTCGACATTGTGTTCCACTCAATAAATTCTGCATCAGTACAAGCAAATAACGCTTTGGCGATGGAACCGGTGTTCCTGAGCGTTGTAGTAAGTTGCGAACTAGGGCAGTTACTTTTGTAGGTAATTTTATGTACTGGTGGTGGAGTTACTTCTGGGGCGTCTGGAATTTCGCCATAAAATATTTGCTCGACAGCGCCAATATCTGTGGCGTTAGATTGAACCGCAAAATTAAAACGGCTAACTGCACAGGAATTGCTCCAGGTCGCATTGCCAATTGGAGCAGCGCAGGCGTTACCGTCTGTGGCGATATCAATTCCGCCAGTGGTGGTGCCAAGGACAAATGAGATGTTATAAAGCGAAATGCTTTCGGTATTATTGGTAACTGGTACATCGACTGCTAAGTCGTAGAGGGCCAAGTCATTATCGTTGTCGGTTTGGAGTAAGTCGATAACTACTGGGTTACTCAACGTGCTTATATCAAATATGCCGTCCATTTTATTTGTGTCTATGCCGTTGCTGTAGTCTGGATATTTTTCAATTGTGGATATGCAGATTTTTCGTTCAGGGTCTTGGACTTTTGCGACACGGAAAGCGGGACGATTTACTATTTTGTTTGGATTATAATAATTATCTGCCGATAATTGTATTTTGGCCCAACCGTCGTTTTTTTCATTAAACTCGGCATCATTTGTGAAAAAGTATCCGCTATTCCAAAAATACGTATAGCTGCCACTGCAAAAAATGCCGTAAATCGGAATGTTGCTTTGGTCTTTACCGTCGATTTTCATCGTGGTCGCTGTCTTTGTAATGGAGATATTTTCACCAAGTCGTGTAGCATTGAGAGAATCTTGGACTGCGTTTCGCATGTCATCAACGATACTATTTCCAACGCTGTCTAGTCTACTGAGCACAACGCCTCTTTGGTAGGAAGATATGACATTATTGATAACGACTACTACTGAAATTGACAAGAGACTGACGAAAAGCATGGAAATAGTTAGCTCAAGTAGAGTAAAACCTTTTCTCAAAAACCCTTCCCGCATAGTATATATTATAGCATAAGTTGTTTAATAAATGGCGGAATAAGTTTTAGTTTTTATTAACGACGCATCTCGCCGAGATTCTTACTAGAGAGTTGCTTGCGTCTATTCCTTGAACTCTGCCGTTTTGAATGGTGGCGGATGTTTTTCCGGCACCGCTATCATTGATTATGGACATAATAGTTGAACCATTAGATGACCAGTAGAATCCATAAGTGCCTTGTCCGGTAGTAGAAATTAGTTTGCTACCGTTAAAACTAAACCCTTTATCCGTGATACTGGCGGCAGTACAATAGGCAGTCCCATTATCCCAGGCTCCTACGCAATATTTTTTGATAAGATTAGTGTACTCGCTGCTTGTCGGCAGACGCCAACCATTATTACTACAAGATTTTTTGGCCTCGCTGTTGTTAAAATAACCGCTTTGATCATAGTTGCGCCAACAGAGTCCAGCAGTCCATTCCGTGAAGCCGGAAGGGCATGACGCGGCGGGGGGCGATGGCGGAGTGTTGGCCTTCCAGGTGGCTTGGATGGTAATGTTATTATTCACAGCGATATTGGAGCCGGGGGTGTAATTTGGTGACCAACCGTTGAATGTATAGCCAGAGCAGGTCCATGGATTACTGATCACAGTATGACTGTTACCGGCGTTGACTTGATAAACTTTGCTTGTAGTGTCACTGGAACCGCAATTGCGAAGATATGTGACTGAGTATACTGTATTTTCACCAGCGAGAGTTATGGTTGCCGGCCCATTAACGGTATATGTAGTATTTAAGCTGTAAGTATTCGCAATACTGCCCGCATTTGCGGACCAGTTTTTGAACTGATAGTTAGTCGGAAAAGTGCCACTGATATTGTACGTTCCACAATTGACATCCATGGTTTGGTTATTTGTTTTAGTAGTACCATTAAAGTTAATATTGTTAGCATTGACTGTCTTGAATGTGATAGTTTGTTGTTTGGCCGTAGATGAGCTACTTGCTATAATGGTGGAATTACCTTTGCCCATAACGTAATTTACGCTGGCACCAGATGTGGAGCCAAAAGTACCGCTAGTACCAGATGAGACTTTCCAAGAAGGTGTACTATAATCGGCACAAGTAACGTTTGCGGCTTTAGTGACTCCTACTGGCACCGTTTGCCCCCAGCGATAAGTGCCGCTGCCTGTAGGATTAGAAGTGTTGGCGCCGGCGACAACGTTTAATTGGTAAGTATTACGTGGAAAATCAAGTGAGAGTGTGACGTCGCTAGTGACATTGGTGGCGGTTGCGTAAAGTGCTGCATCGTTGTTATAGTCAGGTACTGTCTTAGTATATGAGCAGGTGTTGCCGTGTGCTATGGTTTCCGTACGCTCAATTGTGTAGGCTGGATAAGTCCCGTCGGCATTTTGTAAACGGTATTGCTTAGTACATATATATGTCTTACCACTCCAAACGGCATATAAAGTTAGAACGCCGGCTTTAGTTGGTTTGATAGTGGTATCTGGAGCATAATTACTATCTACTGTGCCATTTTTTGTAGTGCTCCACCCTACAAAGTCACTATCGGGGCATGTCCATTGGTTGCCAGTTTGCGCTGTGAGATTATTTTTTATAGTGTAGTTATTGCCAGCGTAAACTTCATCATGGGCCGTATCAGCGGAGCCACATCCGCGAATATAATTAATTTTATAAATATCACGGGTCCACATTGCGTCAAAGATAGTGTCAGCTATAACAAAATAGTTGCTGCCTGGTTGGTAAGTCTGCTTGGTAACACTTTCGCGCCAATTTGCTAGTGTAAAATATTCACGCGTAAATGTTTGATTGTTGTATAAAGCCACATTGGTACCTTGTTTTGGCACAGGCGTATGAGCGATGTCATTATTAGGTTCACCACCGTTTGGACGATAGATGATGTTGGCTTGGAGTTGTTCCCACTGAGCATATAATGTTATATCGTTTTCTGAAACAATGGTAGTATTCACGTTGTAAGTATCACCTGTACCGTTCGCTAGCGTATTCCAGCCATTGAACTTATGGTATCGGCAGTCGAATGGATTGTCGATGATGGTAGTAGTTATAGTGAAGGTTTCTACATAGGGAAGTAACTGTGTTGTAGCGCAATTTGGTTCATAAATAATTTTATGTGACGTAAATACTGGCGCGGGCGGGATTGATGGATTAGTAGGATCGATTTTGTTTTCGAATTGTTCGGGATTTTTTATTTCGGATTGGGCCACAAAACTGAATACATTGATAGCGCAGGAATTAGTATAGTTGGTGCCGCCAACAGGTGTGGAGCAAAAGTTATTGTTTGCAGTGACATCAACGCCGCCAGTAGTAGTGCCTAGTATGAATGAGACACTGTAGAGTGATAGATTTTCGTTGGCATTAACGGCCGGAATAGCAACGGCTAGGTCATAAATGGCTAGATCGTTATTGCCGTCAGTCGGCAGGATGTCTGAAGCTCCAATTGCACTGTCTGAATTTGTGCCTTCTGATGTTGCGAGTGTGAAAATATTGTTTAGTGGATCAGTATCGACTTCAACTGTTCCTTCGTTGTTAACGAGGGCAGATTGGCAGATACTACGACTGTCGTCTTTAACTTTAATTAACTTAAATGGTTCGCCTTCGTTGATATAATTTTCATTATATTTAATTTTGGCATATCTAGTGATTTGTTCTGGATCGGCGAAAGCGATATCGTCAGAAAAGAAGTACCCACTATTCCAGACATAGGTATAATCTCCCGTGCAGAATAATCCATAGAGTGGCACATCTTTTTCGGTGACACCGTTGATTATAATATCGCCGGTCTTAATGATGGAAATATTTTCACCAAGTTCAGTTTGACTGCTGGAATTTTGAATCGAATTGCGTATATCATCAACGATGTAATTTCCGGTACTGTCAATGCGAGTAAGAACGACACCTCTTTGATATGCGGTGATGGCGTTATTGATGACTATAACTACGGAAATCGAAAGTAGGCCAATAAAAAGCATTGAGATTGTTAACTCAAGCAAAGTAAACCCTTCCCGCAACCTTTTCATGTTTTTGATTATAACATAAGATTTTTATTATTCTTTAATTTTTATGGTAAAATATTTGTGAGGAGTTTTGATGCAGCAAGATAATTTATCCAAACAAAAGAATACTGAGATTATGCTTAAGAAACGTAAGAAAGATTCACGTGTTTTTTGGCAAAAATTTTCTCGTCCGAAGGTGCTGACTCTAGCTGCTGTTTCTATAGCAACTATTGTTTTGATCGTAGTTGCGGCTATCGTTATGAATAGTAATACTTCACATGATAGCGATTCTCTGGATGATGAAAAACCTGTTTCGGAAGAATATTCCATTGAAATCGATCCCGAAACTGGCGAAAGGCCATTGTTCGGCAGTGATCCAAGCAAAGATAATTCTGGGAAGGCCTATGTCGAGTTTGAGAAGAGAATTATTGATTCGCCAAAATCAACCGAAGTGGATAGGAATAATTCCAAGATTGCGCTTGCGGTATACTATAATGCCATTAGTGACTATGATGAATCATTGAAGATGCTCGAGAGCATAAATATAGATAATATATATGGTAAACAGTTAGTTCAGTATTATACGACTTATGCAGAGTTGTATGCTGGAATTGGTGACATAGATAAGGAAACGGAATATCGTGGGTTAGTTAGGGAAGAAGAGGCGAAATTGCAGGCAGAAGCATCTGAATAATTTTTGCTAGTGCTTTCAAAAATTAAGTTATCTGATATAATAGTGTAGGCTTAACAGTTTCACCTGTTATGTACTTTAATATTTAGGAGGACTAGTAATGGTTGTCTACACATTATCATTCACAGTGATTATTTGTGCGTTTTTTCTAATCGGCTACAATTTCGTCAACTTGAAAAGGCATGACGAAGGAGATGCTTTGATGGTGGAACGTGCCGCAATAATCCGGTCTGGAGCAAAGACTTTTTTGAGGAGGGAATATCGAGTTATCTTGCCTGTCGTGTTGATCGTGGCGGCATTTTACTCGCTATTTCGCGAAGCTTATGCTGGCCCTTGTTTTATATTAGGGGCTTTGATGAGTGCATTAGCGGTAGAAATTGGCATGCGTGGTGGCACGTACGGTAACGTAAGGACAGCTAATGCCGCCAGAGTTACTGGTGCTATGAGTCGAACGACTCGTATCGCATTAATGGGTGGTAGTATAAGTGGTTTTGCGGTACCAGCATTCGGATTATTCGGATATCTAATCGTCTGGTTGATATCTGGTGGTGCCGATGCGCATTTGGTTGGTCGTAGCATCATTGGGCGTATTCCTTGCAACCCGGTAACCATGCGGTTAATGTCTTATTCGTTGGGTTGTTCAGTGGTAGCAATGTTCAATCGTGTAGCTGGTGGCAACTACACAAAATCAGCAGACATTGCAGCAGACAATGTTGGCAAGAATAATCACAACCTGGAAGAAGATGACCCGCGAAACGTCTGCTCGATTGCCGATTTAATTGGTGATTGCGTGAACGATATTGCTGGTAACGTATCTGACCTGTTGGAAAGTTTGATGGCGACACCTACGGCCTGCATCCTGATAGCAATGCAATCATATGGCGATAATAAGCATGTTTTATTTGCTGCATGTATTTTCCCGTTCATTTTGATTGCGGGCGGATTGCTGAGCACTCTTGTCGGGGTAATGTTTATTATATTAAAGAATCGTAAACGTTATAAATGGGTGATGATGGACGATATCGAATACGATAGGTATCGCAACGAGAAAGGTGCCGAAAATATCAAATCTCGCGTGGATGAGAGCGGACATTATATGGTACAGGTTGAGTATTCGCTCGACGTGGAAGACCCAGCGGCGGAATTAAACCTGGCAACTTGGTTGTCGGCATTCTCCGTGGCAGTAATTGGTCTTTATGCAGCACATGCCGTGTTTGGTGACGTGGGTGATATCGCCGATTTCCGTTACGGATGGCTTTCGCCTTGGTTGGCGGCTGGACTTGGCATTATCAGTTCGGTGGCAGTTGGTATGATTACCGAATATTATACCAGCACCAAATACCGCCCAGTAATGGAACTGGCTGAAATGGCACCCGAAGGCGTATCATATATGGTTACTATGGGAACGGCAAATGGTAATAAATCTGTTTTGGCACCAGCAACTGTAATTGGCTTATCCATGATGATCTCTTGCATTATTTGTGGCGTTTATGGTGTGGCGATTGCAGCAGTTGGAATGTTATCGTTTGTGGGAACAACAGTGTCAATAGATGCTTTTGGGCCAATAGCCGACAATGCTGGTGGTATTGCAGAAAGTTGTGGTCTTGATGAAAACGTCCGTGTAATTACCGATCAACTTGATGCTACTGGAAACACTACAGCGGCAGTTGGTAAAGGTAACGCAATTGGATCCGCTGCGTTTGCCGTGGTGGCACTAATTATGTCTTACAAAGGTAGTTATCCGGCTACGGATTACAATGACCCACTCGTGATTACGAGTATTTTGGTCGGTGGTATCCTCGGTATGGCCGTACTGAAATATTTCTGTGGTATGCTTGGCAAGAATACGATGGTGGCTTCTAAGAAAATGGCAATCGAAGCCGAACGTCAGCTCGCAATTCCTGGTGTTATGGAGGGAACCGTGAAACCAGACTACAACAAAGCCATTGAAATTGCAGCCGACAATGCACTGAAATTTATGCTGGTTCCGTCGCTATTGTCGCTCTTATCGCCTATCGTGTTAGGTTTTCCGTTTGGGCCGGACATTGTTTTAGGTTTCCTGGGTGGTATGGCGTTCACGGCGATTGGCGAAGCTATCTTTAACGGAAATGCTGGCGGGTCGCGTGACAACAGCAAAAAAGCAATTGAGATGGGCATGGTTCCTGGTTGCGCCAAAGGCTCAGAAGCGCACAAAGCCGCAGTGGCAAATGATACCGTAGGTGACACTGAGAAAGATGTTATTGGCGTGTGTTGCGATATTTCAATGAAGAGCGCAACGACTGTGGCGAATTCTATGTCGATGCTATTTTATACCTATCGTTTGTTCTAAACTCCTAAATCCTCCCCCGATATTATGTCGGGGGATTTTCTTATGCTATAATATGTAGTATGGGTAAAAAAGTTTTCGATCTGAATCAGCTTGAAAAAATGTCTGCTGAGGAAGTGATTGATAAAATTCAGCACGAAGGGTATTCTCTACTTAAAACACTTGGCGCTGATGGAATGCGACGTGAAATGGTGCCGGTGGGAAAGATTTGTAATCTGGCGATAAACTACGTGCTTGGAACGACTGGGCCAAAAGGTGCTTCGGCGGAACATACTTCACGGGCGCGTAAGAAATTAGTCAAAAAACTTGCGAAATTGACACCCGGATCCTATGATGGGATACCGCATGACATGGAAAATGGTTTAGTAATTGGTTTTAACCATCCATCACTCGGAGAAATTGCGCGTATTTTGATGATGAAAATGGACGTGATGGGGGATAAACCGATGCTTTTTCCGGTAAACTTACCGTGGTACGAAGCGCTAGCTACTGATTATGATCGAATCAGGCAGCTTGGCATCATTATCACTCCGACGATTACTCCGTCAACTTGGGCGAAGATGAATCTTCGTAAAGGAACGGCGGCGTTTGAGACTGGTTCAAGGTTAAAGCGTGAATTTCGGAATCTTTATACGCGACTTTCCCATGATACGGTGAAAGAAGGTGGCGTGATTTTTGTGGCACCGTCAGCGACTCGTCAGGCGACGGTGTTCGCTTCGCGCGAAGTTTATGATAAGAAAGAATCGATTATTCCAACTATGTCGGTGTTAGCTTTAGAGTTATACAAAGATTCTGAAATGAAATGCGATTTTTTGCCACTTGCCGTGTTGCCACCAAAAGGTTACAAGCGTGGGCTTAATTTTCGTAAAAAATATCAGTTGATTCCCGGAGAGATAATTAAAGCAGAAGAAGTGCGCAAAAAATACGTTAGAGGTCGTAAAGATTTAGAGCGAATGGACGATTTTGATTATGATTTCCACAAAAAAATTGCCGATAAATTACCACGCGAGTTTTGGTATTAGTGTGTTATAATCATAACTATGATGGACGAAGATGGGCAATATTATTATCATCCTTTAGAGAATATAGAAGACATTGATGAATTCGAGTCGGCGGTGGAACGCACGCGACTAACAAAGGCTTTGTCTCCAGAGCGTCCATATACCTACTGGACTTTGGAACTTTATGATCAAGATAATGGCATTCGTGGTGGTGGTGGTCTTGGTGTGCTTGCGGCTGATACACGTCGGGTAGCAGAGCAAATGGGGGTACCGCTAGCATTAATCACTCCATTTTATCCTAGCGAGACGAAACAATTTATGCGTGACGGGCAAGTTTATGATGAGCACATCAAAGTCGATTATCATAAGTATGGTTTTCGTTTTATTGATACAGTGAACGTAAAGTGCTGTGGTAATTTGTGTAAATTAGATGTCGTGGGAAAAAGATTCCGGAATACACGCATCATTTGTATTACAGAACCGAATTTTGGTGAGCTGTATTCTGGCATGAGTGGGTCGGACCATCGTTTATATCAAGAAGTTTCGCTTGGGTTTGGTGGTTATGCAGCGCTGAAGCTACTCGGGCTAAAGCCGGCAATCATGCAACTTAATGAAGTAGCGACTTTCTTTGCGGCGTTAGCAAGGTTGGATGAGCTTGCTTCGAATGGAATGGATTTCTATGAGGCGGTAGTCTACACGCGGAAACACACGCTCTATACGAATCACACTTTGGTGCAAGCGGCCGAGGCGGAGTTTTCGGCGGAGCAATTTGAGAGGTTCGTATATCCAAATGTGAAGTCGCCGGCAGTGCGTAAATGGTTGAGCGATAAGTTTGTAAATGGACGGATGAAATTGTCTTCGGTAACGATTGAAATTGCCGAACTTCGTAGTGGCGTTTCAAAACTCCATGCGAGAGTGGCGAATTATCGCGATATTGCGGGAAATAAAGTTAAGTTTCGTGCTGTAACTAACGGTATCGATTTGCAGAAATGGGTAATGCCTGAGATTTTAGAATATTATCGTGAAAACGCAATAACCGATGAAGTTGGAATGCCGAGTGCGGATTATGTAGAAAATTTGGAGAGTTTGACGGCCGATAAGATTCGCGAATTTAAGGCTATTGGACGTAATATATTAAATGACATTTTAGTAGGGCGGCCGGATCAAAATGGTAGTATATTACATTTTGGAGAAGATGATTTTATCTTTGATTTTAAACGAAGATTTGTAGATTATAAACGACCAGAGTTACCATTTAGTAACCTTGAAAAACTAAAATCGATTCTGGAGCCAAATAATGCACATTACATTATTGCAGGTCGTGTGCATACTGGTGACATGGTGATGGCGGGAAAGTTGAGTGATCTGCTTGCACGGGTAGGCTCGGATGAATTTTTGAGAGCGCATGTGCATTATATTGCGGATTATGATGAGCGTTTGGCGTATGGACTGTCTTGCGGTGCGAATGCTTCCATCAATGTGCCAATTGTCGGCCTAGAAGCGTGTGGAACTTCTTGGATGAAAGATGTGGCGAATATGGATCTTTTGATTTCTACACATGATGGCGGCGTGGCGGATGCTTCGGCGGAAAGCTATCTCAATGTGAATGGGGCTAATGAGGACGAAGAAGTTAATGCATTATATGCTCGGATGGAAGAGGCGGTTAATGCATGGAAAAATGATTTTGATTTGGAATATTTAATTAAAAAACAACTTGCGGCATATTTACCCGTGATTTCTGGTGCCAGAATGATGAAGGATTATCTTGACTATTTGTTCCCAGCGTGATAAACTATTGACAAGTCTGGTATCAGACTTTTTTGATGTAAAGGAGTAATATGGCGAAACCAAAAGTCACGCGAATTAAGGCTAGCGAATCTTCTGTCAAAGTTGAAGAGGAACAGTCACCAATTACACGAAAGAAAGTGGTCGTTGACGACAAAAAGCAAGCAGCGGTGAAGCGAAAAGAAGTTCGTAAAGCCGAAAAGTTAGCCAAGAAGCAGGCACGTGCGGCGGAGAACAAAAAGGTTTTTATACTTTTTAGACCGTTTGTTGCACTGTTTAGATATTTACGCGACGCTTGGCGAGAGATTAGACAGGTAAGATGGCCGAGCCGCAAAGATACTTGGAAGATGGTAGTGGCCGTACTTGCTTATACTGCATTGTTTGTGATTATTATTTCGCTGCTTGATTTGTTCTTCAAGTGGTTGTTTGGGTTAATTTTAGGATAAAGAAAGGAAAGGAAATATATGGCAGTAAACCGTTATGACGCAACACGTTCGTGGTACGCGATTTCAACTTATAGTGGTTATGAGGATAAGGTGGCTGATTCGATCAACCAGAGAACTAACACTGTAGAAATGGCAGATAAAATTTTCGAAGCCATTGTACCGAAAGAAAAGCAAATTGAAATTAAGAATGGCAAGCGTAAAGTTGTAGATCGAAAAATCCTGCAAGGATACGTGCTTGTTGACATGAAGCTATCTGACGAAACTTGGTATATCATTCGTAATACTCCTGGTGTAACCGGTTTTATCGGCACTGGAACACAGCCAACGCCAGTTTCTGAAAAGGAAATTGCAAAAATTAAGAAACGTATGGGTGTAGAAGATCCAAAGTTCTCAGTGAAGTATGAAATCGGTGAAGTAGTTTCAATTACTGATGGGCCGTTCAAGGGCTTTGATGGTAGTGTGTCAGAAATTGACGCGGCTAAAGGCAAGCTCAAGGTGATGGTATCAATGTTTGGGCGTGAAACGCCAGTTGAACTTGATGCTTTACAGGTAAAACAGCTTTAGAAGTCAAGAATACCCTCCTCGGACACACTCAAGGCCGTTCGGCCGGGCCTATGGTCCTCGGAGGGTTTTTCTTGACTTCTTTTAACTTTTTTAGTATAATGAGTTGTGTTACATAAATGCTTCTAAATTATAAAATTTAATAAAAGGTTTTACGATGGCAGAAAAGAAAGTTATCGGTAATTTGAAATTACGTATTCCTGGTGGTAAAGCAACAGCTGGCCCTCCAGTTGGTTCGACGCTTGGTCAGTGGGGGCTTAATATGATGGATTTTATTAATCCATTTAATGAAAAGACTAAAGAGTTCATGGGCAAGAATGTGATTGTGCACATTCGTGTGTTTGAAGATCGTACTTTTGACTGGACTTGTCTTGGGCAGCCAGTGGATGATTTGATTCGTGAGGCGATTAAGATCGAAAAAGGTTCTGGTAAACCAAACGTAGATAAGGTCGGCAAAATTACCAAGGCCCAACTCGAAGAAATCGCTCAGAAGAAAATGGAACAACTCAATGCGAACGATTTGGAAGCTGCAGTGAAGATTGTGGCTGGCACAGCTCGTTCCATGGGCGTGACCGTAGAATAAGCATCAAAGCAGGCACGGGGGAGCTTGCTTTTTTGATGTTTTATTGATATAATTAATCGTAGTTAATATAATATGTGGGAGAGCGTTGCTCGATAATACCACAGAAAGGAAATTATGGCCAAAGAAAAGGTCAAGAATACTGAAATGGTTGAAACGGTAGAAGAAACTGTTGAGACTGAGACTTTTGCGAAGTCTGGTAAAAAGTCTAAAAAACACATAGAAGAAGTAAAAGCTGAGGAAGAGCGTCAGGCACGTAAAGCTGAACGCGCTGCGGAAGAATTGGTTGAGAAACCGAAAGGTGAGAAACCAGTAACACGTCCTAAGCTAGAACGTCGTGGCAAAAAGTATCAAGAAGCTCACAAGTTAATTGAGAAAGATAAAATCTATAGCCTAAAGGATACCATTGAACTCGCTCTTAAAACTAGCCCAGTGAAGTTTGATGCTTCAATCGAAGCTCATGTTCGCCTTGGGGTAGACCCACGTCAAGCTGATCAAAACATTCGCACTACAATTGTGCTTCCTAATGGCAATGGCAAGACTGTACGCGTAGCAGTTTTTGCACCACTTGATGTTTGCAAGACAGCTAAGGCAGCCGGTGCTGACATTGCTGAAGACGAGGAGTTTTTGAAACAACTTGATAAAGGCGAAATTAACTTTGATGTGCTAATTTCTACCCCACAGTATATGCCGAAACTCGGTAAATTTGCGCGTTTGCTCGGTCCAAAGGGCTTGATGCCAAATCCGAAGGCCGGCACCGTCACTATGGATGTTGAAAAAGCCGTGAAAGAATCTAAGGCGGGCAAAGTTGAATATCGCGTTGACAAGCAATCTATTGTACATATCGGACTTGGCAAAGTTTCGTTTGGCGCGGATAAGTTGATGGAAAATGCCAATACATTTTTCGATTCTTTGAAGGCACAAAAACCAGCATCGCTCAAAGGCACCTACGTAAAGTCAGTATTTATTACGACTACTATGGGTCCTTCAATTGCCGTAGAAAATCTATACAACTAAATAAAATAGCCCTGCGGGGCTATTTTTTATGCTAATATATAGTTATGGACATAGATTTATCACGCTTGCAGACACCAGAGCTAATCACGATGGTAATTATAGGTGTGCTTTTGTTATTTTTGGGTTACCGGATTAAGAAGGTAGCGTTTTTTATAATCTGGTTTCTTTTGGGGTATAGCTTGATGGATACGATTATGCCATATCTTAATGGCTGGGTGCCGGCAATTGCTGATAATAATTTATGGCAAATACTTTTGCCAATTGCGGGAGGGTTGCTGCTTGCGCTGCTTGGATTCACAATTGAAAAACTGTGCGTGGGGGGGATTGTATTTGGGTTATCTATTATGGTGGCCGTAGAATACTTTGGTACGGAGATACCAGTAATTGCTGTTGGTGCCGTGGTGGGCATAATACTTGGTGCGCTTGCAGTAACTTTAATGAAACCAGCCATTATTATCGCAACGGCAGTCGCGGGTGCTTATGCTTTGACGGTAGCACTTCTCACTTGGTTTCCGGAGATTAAGGGTGAGGTGTTTTATTTCCCGATGCTTGCGGGATTTGCGGCGGTTGGTGGGTTGACGCAATTTTTCACTACGAAGCACGCTTGACTTTTGAGATTATGTAGGGTATAATGTTTTTAGTTACCAAAGACAGTAGCGAGGTTTGCCTTTAATAATGCTACCGAGGAATTATTCTTATAATTATTTGGTGACGGAGTTTAACAATTAGCTAACTTTTATTTTATTAATTAACCAAAGGAACTTTTTATGGCAATTTCAAGAGATAAAAAGAATACGTTGGTTGCTGATCTTACCGAGCTTCTTTCTAATTCCAAAATGGTCGTATATGCCAAATATGAAGGTTTGACCGTAGCGGAGTTACAAGAACTCAGGAAGCTCGCAAGAGAGTCTGATGTGAAGATCAAGGTCGTGAAGAACCGTCTGGTGAAGGTCGCGATGAAAGAAATCGCTGCTTATAAAGATACGGATGCTTCAAATTTGACTGGACAGCTTCTTTATGCACTAGGTTCTGATGAGGACTTTGATGCGGCGAAGGTCTTAACTAAATTTGCGAAGACTCACGCCAAAATGGAACTCGTCGGTGGCTTCAATGGTGAAGGTGTTACGCTTTCAACAGAAGAAGTAAAAACTCTCGGCTCGCTTCCGACCAAGAACGAACTTATCGCACAGGTGGTGGATACTCTGCTTTCTGGTGTCAATGGTATCGTTTCTGGCCTCGAAAAACACGCAGAAGAAAAAGCAACCGCTTAATAATAATCCTAAGAAAGGAATTTACATATGGCAACTGATATCAAAAAGTTGGCCGAAGAGCTTGTCAATATGACTGTGCTTGAGGTTAACGAACTTAAAACTTTACTCAAAGATGAATATGGCATTGAGCCTGCAGCAGCTGTTGTAGCTGTAGCTGGTGGCGCTGATGGTGCTGCCGCTGATGAAGGCAAGTCTGAATATGACGTAGTGCTCAAAGATGCTGGTGCTCAGAAGATTGCAGTCATCAAGGCTGTGAAAGAAGCTACTGGACTCGGTCTTGGTGAAGCTAAGGCTATCGTTGATGGCGCTCCTGCAACCGTAAAAGAGAAGGTCGCAAAGGCTGACGCTGAAGCGATGAAGAAAGCCCTTGAAGAGGCTGGTGCTACCGTAGAACTAGCATAAGCATACCTAAGTTAGCTAATTGTGATGAGAAAACCACCCGTAAGGGTGGTTTTTCGTGTATAATGGATATATGGAAGATTTTGACTATTTAGGTGAGGGGGAAGTATACTTGGATTCGGCTTGTCAAAGTTTGAGGCCGCGACCAGTGATTGACGCAATTAATAATTATTACACTGAGCATAATTCGTGTGGCGAACGCGTGAAATACAAATGGGGCAGAATAACAGACGAGAAGGTTGAGATGGCGCGCGAGAAGGTTTTAAAATATTTGAAGCTAAAGGGGAAGAAGTATACTGTTTCTTTTACGCTAAATACAACCTACGGCATCAATCTAATTTTGAACCAGTTAGATGCAAAAAAGTTTAAAAAAATAATGACTAGCGAAATTGAACATAATTCGCCGTTTCTTGCGACGATGGCTTTCGCAAAGCGAAGCGGATTGCCGCGCGATGTAATGAGGCGAAACGATGACGCGTCAATCCCGCTAGAAGATTATGATTTTACGGATGCAGTGGTGGTAGTGAACTGTGCATCTAATTTTGATGGTAGGAAATTACTTAATATTGAAGAATTAAACAAGAAAGTGCATAAAGCAGGCGGTATTTTAATCATTGATGCGGCGCAAGCCATGGCACATTCTGTTGAAGTATTGCGTGACGTGGAAGTGGATGCGATTTGTTTCTCGGCACATAAGTTATACGCGCCTTCACTTGGTGTAATTGTTTGGAAAGATGAGCTGCAAGATTATTTAGTGCCGTTATTTGTAGGTGGCGGCATGGTGGATGACGTGAACTTGGATTCGTATGTTTTGTCGTCAGAGAATAAGGAACATCGTTTTACTAGATTTGAATCAGGACTTCAAGCGTGGGGTGAGATAGTGGGACTCGGTGCAGCATTAGACTGGCTAGATAGTTTATCAAAAAAAGATTGGCAGAATTTACATGATAATGCTAATGAACTATTTGGGTTTTTACGCGGCTCTGGCAAAGTACACTTGGTTAATAAAGAAGTAAACCCAACCATGTCATTTTACATAGAAGGTCTTGATTCGCACTTGCTGGGTGAAGCGTTGTCGCGAGAGAGCATTATGGCACGCACTGGGTATTTCTGTGCACATTATTATCTTGATCACGTGCTAGGCATGCCACCGCTGATGAGATTTTCGCTTGGTTTACATAATCGTCCAGAAGATATTGAAAAAACGAAAAGCGTCTTGGCAAAAATAATAAACTAGTGGTAAAATGTATATATTATGGTGTGTATAGCTGCATTTATTATTTTGGCCTTAATTGGTGTGTTTGTGGCCATTATTTCAATTTTTAAACCAAAGGTAGGAAAGGCCTACTGGAAGATGTTTAAGAAAGCGTGGGGTTGCCTTTGGAAAAAGGTGAGGTTGCAGAAGTGTGAAACTGGCTTTAAGGAGGATGTGAAGAATACTATTTTGTCGCGCGTGATCGTAAAACATCCGAAATGGGTCAGGCCTTTATCGGTTGTGATTGAGGTGATTTCGGTAGTGATTGTTATTGTGGCAGTGTGGGCGTTACTTACTGCTATTAAATCTTTGCTTGCAATCTGGGCGCTTGGTTCTTGCAATGTAACGAAGCCATCGGCATGTTCACTTGGTGCAGAAGTTTGCTCAATTGACGAGTCTGAGCCGACAAATATCGTAGAAGCAACTGGGCGCTGGTTCACGGAGTGGGGAGAAATCTTTGAAGCGATTCCTGATAAGTTTAGAACTTATAATGCAGAAGACTATGATTTTAATTACGTTTCAGTGAATACTGGCGAAAATGCTGACAAACCGATTGCTGTAGATATATTTGATCCTGGATGTTCTGTGTGCATGATGTCTTATCGCAATCAGAAGGAAGCTGGGTTCTTTGACAAATACGATGTGCACATGGTGCCATTTGCTATTCAAGATGCAGACGGTAAATATAAGTTTGCGAATTCGGCGATTGTAGTGCGTTATATGTTTGCGGCGGAGCAGATTCGTTCAGGCCTTGCCATAACGCTGCTTGATCATATTTTCACAGAAAAGGATGAGGACGGTGTTTCATATCAAACATTGCTTAACGATTATTATGGTGAAACTGAAACAACTTATCTGCTGGAGTGGTGGCTGAAAGAAGCTGGACTTGATAAGAGTGGCATTGAAACTGTTCGTAAAATCGCTAACTATCCAGAGACTACAGACAAGATGAATGAGAATACCGATCTCGTGGTAAACGAACTGAAGGTCAAGGGGATCCCGACGATGCTCTTTGATAATAAAAAACATACTGGGCTTTGGAAATCAGAGTAGTTCGTAATCGTTTTTTATGATTATGTTTATTGTAAAATTTACAACATTTTGCATATGACCGCCGTTAAATTGGTGGAAAACTTTGAAAGAAAAATCTTGACTTTACAGCTGGCCAGGTATAATATAATAGTAATACTATGTAGACAGGATGCGAGGTGATGTCTGAAATACCAGATAAACAAATAAAAAGATTGCGTAGCCTAATTAGTGAAGCTGAGACTAGCTTATCGGCTGCAAAAGAATTGCTAATTTCCATTCTTGGTGATGGAGATACGATTACTGCCCCACGTGAGACGATTGTTTCGGGGCCTGAAGGTAAAATTGTCGAAGGCATCTTTGATGGGCAGATTATGATTGGACCAGATGGCAAAAATTATCCCGTACCAGCAAATTATGCTTCTAAGTCTAAACTTGTTGAAGGCGACATCATGAAGCTCACCATTACTGAGGACGGCAGATTCTTATATAAGCAGATCGGTCCGGTAGAGCGTAAAACAGTAATTGGTACTCTTACGCATCATGATGATAAGTATTATGTAGAAGTAGCTGGCAAAGAGTATCAAATTCTTTACGCATCCGTAACGTATTTTCATTTGCGTGAAGGATCACAAGTTTCAGTGACGATACCTGCACAAAATGATGATGCGACATGGGCGGCAGTTGAGGCTGCTTTGTAGTGAAGAATTTATATCGGCGATACAGACCGTTGGCGCTGAGTGAAGTGGTCGGTCAGCCGCAAGTGACGGAGCCACTTCTTAAATCTTTAGAAGCTGGCAAGATTGGTCATGCGTACCTTTTCGTAGGGCCGCGGGGCTGTGGCAAAACGAGTGTAGCTAGGATTTTGGCTCACGAAGTAAATGGCTTCCAGTATAATCTAGAAGACGATTATGTTGACATTATTGAAATTGATGGTGCGAGTAATCGCGGAATCGATAACATTAGGGAATTACGCGAGAAAGTAGCTATCGCCCCGACGTCTGGTAAATACAAAGTTTATATTATTGATGAAGTGCATATGCTCACCAAGGAGGCATTTAATGCTTTACTTAAAACCCTAGAAGAGCCGCCCGAACATGTTATTTTTATAATGGCGACGACTGACGCATATAAGGTACCTGTTACGATTACGTCGCGTGCGCAAACTTTTACGTTCAGGTTAGCCGAACCTAGCGTGATGTTTAAACATTTGCGCGAGATCTGCAACAAAGAAAACATAAAGATCAATGATGCCGCGCTAGACATAATCGTTAAACGAGGTGGCGGCTCATTTCGTGATTCATTATCCTTGCTGGATCAAATCTCTACGTTATCCGACGGCGAAACTACAAAGGAACTTGTCGTATCAGCTATGGGTTTACCAGAAGAAGAAAAGATTACCGAGTTACTAAATGATTATCTTTTGGGGGATATAACCAAAATAACAAATGATTTAAAAGAATTACTTTCTTCCGGCATTAAAGCCGAGACTTTAACTGAGGAAATGATTTCGCATATAATTGATGAGCCGAAAGCGGAGCTATTGTCACTTCTTTCAAAATTGACCGATATTAAAGCGCCGTTTGCGGAGGCGAGACTACTGGTGGTACTGACTGAGTCACCCGGCAATCGTTCTTCGGAATCCATGAGATTGCCCTCGATGCCGCACAATGAACAACCGACAAATATTAGTACGCAATCTCCTTTTGATTGGGAGAAGTTCATGGAAACAGTACGCGGAATGAACGACGCAATTTATATGCAACTTAAAAATGTAGAATATGCCGTAAACGGCAATACTCTTGATATTTATCCAACCAAAAGAATTGGTAAAACCATTCTCGGTAGAGATAATAATAAGAAAATCTTGAACGATGCAGCTGGTGGTCTTAAGGTCGTAGTTCATGACGTGGGCGAGAATCCAAACGCAAAAAAGGATGCGTTGGTTTCTAAAATTTCTGATATAATGGGTGGTGAGGTACAAAATGACGGAGGAGGTAACCCATTCTAATAGTAGTGGCCGGGTGCCACCGCAAGATACTGTTGCTGAGAAATCTTTGCTCGGTGCAGTGATGATTTCTGATGGCGTATTGCCGGAAGTTTTGAATATTATACGCCCGAAGGATTTTTACGAAGAAAGGCATCAGATAATTTTTGATGCAATGATGAATCTTTACGATCAGCATCGGCCGATTGATTTGTTGACCCTTACGGCGGAATTAAAAACATTGAAAAAACTAAAGGACGTGGGGGGAGCGCCATATTTAACCGAATTGTCTAATTTTGTGCCAGCTGCATCACACGCTAAAGCTTATGCTGATATTATTGAGAAAGCTTCTACGAGACGTAAACTAATTCAAGCTGGCACGCATATCGCCAATAAAGCGTACGAGGAAGATGCCAATGTGAGTGACCTAATTGGCGCAGCAGAGAAAGAATTATTTGAGGTATCAGATAAGATTATAAAAAGTGATTATGTGCCAATGGACGAACTATTGGCCGATGCGTTTGATCGAATTGAAGAATTGCAGAAAAATAAAGGAGCGTTGCGTGGGCTTAAAACTGGTTTTCGCGATCTTGATAAAAAAACAGCTGGTTTTCAGAAGGGTGATTTGGTAATTATCGGTGCGCGCCCAGCAATGGGTAAAACAACTTTCGCACAAAATTTAGCTTACAATATCGCCAGCATGAATAAACGTGGTGTCTTATTCTTCTCAATGGAAATGGCGGCAAACGAAATTGTGGACCGGATGATTTCCGACGTATCTGGTGTAAATAACTGGAACATTCGTACTGGCAATTTGACCGAGGAAGAGTTCTCACGTATTGGCGATGCAATGGGCGAGATGGACGAAATCCCAATTTACATTGACGATACGAGTTCAATGACGATTACAGATTTGAGGAATAAAGCGAGACGTGCACAACATGACCATGATATTGGAATAGTAATTGTGGATTATTTGCAGCTCATTCAAGGTTCAGATAGGTACGCAGGGAATCGCGTACAGGAAGTAACGGAGATATCACGTGGGTTGAAAATTTTAGCACGCGAATTAGAAATACCTGTTGTAGCGCTAGCGCAGCTGTCGCGTAACGTAACTGGTCGCGACGATCCGCGCCCTGTACTTTCGGACCTTCGTGAATCTGGCTCTATTGAGCAAGATGCAGACCTCGTGATGTTCTTACATCGTCCAGATTACTATAAAGCCAATGACGACAATTACGAAGAGACTCATATTACTGAATTATTAGTAGCGAAACACCGCCATGGTGCAATTGGTAAAATTGAACTTTATTTCCATCCAGAGTTACTCAGGTTTATGTCACTCGATAAGACGCGACCAGAATAATTTTGCGCATTTATTGCCATTATGCTATAATTAAATGGTGAAGAAAATTATTATTTCTAACCTTTTTTTATACAGATACCGGTTTATTATCGGTTACACGATACTTGGATTAGCATTTGTATTTTTATTATTAACGTTACCTTTTTTTGCGCAAACTGGATTGTCAGATGCGGAAATGCAATCTGTCGTGAGTTCTTATGAGCTTGGTTTTGACGCGCCATTAAACGGCGATTTGGTGGATTTGCCATATCGTGTACTGCAAAAAATATCAATCAGGCTACTGGGGCTTACGCCATTCGCAATTAAACTCCCTAGTATCGTAATCGGTCTTGGTCTTGGTTTGATGCTGATACTGCTGCTAAATAGATGGTTTAAGAGTAATGTGTCGTTACTTGCTTCGTGTCTTGTGGTACTGTCGACGCCGTTTTTGTTTTTGGCAGGTTCTGGCACACCACTAATTATGCTAGTCTTTTGGCCAACTTTACTGCTTTGGCTTGGCTCAAAAATCCAGGGTGAAAAACGGCCAAAGCCGATGTATTCTTTGTTGTTTGCTATAGCATTGCTGCTTGCTATATTCACGCCGTATATGATTTATTTTGCGATATTCTGTGTATTATTTGTACTATTTCAGCCGCATCTTAGATTTATCGTTAAGAGTTTGCCGAAATTACCACTTTCCATCGTTGGCATTGTTGTCATAGGTGGCATTGTAGCTTTATTATTAAACATTATCAATCACCCTGATACGATCATGGAGTTACTATTCGCACGCGATTTTGAAGTTGGCAATTTTCTACCGAATATTTGGCACGGTATCTCCCCGGCATTTATGTGGAGCGGAACAGTAGAAAGTGTATTCCTAGTACCGTTGATTAGCCTGCCGCTATTCACATTGGCGCTGATTGGGCTATTTTCCACGACAAAAGGATTTTTTGCTTCGCGCAATTCTATCGCTACACTACTTCTCGTGTTTACGCTAATTATTTGTGGGTTTAACCCGGATGCAATAGTGTTTATTATTTTACCGTTTGCAATCCTAGTTGCTCATGGTATTAAGTATTTGCTAGAGAAATGGTATGGACTATTTCCCGAAAACCCTTATGCTCGCATTGCAGCACTAGTGCCATTATCCATGTTGTTCGGTTTAATGATAATACCGAGCCTATTGGAGTATGTATATGGCTATAGATATAATCCAAGTGTAACAGAACAGTTTAGCTATGATTTAAAAATCGTGAATGATAACGTAGAAGATGGCGTGCTTCTCGTTAACAAGGATTATGATTTTTATAAGATTCTAGAGAATAAGAGCAGCATACGCGTCGTAGATAAACTCGACGAGAAAAAAGATGAGAAAGTGGCAGTACTTGGCGGCAAGTTGGACGACGATGGCTACGTGTTAAATCGGATTATTACCTCATCAATGCGTGAAAATTCTGATATAATATATCTATATACAGTGAAAGGAGAATAAAGATGGGTCAAACTATGGACCAGATGAAGCTTTTGAACCAGCTTCGCAAAGCGCAAAAAGAACTTAAGAACGAAATTGTCGAAGTTGAGGCTGGTGATGGGGCAGTAGTAATTCAAATCAATGGCGAACTTAAGGTGAAGAAGGTTAAAATTGATCCAGAAAAGATTGATCTTAACGATATTCACGAGCTTGAGCGGTGGATTGAGAATTGCATGCGTGACGGTTTTGCAAAGGCACAAGAAATTGCCACCGATAAGATGAAGCCGCTCATGGGTGGATTGTCTGGTTTGGGATTATAGTCTAAGCAGGTGTAGTGATGCTTCCGAAGGCTCTAACTAGTGTGATTGAGGCGCTGGGGCGTTTGCCAGGTGTGGGGACGAAAACGGCAGAGAGATACGCATATTATCTTTTTAAGTCCGATGCGAAAATCGCAGACGAGATTGCTGATGCTTTATCATATCTACATGACGGCGTAAAATCTTGCCCGATAACATTTGCCCTCATTGATGCGAATGAAGAAATCTCGTCGCTCTACGCTGATCAAGAACGCGACAGGACGACCGTACTCGTCGTGGAGGAGCCGCTTGATATTTATGCTATAGAGGCAACACATGGCTATAAAGGCACTTATCATGTGTTGGGTGGTGCAGTGTCGCCGATTGACGGTGTCACGCCTGACCAATTGCATATTAAAGAGTTAATCAAACGAGTGGAGCAAGATGGTGTGGAGGAGGTGATTATTGCTACCAACCCATCCGTTGAAGGTGAATCTACTGCGTTGCTACTTGAAAAAATGCTCCATGAGACAAAGCCAAATCTCAAATTAACACGGCTGGCACGTGGTTTACCGCTCGGTGTAGACCTTTCTTACGCTGACCAGATTACGTTAACGGCGGCATTGGAGAATAGGACTAAACTGTAGGCAGTTATTGCTTCCTCGTTTAACTATTGAGATGCTTATGCTATTTATTTTCTAGAGCCTTGTAATCTATCTTACCGAGTTTTGTTTTGGGCAAATCATCTATAAATTCAATGACACGAGGTATTTCGTACTTGGCGAGATATTTTTTGTAAATCTTTGCGAGATCTTTTCTGGCAAGACGTTCGGTGGAATCAGGCTTTAGGATGATAAAGATTTTAACTATTTCGCCACGTAATTTATCTGGGATTCCAAGACAGGCGCAGCGCGAAACATATTTGGACTTAAGAGTCACTTCTTCGATGTTTGAAGGGTAGACATTGTAACCATTTGTGATAATCATACGCTTAATACGGCCTTTAAAGTGAACGACACCACGTTCATCCACGTAGCCAATGTCACCGGTTTTTAAGTATTGTTTATCGTTAATAGTAGTAAAAGCGCGTTTGGTTTCGGTTGGTTCATTAAGATATTCTCGCATGACGGTGAGTCCGCGTACTAAGATTTCGCCATCTTCGCCGACTGGCATCGGTTTATGGTTTTTGATGCCGAGAATGAGCACTTCACTATCTGGCAAAGGATAGCCGATTACATCTGGGCCTGCGGCGACACTGGCAGGTGAAAAGACCATACCGCCAGCCGCTTCGGTAAGGCCATAGCCATTCTGAAGCATAGCGTGACTGCCATGGGATTTTAAAAATTCATTAACCTGTTTTTTGAGTGATTGACTGACGATATCACCGCCAGACACGACGCCCTTAATGTTTCTAAGTTCGCGAGGGCCAAACTTGATTTTGGTGAGATATTCAAAAACCGTAGGTACACCGACAAGGATATTGATACGATATTTTTTGATGTACGATTTGAATTTCTTGGCATTAAACTGCGGAATAAGCACAATGCGCATGCCACAATAAAATGGGATGTGCATGCAGACGCCGAGTCCAAAAGCATGAAAATTTGGCAAAAAAGTCAACATGGAGTAGCGAGTCTTTAATAGCTCTGGAACAAGATATTTGGCACCGAGAGCTTGAGCGTTGAAATTAAGATTTGTAAGTAGGACACCTTTTGGTTTACCAGTGGTACCACCTGAGTAAAGGATAACCACTGGGTCTTCGGCGTCAACTCTAGCGTGAGGGTTGCCGACAAATTTAGTAGATTGAAGCAAAAATTTATCCCATGGGATAATTTTCTGACCGTGTTTAATATGGTTTTTGCGGCCTTTAGTGAGATGATAAATGGCTCGCACAAGAAAATCCATTGAACGGGCTGGGGAGACTACAACAACTTGTTCTAATTTGGTATCCTTAATGATATTCTCAACTTTGGGATAGGCAATATCAATACAGAGCATCACCTTAGACTCGGCACGGTTCACATATTCCTCAATTTCTTTTTCCGACGAAAGTGGATGAATCATATTGGCGATTGCGCCGACTTCATTGATAGCATAAAACATATAAACTTCTTCTGGCGTATTTGGCATGCAGACGGTGACACGATCGCCCTTTTCAACGCCAATCGCCTTAAGTGCGCGAGCGACTTTATCAATATGATGAATGAGCTCTTTATAAGTGATTTCTTTACTATAATATTGAACTGCTACGTTGTGTGGCCATTTACAGGATGATTCGTATACAATATCATAGAGGCCGCCCTCTGGATACTCGATGTCTTTTGGTAATTTCTCAATGTAACCATATTTCGCGCGCTCCAACTTCATATCTATGGAACGGGCGACTTTTTTAATTTTATGATAGAGAAATTCTAGCATAGTATTATTCTAACACTTTTTGATAGAGAGTGGTATAATGAATTTATGGACAAGAATTTTAGGGTGAGACTAATTGTGGGGTTGTCGATGTTTGTAGTGGCGTTAGTGGCACTCTATACTTTTGATGCAATACCTTTCAAGGTGATATATATTATGTTTGCGCTGATGTCGGCAGTAGAACTATTTAGTTTCTTTAAGCGTAAGCATGCTATGCGCAATATATGGTTAGCGATTTTTGAAATGATTTTTCTAGTGTGTAGTGGTATATTTGTAGCGTTAATTGATCCCGCACATTTTTGGTATATTATCCTTGGGGTGTGTGGGTATGACATTTTTGCTTATATGTTCGGTAAGGCATTTGGCGGTAAAATTTTCAAAAAGTCTCGTCCGTTTCCGAAGATTTCCAAAAATAAAACTTGGGAAGGAACGTTTTTGGGGTTGCTTTCGGCCATTAGTATGTGCGCAATTATGATGGCGGTGAGGGGTGAATTTGCGACAGAATGGATGTATTTGCTCTGTGGCCCTTTGGCGCTTGTAGGTGATTTGTATGAAAGTTATTTGAAACGTAAATTCGGCGTCAAAGATTCTAATGAAATCGTAATTCATAATAAGTTTTTCGCAAAGTTAGAAATGTTAGTGGGTGGCTCAGAAGGACATGGTGGTTTTCTTGACCGAATTGATTCAACCGCATTTGCGACAACCGTATTACTTATAATCATGCTAGTGAGGTCGGTATTATGATGTGGCTCCACGCGGATAAAAAATTTGAACGGTTTGAAGACGTAACGCCGGAGTTACTTGAAAAGGAAGGTGTCAAATTACTTCTTTGTGATCTTGATAATACTTTAAGGCTTCATTCCGAAAAAGAACCAGCTGACGAATTGGCAGATTGGATTGACGATTGCCGCAAGGCGGGAGTGAAAATTGTAATCATTAGTAATAATGGTCGCAAGAAGATGATGCAGAGATTTTGCGAACCAATTGAGGTGCCGTGCGTATGGTGGGCTGGAAAACCGAGGTCTAAAAAGCTCGTTGAGGCGATGGAGGAGTACAAATTTAAACCAAATGAGACGGTGATGCTTGGTGATAAGTGGTCTACGGACGTACTAGCTGCGAAATTTGCGAAAATTCGGGCGTGGAAAGTTGAACACCGAAGAGATGTAGTATAGATGACTGCGAAGGATACTGCTCAAGATAAAACTATAGACAATCGAAAATTAAATGGTCCGACTGTTTTGACTATTGTGAGAATTTTTTTGGTGATTCCGGTTTTGATAGGGTTGTTCATAAACGCTTTTCCAGCAAAAATTCTAGCAATAATTTGCTTCGTAATTGCGTCTATTACCGATTATATTGATGGCGCCTGGGCAAGACGCGAGAAGCTAGTCACTAATCTAGGTAAATTTTTGGATCCTCTTGCGGATAAGTTGCTAGTCAATCTCACTTTTTTGTGTTTAGTGGCGCTTGACGTGGTACCGGTCTGGATATTTGGCATTATTTTGGCACGTGATTTTATCGTAGATGGAATACGGATGCTTGCTGCAAGTAAGCACGTAACTATTGCGGCAAGTAAGATTGGTAAGCTAAAAACTTTAGTGCAAATGGTAACTTTAACCCTAATACTCATCGATTTAATTACCCAAGATGACATATTTGGGATAGTAAACTTAATATTACTATATATAGTGATAATATTAACTATTCTGTCTGGGCTGGATTATGCCTTACGAGGACGGAAATTGATTTTATGATATAATAGTGCTATGTACGAAAAGTTTACGGATTTTTTGAAAGATAAGAAAAAAATTTGCGTGATTCAAGCAGAGAATCCGGACGGAGATTCGCTGGGGAGCGCATTTGCACTAGATTATTTACTGAACGATAAAGATATTTCGCTTTATTGCCCAGTAGATATCCCCAGATATTTGCACTATTTCGTTGACTGGTCTAGGGTGACGAATGAATTTGACTATAAAGCGGATGGTTACATTATTGTAGATACAGCAGCGGAAATACTTCTGTCTAAGTTATTAGATGACACAGCGATTCGGAATCGGTTGTATTCGGCGCCGGTATTCGTGCTTGATCATCATGAAACTGATGACGATCTTAACTTCCCACACGAAAGCATTATCGAACCGCGGCCGGCTTGCGCTGAACTGATTTACGAGATTGCCATTAGTCAGAAAATACCGATAGATAAAAATGCGGCAGAAGCGATTTTTCAGGGTATCATGTCTGATACCTTGGGGCTTACCAGTACGGCTGTGACTGCGCGTACTTTTGAAGTTGCCGCTGAACTCACGAAGCTTGGCGCTAATATATCGGAGTTGGAGGAGAAGCGGCGCGAGTTTATGAAAAAATCCCCACGAATTTTAGACTTTAAGGCTGATTTGATTAAACGGATTGATTATTCGCTGGATGGTGAGCTAGCGACGGTCCATATTCTTTGGGATGATATTCAAGAATATTCAGATGAATATAATCCTAATGTGCTGATTTTGGAAGAGTTAAGGCTCGTGGAAGGCGTCAAAGTGGCAATAGCCATTAAAACTTATCCTGACGGTAAATTGACTGGCAAAATCCGTTGCACGCCTGGGTGCGATATTGCAGACAAGATTGCGGGATACTTTGGTGGTGGTGGCCATCCATATGCGGCTGGATTTCGGACTTATGATACTACGTATGAAGAAACGTTGGCGGAACTTGTGCACATACTGCCAGAATTAATGAAGGAGGAAAATGTTGAAACTCACTAAAACTTATGATGTTTGCCGGAGTGGCGAGCCAAAACTCACCGTAGTATTCATTCACGGGATTGCGGCAAGTTCGGAGAGTTTTGATGGCTTATTTGAACACATGCTAAATAAAGATTCTACAAGAGAAATGCGTCTAATAGCATTTGACTTACTTGGAGCTGGAAAATCTTACACGTCGGATAAACTTGAATATAATTATGACGAGCAACTCGAAGCGCTAGATAATGCGATTAAGAATCTGGATGTGCATGGGCCGTTAATCTTAGTTGGTCATTCGATGGGTACGATGATTGCTACTAGATATGCTCACGAGCATAAGGTTGATGGATTGGTGCTAATTTCGGCGCCAGTTTATCGCAAGGAAGATATTGAAAATCCAATGTTCAATAAAGCAATGGAAGGATTTCGGGAAGTCGTAGGAAGAAAGAACCGCGAACTGCTTAACTCGGTGGCATTTAATAACGAAATTAAAAACATCGTGTCAAATGTGGAGAATTACGATTATTTGGCACGACTAGACGTACCAACCACTATAATATATGGCGAATTGGATCAAATTATCGGAATCTTTAATTATCCTAAATTATTAGAAAATAACTCCAACATCGTAGCGATAAAGACACCTGGCGCCCATGGAGTAACGGTGGACAAGTATAACAAAATTATCTCTGCCTTGAAAAAATATATGGAGAGCGAGAAAAAATGATGAAACTATATAATACCGCAAGCAAAAAACTAGAAACTTTTAAACCGCTTTCGGAAATAGTGAAGATATACACTTGCGGCCCGACGGTATATAATTTTCAACACATCGGGAATTACGCTTCGTATATTTATTGGGATTTACTGGTGAGAACTTTGAAGGCGAATGGGTACAAGGTAAAACGAGTGCTTAATTTGACGGATGTTGGGCACCTTGTGTCTGACGGTGACGATGGAGAAGATAAGTTAGAAAAAGGCGCGACACGCGAAGGAAAGAGCGTGTGGGAAGTGGCCGAGTTTTATGCGAATGATTTTTTGAAAAATTACCATGCTCTAGAATTAATAGAGCCTGATGTAATTGCACGGGCAACTGATTACATTGAAGCTGATGAGCGAGCAGTAGATGCGATGACGGAACATGGCTATACTTACGAAACGGAAGATGGGGTGTATTTCGATACGGCAAAGTTCGCTGAATATGCCGATTTTGCGCATCTTAATCTCGCTGGATTACAAGCGGGCGCTAGAGTAGGGTTTTCGGACGAGAAGCGTAATGCTTCAGATTTTGCAGTATGGAAATTTATTAAGCCTGGCGAAAAGCATGCGATGCGATGGGATTATTTAGGACGACCTGGGTATCCTGGGTGGCATCTTGAGTGCTCGACTATTATCCACGAGGAACTTGGCGAACCGATAGACATTCATACTGGTGGGATAGACCATGTACCGGTGCATCATACTAATGAAATTGCACAAACTTACGCAATGAGCGGGCTGAAACTCGCTAAATATTGGTTACATTGTAATTTCATTACAATTGATGATGAAAAAATTTCCAAATCGCTAGGAAATGTATACCTGCTCAGCGATCTTGATGCACGTGGTTTTACGGCGATGGATTATAAAATGTGGGTGCTTTCTGGTCATTACCAGGGAACGCGCAATTTTACCTTTGAGTCACTTGAGGGTGCAAAGGCAAGACGCTTAAACTGGCGAAACCGAATTGCCATGTGCTATCAAAATGGCGTAGCCAGCGATGAGGGAATTTACGAACGAATTTTAGAGGCGACGTCAAACAATCTGAACTCTGCGGAGGCGTTTGCGCTGATTGATGGAGCGAACATCTCGCTTGCTGATTGGAAGAGGATTGACGAGTTGTTTGGGCTAAGGTTAATTCAAGACTCACCAAACATAGACGATGAGATTCGTGAACTAATCCGCGAACGACAGACAGCGCGTGAACAAAAGGACTATGCGGAATCAGACAGATTGCGCGACTTGCTAGCGAAACGAGGAATTGCAGTGCGAGACACCGCTGATGGTGCAGTGTGGGGATACATATAATATATAGCAGCGAATTGTATTACAATGTAATACAGAAGGGGATTTTGCCTTGATAATAGCGGGTGAGGAATGATTTTTGGTAATCTTTAAAAGTGCCGTTTTCGAGAGACTCGCGAATTTGGTCAACGGTGTGGACGATAAAATACTCGTTATGAATCGACGCGAGAACTTTAGCGGTTATCTCGTCAGTTTTGAAGAGATGATGGAGGTAAGCGCGAGTGTAATTCTGACAACATTCACAGATGCAATCATCCATGAGCGGTGCAAAATCTTCGCGATATTTGGCATTTTTGATATTGATGCGACCATCCTTGGTGTACAAAGAGCCGTTTCTGGCCATACGAGTAGGGCCGACACAGTCAAAAGTATCACAGCCAAATTCAGCACCAACAAATAAATCGATCGGTTCCTGTCCCATGCCGAGAAGGTGGCGGGGTTTATTTTCTGGTAAAATCGAGTTGACAGTTTGGAGCATCTCACCCATTTTATCGGCCGTGAATACTCCGCCGATGCCAAAGCCGTCGACAGGCCTGGATGCACAGTACTTTGCAGACTCGGCGCGGAGGTCGTTGAAGGTGCCACCTTGGACGACCGCATATAAATACTGTTGACTTACGGGCGGGTCCTGCCGGACTTTTCCCTCCCGCAGCTCCACCCTTCGGGTGCTCTGCGGGATCCCTTCCAAGTCCGTCACCCGCCCATCTACACCATAATATACACTCATCCTCGCGCTGCCGTGTTTCGAAGACCCTTCGAGAGAGACATTCCGGACACCCCTACCAGTTGATTCATTGGCTAGTCTGGCGTGCTCGGCGACGCATCGGTCGAGCCAGCGATGGGTGCGTTGCATAGCTTCTTTCATGTCTTCGTAACTTTCCGATTTTGCGAGGTGATCAAACGCCATGTGGATGTCGGCACCGATGGCCCACTGGGCTTGCATGGAGGATTCTGGAGTCATTTCAAATTTCGCACCGTCGATGTGCGATTTGAATTTAGCACCCTGCTCGGTAATTTTGACGTCGGGCAAAGAAAAAATCTGAAAACCGCCCGAGTCAGTAAAGGTGGGGGCATGCCAACTACTAAACTCAGCAAGCCCTCCAGCCTGCTTGATTATATTTGTGCCTGGGCGCAATAATAAGTGGTAAGTGTTGGCGAGTATAGCTCGACTACCTAGGTCGTGCATTTCTTTCATGGTGAGTGCTTTGACCGTGGCACGGGTGGCAGCACCAACGAAGGCTGGCGTTTTTATATCACCGTGTGGAGTATGAATGACGCCAACGCGAGCAAGGCCATCGCGATGTTCAATATCAAACTTTAGCATATTAACATTGAGTCTCCGTAACTTAGAAAGTTGTAATGATTTTGCACCGCATAATCATAGGCAGAATGTAAATGTTCCCAGCCAGCAAAAGCGCTAGCTAGCATAAGCACAGTTGATTTTGGCGCATGAAAATTCGTAAGGAGAGCGTCAACGATTTGGAATTCAAAACCTGGATAAATGAAAATATCATCTTCGCCTTCGGTTTTGCCAGTCCTGGCATAATACTCCAAGGTACGAGCAACGGTAGTACCTAAAGCGATGACTCTTGGCGGGAACTTGACGGGTCCTGCCGGACTTTTCCTTCCCACAGCTCCACCCTTTGGGTGCTCTGTGGGAACCCTACCAAGCCCGTCACCCGTCTGCTCACGAATGGCATTGATCGCTTCAATCGTGTCTTCTGGAATATGGTACCATTCGGAATGCATTTTATGGTCCTCGACCTTATCCGTACGCATGGGCAGGAAAGTGCCAAGACCAACGTGGAGCGTAAGATATTTAACAATTACACCTTTGGCTTTTAGTCTGTCAAGTAAATCTTCGGTCATATTGAGTGAAGCAGTAGGGGCGGCGGCGGAGCCTATGTTTTTCGCCCAGACAGTTTGATAGCGTTTTTTATCGTCATCTGTGGCGTCACGATGAAGGTAGGGTGGCAAGGGAACAGTACCATACTTCTCGGCTAATTTAGCAAGAGGGGTGTCAGACTCAACTTCGGCGATACCGTTGCCTAGGATTTGTTTAATCGTGATTTGCTCGGTTTCAACGGTAACTACATCGCCGTCGTGCAATTTACCACGATACATCACGCGCTGTGGTTCGTCGCCGTGTTTCTCAAGCACTACGAGTTCACGTTTGCGTCCATCCGGAAGCGTGCAAAAAAGACGCGACTGCATAACACGAGTGTCATTTAGAATTAAGACATCGCCTGGGTTCAAGAATTCATCCAAATTGCGATAATAGGAATCTTGAATAGCACCGGTTTTGCGGTTTAAAACTAGGAGCCTAGTAGTGCCGCGCTCTTTAGGGGGGAATTTCGCAATGCGGTCATCAGGTAAATTGTAATTATAATCGGAAACTAACATCATTTAATTATAACATATTTTATGGATATACGCTATGTATGAATATGGCTTGGCTTGGGAAAGTACTAAAAATCATTAACATATTTGCGTTTATTTATGCTACAATACTTGTATAAGGAGGTTTATGTCGAAAACCATTGAAACAGACACCAAGACTTTTATCAAATTTTGGTTGATTCCGGTAGTGATAGCAATTGCGATTTTTGTTCTTTCAAAAGCCACAACTGGATTGGTAGTCGTCGGGGTTTCGCTTTTCTTGGCGCTCGCACTAAAACCATTAGTACGCAAAGTAAATGATTTTTTCACGAGGCACTTTGGTGGAGATAAGAAGCACCAGACAGCGTCAGCGATTTTAGCTTACATGATTGTAGTAATCGTGATTGGGGCAATCTTAGCAATTATTGGACCGGTCGTAGTAACGGAAACTGCAAAATTCGTACAAAACTTTCCTGAAACATTTGAAACGAAATTTGGCGGTTGGGACGGCGTAAATAATTTTGGTCACATGCTTGGTATTGATAATCTCCATGCGGAAATATCCAACGCGCTTAAATCTCTTTCGGATAATTTGTTGGGGTTGCTTGGCAATAATTTGGTATCTAGTGTTGGTGGTGTAGCGGATGTAATTATGAAATTAGTATTAGTACTCGTACTAACATTACTTTTCCTATTAGAAGGGCCGATGCTAGCAAATACGTTCTGGAAGAGCATTAGTACTGGTGAAGAAAACAAAAAGCCAATTAATGTCGCAAAACGTGTAGTTTCAAGAATGGCAAATGTGATTTCGACCTACGTATCACGGCAAGTGATCGTTGCCATGCTTGATGGTTGCGCGAGCGGACTAATCGTATTCTTACTTTCGCTATTCACCGATGTGCCGTCTAGCATTGCGATTCCGATGGGTATGATTACGATGCTATTTTATCTAATTCCGATGTTTGGGCAGATTATCGGTGGAACTTTGGTGACACTATTATTACTATTCAATAGTCCACTGGCGGCAATTATTTTTGCAGTTGTATATATAGTGTATGCGCAAATTGAAAATAATATGATTGCACCGAAGATTCAAGGTAATGCCCTGAACTTACCAGCCATTATGATCCTCATCGCAATCGTAATTGGAATGTATATGTTCGGACTGCTTGGCGCCATTGTGTCAGTGCCAATTGCTGGTTGTATCCGAGTTTTGATGGATGAATACCCAAATATTAAAGCGGCACGTAGAGCGTAGGATAAATACGAATGGAAGATAAGGATAAAAAACAAGATTTTTTACCGATTAAGAAAAAGCGGTCATGGAAAAAGACTCTTGCTTTTGTAGTGTTTATTTTGCTAAACGCAATCGTCATTGCGGTGACTGCAAGCAGTGAGTTTGGCAATTCTACTGAAGCGGCGAAATTATCCGAAGTCAAGCTCAACTGGTGGTTACTGATTCCGGCGGTGATTTGTTTTGTGGTGGCGATCACATTGGACATCAATCGCTACGTACTGATGATTCGGAAAATGCGTGGGAAAGATGAGAAAAAGGCAAAGTTAACGGATGTTTGGAAAGTTGCACGGCGAACGGTGTTGCTTGGTAAATATTACGATAGTGTGACGCCGGCAGCGATTGGTGGGCAACCATTCCAGATTTACTATATGCGCAAGAATAGTGGGCTGAGCCATGGTGCATCTACGTCTATACCACTTGTCGGGATGATTGCAAATCAAATTGGATTTTTGATTATCGCCATATCGTGTTTTCTGTTTAGCGGGATTATGTATACGAAACCTGCGCTCATGGTGACAGCTTGGATTGGTCTATTGTTTTTTGCATTTTGGCCGATTATGGTGGCGGGGGTAAGTTTCTTCCCAAAAGCGACAACAAAATTCTTGAAATGGCTAGTAAAGGTCCTTGCTAAACTACACGTGGTAAAAAAACGTGATAAGGCTTTAGACAAAATCGAAGATGAGGTGAGTGGTTACGCCAAGTCGGTAAAAGTAATTTTGAAAGAGAAAGGACTTTTTTTCAGAGTAATTATCATGTCCGTGGCCTACAACGCGCTAATCATGATGATCCCTTTCTTCGTGTTGACAGCATTCGGCGGTGATGTCAGATTTATAGAATGTTTTGCATTGTCAGTGGCAGTAACGAGCGCCGTATACTTCGTTCCGACTCCAGGTAATACCGGGGCGGCAGAAGGAACTTTCTTCTTAGTCTTTTCAGCGCTTTCTACTGGGTATGTATTCTGGGCGATGCTATTCTGGAGATTTTTCTCATACTACATTTATATTATAATCGGGCCGATTATCTACTTTTTTATGCAGTTAGAGAAAAGGCGCGATACAAAGAAAGTGTAGTATAATTGTGAGAGCATATGTTTAAATTGTTTAAATTCTTGAAGCCATATTGGTGGCAGGTTGTAATACTCACTTTTTCCACGACCGTACAAGTTGCGACAACGTTAATGTTGCCAGCGCTTATGGCCGACATCATCAATAATGGTATTGTGCCTGGCGATATTCATCGCATCTGGATGATAGGACTGGAAATGATTGGGATGGCACTTTTGTCTGCAGTTGCGTCGCTAGTGTCGAGCATTTTTTCAGCAAGAGTCGGTACGAAGTTTGCGCGCGATATAAGAGCGGCGCTTTTTGTGAAGATTTTAAATTTTGACGTGCTAGACTCTAGGGATTTTAGTACGGCGTCACTCATTACGCGCACAACGAATGACGTGACTCAGGTGCAAAATGTAGTGATTATGATGCTCGCGATGATGCTGAGAGCACCACTCTTCTGCATTATTTCAATAATCTTAGCAATTCAGACTGCGCCAGATATGGGTTGGATTATCTGGGTGGGGGCGGCAGCGATTCTAGGTTCGGTGGTGCTCGTGATGTCACTTGTGATGCCGAAGTTTAAGATTTTCCAGAATTTGGTAGATAAAGTGACATTATTGACGCGAGAAAACTTAACAGGACTTCGTGTGGTCCGAGCATTTAATAATGAATCGCTAGAAAAAAAGAAATTCGTGAAAACGAATGATGTACTTACCAAACTGTTGATTTTTATAGATAAAATCTTGGAGCTGCAGAATCCACTCATCAATATCATTTTTAATGGGACGACGCTCCTTTGCTCGTGGGTTGGGATTTCACTTTTATCTAAAGATTTCGCCTATCTAGGCAATATGACGGCGTTTGCACAGTATGTGACGCATGTGATGATGTCTTTTCTTATGATGTCCATGTTATTTGTGATGCTTCCGAGGGCAAACGTATCAGCGCATAGAATCAATGACGTGCTCGCGAAAGCCTCCAAAATCCGTTGGCGCAAGACTACCAATGGTGTGCCGGAAAAGTTGCCGTCTGTAGAGTTTCAGAAAGTTGATTTTAAATATCCTGGCGCCAGCGAAAAAGTGCTTGATGATATTTCTTTTAAGGCCGTAGCTGGTCAGACGACTGCCTTCATTGGCTCAACTGGTTCCGGAAAGTCTACACTAGTAAATTTAGTACCGAGATTTTACGAAGCAACTAGCGGAAAAGTTTTAATCAATGGTATCTCCGTAAAAGATTATGAGAAAAAAGACTTGATGGGGAGGATTGGCTTTGTACCACAACGCGGGATGTTGTTTGCGGGCACTGTAAAGTCCAATATTAAATTCGGAGCGCCAAATGCGACCGATGAGCAAGTACATAAAGCAGCAGAAATTGCGCAAGCGAAAAACTTTATTGAAAAATTGCCAGAAAAGTATAATTCGCATATTGCGCAAGGTGGCACGAATGTGTCTGGTGGACAAAAACAACGTTTATCTATTGCGCGTGCAGTCTGCAAAAATCCAGATATTTTTGTGTTTGATGATTCGTTTTCAGCACTCGACATGAAGACCGATAGCCGACTTCGCGCAGCACTAAAAGAAGTAACGACTGAAGCTGTAGTGCTGATTGTGGCGCAGCGCATCAGTACCATTAAAGATGCTGATCAAATCGTAGTGCTTAACAATGGTCATGTGGTTGGAAAGGGAAAGCATCTAGAATTGCTAAAAAAATGTGATGTTTATCAGGAAATTGTAAAATCGCAGTTATCTGACAAAGAATACAAGGCGGAACTAAGGAAGGCGGAAAAAGTATGAAAACAAAAAAGAACAATTCGCAAAGCATGTGGAGATCATTCAAGGTTTTTGTAAAATCGCTAGGTCGTCATAAAGTTTTTATTCTAATATCAATCATCTTAACGGTTGGTTCGGCAGTTTTGGGATTATTTATTCCGAAAATTCTGGGCGATATGACGAATATTGCCGTGGAGAGTTGTCGTGATATAACAAATGCCGCGGAAGGAATATGCAATGATTTAGATTGGGCGGCATTAGGACAAAAAGCAATACTCGTGATTACGCTTTTTCTATCATCTGCGGTTTTGAATTATGCGCAGGCATATATACTGGCGATAGTATCGGCGAGGTACACAAAAGAAATGCGTGAAAGGATTTTGGACAAAATTTCACGTCTGCCGATTGCATATTTTGATAAACATCAATATGGTGATACTTTGTCTAGAATGTCCAATGATGTGGACGTATTAACCACGTCGATGTCGCAGGAAATCGCCGACATTTCGTTGTCCGTGACGACTTTGGTTGGCGTGATGATTATTATGATGGTGATTAGCGTACCTTTGTCTTTAATCACATTCGTAGTGGTGCCGATTTCCGTAATCGTCGTGGGCAAGATTATGAAATATGCGCAGAAATATTTCCGCGAACAACAGGCTACGCTTGGTGTACTAAATAGCGAGATCGAGGAGGATTATTCTGGCGAAATCGTCATTAAATCTAACTCTTATGAAGATAATGCGCTGGCGGAGTTCTCGGAAATTAACGAAAAACTCGCCACAGTATCGCGTAAAGCACAAGTGTATTCTTCTTTGTCTTTTCCGGTAACGCATATTTTTACCAATCTAGCTTATGTAGCGGTGTGTGTACTGGGTGGGGTGTTTGTAGTAAATGGTCAAATAACGATTGGCAATATTCAAGCGTTTATCCAATATGTATCACGGTTTATTCGACCGATTACGGAAATTGCTTCAACTACTTCCACTTTGCAGTCACTACTTGCGGCGAGCGAGCGGGTGTTTGAATTTCTAAACGAGCCAGAAGAAGAGCCAGACATCGAGCCGGCGCGCGAGATAGAAAAAGTGCACGGAGAAGTAGAGTTTCATGACGTTAACTTCGGATACTTGCCTGACCAAACAATCATCCGAGATTTCTCGGTGAAAGTGGAGCCAGGTATGAAAGTGGCAATTGTAGGCCCAACTGGTGCTGGTAAAACCACAATTATTAATCTTCTAATGCGGTTTTATGATCCATCGAGTGGCTACATTACGATTGATGGCGTGCCAACGCGCGAAATGAAGCGGGCGGATGTAAGGAAGCAGTTCGGGATGGTTTTGCAAGACACTTGGCTGTTTTCTGGTACGGTTGAAGAAAATTTGCGTTATGGTAATCAATCGGCATCGCTTGACGATATTAGAAAAGCGGCAAAAGCGTCCAATGTAGATCATATCATTGAGGCGTTGCCTAATGGTTACAAAACAGAGATCTCGGAAGATTCGGACAATATCTCGGCTGGAGAAAAGCAGCTGATTACGATTGCTAGGGCGATGGTAGCGAATCCGCCGATGATGATTTTGGATGAAGCAACTTCCAACGTGGACACCCGTACTGAACATTTGATTCAGGATTCTTTTGAACGGCTGACCTCTGGGAGAACTTCATTCGTAATTGCACATAGGCTGTCAACGATTCGCAACTCCGATTTGATTCTTGTAATGCGTGATGGAGCAATAGTAGAGCAAGGGAATCATGAGTCTTTGCTCAAGGCTGGCGGGTTCTATGCGGAACTTTATAATTCGCAGTTTGCCGAAACATAGTCAAGATGATAAACTCTAGCCGTCTTATGACAATCGCAAAGAGTTTATTATCTTCTCGAAGACTTCATCAATGGTGCCGGAAGCGTCGATGAGCGTAAGTCCGAAATCTTTAGCTATGTGTGGATAGGCGGCGTTAACTTTTTGTTGAAATGTATTTGGTTTAGCTTCAAAAGTTTCGGTGGCTTTGCCGCGGTTTTGCTGGCGTTCTAGACGCACTTTATCGGGAACAGTAAGAATGAAACCAAAATCTGGATGGACGTATTTATCCGGCAATAATTCTTTGGTAATTCTGATGATTTTGCTACGAGAAACACCTTCGCCGTAGCCTTGGTAGGCCAATGTAGACCAGTAATTACGAGCGGAAATCACAATTCCGCCATCTTTCAAAATTGGCTCAGCGATTTTTTTCCAGAGCTCTAATCTTGCTGCAGTGAATAGCAAGACGTTAGTGAAAGGTTCCAAATTGTAACCGCGAGTCAGAATCATGTCATGTAAATCATGAGCTTGTGGCAAATCGCCATCTGGCTCATCAAGTGTAGCAACCTTTTTGCCTTGCGATTCAAAATGTTTTTCCAGTAGCTCGACCTGGGTGGATTTGCCAGTACCATCCTGACCTTCGATGACGATATACATTAGTTTTCTCCTTCTAGATACTTTTCGTAGCAGGCGGGGCAGATGGCGCGGTATTCGATTTCGGTGGTGCCATCGATAAGAACATCGGGGCCGTCGCAGACAAATTTGCCGTCTAGGAAGCGTGCGTTATAGGTGGCCTTCTTGCCGCATTCGCAGATAGTCTTGATTTCTTCAATGTCGTGGGCGATTTGAAGGAGACGAGTAGCACCCTCAAAACCGCCATCTTCGCGGCGAAAATTAAGACGTAGGCCGTAGCACATTACGGGAATGTCTAACTCAATAGTAACAAGCATGAGCTGGTCAACTTGTGCTTTAGTGAGGAATTGAGATTCGTCCACAAGTACGCACTGTACGCCAGCATATTCTTCGCTGATGCGCTTAAACAAATCGGTCGCACGGTCAAAGCAGAAATCCGTTTCACGTTCCGGACCGATACGAGTTAATAATTTTGTGCCATTTTTAGTGTCGGTTTTTGGTTTAATCACGCAGACTTGATGACCGCGCTCTTCGTAATTAAAAGCAACTTGCAAAAGTTGCATAGTCTTGCCACACCCCATTGCTCCGTACCTGAAATATAGTTTTGCCATGTTATAATTATAGCATGGATGAAAGTTGGAAAGAGTTTCTGAACGAGGAATTTGAAAAACCGTATTTTAAGGAGCTGGCGGCATTCCTACATGAAGAATATGAGCATAAGACGATTTATCCAGCAAAAGGGCTAGTATTTCGGGCATTTACAACTAATCTGAATGATGTGAAAGTGGTGATACTGGGACAGGACCCATATCATACGCCAGGGGCTGCTGAAGGTCTGGCGTTTTCGGTGCCGAATTCACAGCCGATTCCACCGTCACTTCTAAATATCTATAAGGAAATTGATGATGACGTTGGGCATCATGTAAATCCGCGGGGAAGTTTGGCAAACTGGCAGAAACAAGGGGTACTACTTCTAAATACAGTGCTGACTGTGGAGGCGCATAAAGCTGGCTCGCATCGAGGGAAGGGTTGGGAGACTTTTACTACTGCAACTATTTCGTATTTGAATAAAGTGCGGCCGCATCTAGTGTTTATTTTATGGGGGAGAGATGCGAGAAATAAAAAATCGTTAATTGATACTTCGCGACATCTTGTGCTAGAATCGGCACATCCGTCGCCGCTGTCGGCGTATGGTGGTTTTTTCGGAAGTAGGCCATTTTCAAAGTGCAATAAGTTCCTGCACGAAAATGGGATGGAAGAAATTGAGTGGTAGATGATTGGCGAATGACTTAGTATTATTCTTATATTTTTGTATTTATTATGAAATATGTGTTATAATGAAAGTGCAATAACTTAATTATTTAAACCAGAGCGTTTTTGTATTAAGATGCTGAGGCGATTCACAATAAAATTGGCACCGTAAGGTCCGAGTTGTGAATCAGCTTTGGTTTATGATTAGGTTATTGCACCCTTGCGGTGCCATTTTTATATACGCTTTTTAATGGCACCGCATGGGACTTATGATAAAAAGTGGAAAAGCGTTAAAGTGAGGTAGCATGAAGAAAAACATAGAAAGAATAAAGACGGGTGACAGTCGGAGGGGGACCCCCAAAATGTTTACGATAGTAAAATTTTGGGGGAGGAGACTGGCAGGACCCGTCTTTACTATATTATTATCATCATTATCACCCTTCATCATTACTCATATTTATTTTAATCATGCTTCTGCTTTAACTTATAATAATAGTATAGACTTAGAATATACTTTTGTACCGACGGTCAGAGTGAGCTTTGATACTAATACTGGTTTCGTAATTGAGGACTTGGCGCCTGGTACGGCGGCATATAGTAATACAGTGACAGTAACGGCTGGCAGTAATATAGCGGATGGTTATAATTTGCTTGCTAGTGTGGGCGATAGTACTGACGCTAACCGTAATAATAATAGGTTGGTC
>JAZOUF010000028.1:0-3141 GCA_045657985.1 Candidatus Nanosyncoccus sp. | reverse complement strand
AGAATGACTTGCATTCTGTATCCTTTCCTTTAAATTTTATATTGCTCACCCTATAGGCAAGCTGCTTTTGTCGCAGTTTTACCTCTGTACACCAGGCAAAACTACACGACTAAAACTAGACTTTTAGGATGGTTTCTACTAATTTCTCTGCCACTATATATAATATATAGCACATCAAGACTTTAGCAGACCTCGCCTTATGTCTAGATAACACCATTATTTTATCACACTTTCTCCCTAAATACAAGACTAAATCGCCTCTAGCGCCATTTGCCCTCTGCGTCGTTCATTGCAGCGTTCTCTCCGCTCGCGCGCCTCCGTCACGATATTCCGATATACCAAATCTCCCTGCACCTCTCTTATCGCTCGTGGATATTTCAATTTAAAATCTTTCGCTCGCTCGTCCTTTGTTTCTCCCTTTACTTGACAAATCTTATAAAGTCTTGCTTTTACTGCCCCACGCAAATCTTTCAATTTCGCCACCTGATCTAATTCTATTTCGTCATTATACTTACCGTCCACATCCGCAAGTTCCATCTCTATCTGTTCATAAAGTTCCGAAGTCAACATGAAATCAGTTTTCGGGTCAGCCTCCCTCGCAATAGTCTCATCTGTAATCTGAATCTTGTCAAGCGCTCTGTCAATGTTCGCCGGCATCATCCCCAGCACAAAATGCGGCGCATTTTGTTCACTCCATCTATTACCATCATGCACACAGTATCTCACTTCAGTCATCCAATCATTCTCTGCATGCCTTCTAAACTTTTCTCGCACCGATCTTGCACCCGTGCCAGTTGCCACATCCACCGCAAACACCATATCTCCACTGTGATCTTTCTTTTCCACACCAAATACTACATCCACTCCATTCATTTTGTCATCGAATTCGCTCGCAAGATACGCAAAATTATCTCGTGTTTGCAAAAAAGTCTCACCATTTAATGCGTACGTTATTACTGGCTCCGCATCACCAGCATAACGATCACCACGCGCCTTATCTACATCATCTTGCTCAAATCTCGCCATTTTAGCATTCAACTCTCGCTCATCACTCTCCAACATCCCTCTTGAAAATCCCGGTTTACCTCTAAAATCCTCAAAATCCGGCTGGTTCCTCAGCATCGCATTACGCAAAACTCCCGCCTTCCACTCCTGCTCCGTCTCGATAGCACCACCTCTTTTTTCAATGTTTTTCATTTTACCTCCAATTTACCTCATTATATCATACCGCATGAAAAAGTGGCCCCGAAGGACCACTTATGATTATTTTCTCCTTTAATTCCCAAGTGTTGCCAGATTATCCGGAGTCGTAATCGCCTCCAGGATTTTGTTGACCACGGTTTCACGATTGTCATCGTTCTGTACCATCGGATTAAGATACATCCTGATTTCACCATGGAGCAACCGCGAATCGCACATACCAATACTATCACCATTGTAAATCAGCGCCCGACCGATTTCTCGTATCGCGTCCGGATTAGGACTAAACTCCTTCGGCGAAAAGTAAAAAGCAATTTCTCCAGAACCATCCACGATCAAAATCTGCTTACCCACTACGCATTCACGCACCTTTCTAAATAGTCACTTGGATAAACTCAAAAACCTAAGTTACGAGCTCTCATGAGCCACTCTACTAATTATATCACACTTCAAGAAATTTGTCAATAAAACCGTCTATTTCACCGTCCAATACCGCCTCCGTATCGGTTTCCTCATATCCTGTCCTTGTATCCTTTACCAATCGATATGGCTGTAAAACGTAATTTCGTATCTGTTGTCCCCATCCTGCCGACTCCCCCGCCCGAAGTTCTCCAATCGTCGCCGCATGCTGTTCTAGCTGCATTTGCGCCAATTTGCCCCTCAAAATCTCCATCGCTTTCTCTTTATTCTGGAGCTGCGATCTCTCATTCTGAATCGCCACCACCGTATTGGTCGGCAAGTGCGTAATCCTCACTGCCGAATTCGTCGTATTTACACTCTGCCCACCATGTCCACCCGAATGATACACATCTATCCGTAAATCCTTTTCATCGATCACTACATCTGTATCGGCCTTAATCACCGGCAACACTTCCACCAAAGCAAACGATGTCTGTCTCAAATTATTTGCATTAAACGGTGACAATCGCACCAATCGGTGTACTCCGTGTTCGCTCCTTAAAATACCATAGGTATTCGTACCACTTACCTCATATACCGCCGTTTTAATTCCCGCCTCTTCCCCAGCTACTCGTTCAATCAAACTCGCCCTAAACCCATGCCGCTCAAAGAATCTTAGATACATTCTTTCCAACATCCCCGCCCAATCCATCGCTTCCGTTCCGCCCGCACCCGAAGTGATCCGCACGATTGCATCACTGCTATCATATAGTCCAGTAAATCTTAATACTTTCTTTAATTCTGTCAAACTTTTTTCCATTGCCGAAATCTGCTCGGACATCTCCTCTTTCAAATCTTCATCCGCCATCGCCAGTAGCTCCCCCATATCATTGATCTGGGCACCCAGTAATACCCATGGCTGCGTTTCGTCATTCAACCGCGCTAGTTCTTGATTCTTCTCGGTCGCCTTCTTCACATCTCGCCAAATCTCCGGCTCCGCCACTTGCTCTTCTAATTCTGCCACCTGCCGTAGCTTTTCTTCAATTTTCAGCCTATCATATACCTTCAAGAACTCTTCACGAAGCTCCTCTAGTCTTTTCTCTAATTCTTGCATAAAACTATTATATCATATAGAATCATTCCTATGGGGTTGACACCTTAACAATTAAGAGCGGCGAAGAAAGGAGGGTTTATGGAAGTTGAAGTCGAAAACATAAAAGTTACGATTAAACTAAAAATTGCTCCCGCTAAACACGAGAACAATTAACAAAACCTAACTATATTCTACCGCACACCAATACAAATGTCAACCCCACAATAAAAATAGCCCCTTAAAGGGGCATATTTTTATTGTGTGAGGCACCAGGACAAGTCACCCGAATTAAATACGAGCCGCACCTGTTCCCGGCCAACCAGAACGTCGAATACGTGTAGCGTCACTTGCCCCGCAAAGTGAATATGGGTACGGAGCAGTTCCGTCACTTCGGTTTCTTTTTGACCTCGTCGCCGAAAAGTAAGCGGCTGACAAGGCGTCATCTCGTA
>JAZOUF010000027.1:0-20351 GCA_045657985.1 Candidatus Nanosyncoccus sp. | reverse complement strand
GAAAGCCCAGATTATATTGCTGGTTGGGCTGGTAGTTCCAATAGCAACACTTACCAAGCCGAAGGCATCACCGCAGCTGGCAATGAGCTCTACATCTATCCTAATGATACAGGGTATGGTATTAAGTACGAAGGCTTGGATGCCTGTGTAAGTGGCGCGATGTTCAGTGATTCAACACTCACTAAGGCTGCTGCTACAACTAGATGTAAACATTATCATGTAGGTAACTATTACAACTGGTCTGCCGCAGTGGCAAATAACAACACTGCCTCATACACACAAGATAGATATGTCATGCCTAATTCCATCTGCCCTGCAGGATGGCGACTCCCGAATGGCCTAACAAGTGATGGTGGTACTACAGTAATGTCTGAGTTCAATCAACTCTTAAAGGCCTATGAGGTAACTGGCACTGGTGGTACTAACGGTGTAGATTTAACTGGTGGCGTGAACGTAGGCTATGCTTCCGGCGCCTTCGTAAATACGATGATTGACAACCCTCTTTACTTTGTTCGCTCGGGCTACCTCCTTGGTTCTACGCTTTACGATTTTACCAACTACGGGCTCTACTGGTCTAGTACAGTACGTAGTGGCTCCAATGTCTACTACATGTACTTCAATTTCGGCAGTCTGTACCCGGCTAACGCCTACGGTCGCAGCAACGGATGGTCAGTGCGGTGTGTGGCGCGTTAAAACTGCCCACACCCATTATTCTTATGTTATAATCATATTATGAAGAAACCTCGCATCGTTCTCGCCCTTGGTGGTAATGCTTTACAAAAGAATGGTGAAGCCACCGCCGAAGCTCAGAAAAAAGTCGCCACCAAAGTCGGCGAAGTTATCGCAAGTCTTGCCGACAAATACGAAATCATCGTCGCTCACGGCAACGGACCACAAGTTGGCAACATCCTCATCCATGAAGAGCAAGCCGCTTCCGACAAAGCTCCTGCCATGCCACTCGAAACCGCCGTCGCCATGAGTCAAGGCCAAATCGGTTACTGGCTTACCCAAGCGATTCATAATGCTTTCGCTAAACAAAATAAGCGTAAGAAAATCGCCACCGTCATTTCTCAAGTCGTCGTAGACCGCACCGATCCAGCTTTCAAAAACCCCACGAAGCCAATCGGTCAATTCTACTCCGAAAAAGAAGCTAAAGCTCTCGCTCACAAAAATAATTGGACCGTCAAAGAGGATGCTGGACGTGGCTGGCGTCGTGTAGTTGCTAGCCCCAAACCAATTGATATCGTTGAAAAACAATCTATTATTGAACTCCTAGAAGATAATGTGATCGTCATTGCCGCCGGCGGTGGTGGTATTCCTGTTACTCGCACCAAAATCCTCAAGCGCCTTAAAGGCATCGATGCCGTCATCGACAAAGATTACGCTGCCGAAAAACTCGCCGAGCTAACCAAAGCCGACATCTTCGTTTCTGTCACCGCCGTCCCAAATGTTTACATCAATTATGGTTTACCGAACCAAGAAAAGCTGGAGCACGTCATCATAGACGAAATCAATCACCTCAAAAAATATGGTTATTTCAAAGCTGGTTCCATGCTACCAAAAGTTGAAGCCGCTACAAAATTCGCCACACATGGTGGTACTGGCATCATCACCGACATTGATCATCTAGAATCCGCCCTAAAAGGCAACGCTGGCACCATCGTCACTAGACATTAGCCATCACCACAATCAACAAAAAAATACCTCGGTCGTCACGACCGAGGTATCATCATGGTTTTTGTTTACTCAAGTTTCCGGACGAAATAACATCCCCTGTTTCGCCGCTTTGAACAATGTTCCAGCGAACCTAGCGTGTGCTAAATCGTATTCCGCAAAATCAGATGCAGTAAATGTTACTGGTGAATGCAGAGCATTAGTAAGATACACTACTACCATATCCGCTTCCGGAAACACGCCCACGTAGCATCTTGTAAAACCGTTTAACCACAGCTCCGTCACAGCGCCAGTCTTATCGGTCTCTACATACCAGCCCATGCTAGTTTGAGCACCATCAGCCCGCGTCTTTATCCTGTCCAGCACTTCCTCTGAGAACATCCCAGCGTCCGCGCTTAGATAGGTCGTCAAGATTTTAGCTAAACTCTCCGCATTGCCAAATAGCCCTGCATTTCCCGATACGCCTTCCATACCATAATAGGATGTTTCATCGTGCACCGTTCCGCGCAGCACTTTAGCCCGAGCGCCAGCAAAATCCACCATGCCAAATCTCGTATTTCCAGAAATCTCCGTCGCTGCACAATCGCTAGATACACAACCATTCTCCAATGGGTTGAACGTTACAAGCAACTTCGGATCGATTTCTCGCCACAATTTTTCCAAATACTTATCGAGTCGCATACCGGTCACTGCTTCTACCACAAACGTCAGCACTACAGCATCCACATCGGATGCTGCTACTCGCGTCCCTGGTTCCGCTTCTAGCGGCATCATCTTGATAATCCTCAAGGCTTCTTCACGACTACCGCTAGCATTATAAAACGCATTGGCGACTGCATTCCCCTTCGCATCCGTCAAGTACGGCTTATGAAAATTCGGACCCGCCGGAAAACCACTAATATTCATTAGCAGATCTCCCACCGTCAATGTTCGTTTCCATTTCCGTACTAGCTCTAGGCTCATATTCTGCGACTCGCCCAGCAGCCATTCCTGGCCCACAGCATCACCCGCAAAATCATCGCCTAACACTTCGACAATTTTCGTGTCAAAATCCAACTCACCATCAGAAATCAACTTGAGCGCCGCATACCATGCAGTAAATACTTCTGAAGTCCCACCAATGTCGTACAGAGTCCATGGCGTTGCCAACACTCGCTCATTTTTCGCGAGTGGCACCCCATATTCATTGTACAAATTCGCATACCCCCACGCCTTTGAGAAAATCAACTTCCCATGTTGCATCACTGCTAGCTGCGCACTCGGAAATCCGTCCGCCACGTCCTTTGACACAATCCGGTCAATCTCTGCAAACGGCACTAGGATTTCCTCATAGCTCTTCGTCTTTGCCTCTTCTGCCGACGCAATCAACGGCTCGCCACAAACCAGTGTGCTGACCATTGCAATGAGCAGAATCACAGTTACCACAAATCGCCTTTTCATGAGTAAATACCCCCTTTAAAATATCTGGCGAAAATCATTCTGGAGCAAACAAAATCAAAAATTAAAGTCCGCCCCCATCTACTCATTATATCATAAATTTACCAAAAATCAACCACAAAGGCTATAGCACTAGCTTTTAGCGTATTTGCACAAGCTTTTTCAGCTCTGCCTTATATGCCTCTACTCCAGGCTGGTCAAATGGGTTCACGCCGAACAATTTGCTAGACAATGCGCACGCTACTTCAAAGAAATACACCAGTTGCCCAAAAGCCTTTTCATTAAACGCATCTACCCGAATGTTGAGCACCGGTATCCCGCCAGCCGTATGTGCTTTCCTCACTGCGGTAATTACTTTTGCATTAAGTTCATCCGTTGGGTAATCAATAATTGTTTCCCAAATATTCCGCCGTCCTTCTTGCATGAACTGTCCAAGTGAGTGTAAATCTGTAGAATATACTGCGCTTGCCGGAAATACCCCCTGCCCATTCTTGCCTTCAGATTCGCCAAATAATTGCTTTAACCATTCATTAAAATACGCCGTACTAGGTTCAAACGTCGCAAACACTTCCGTATCATACCCATTCGCCCCCAATGCATACCTCGCCCAAGCGTATTTCACCGCTGGATCTTCTGCCAGACTTGGCACCTTAGGCACTTCTGCCTCCACGTCAGTAGCATCGGCATCATCTCTAGAAGCGTTCTGCTCATCAGCCATCGTTCCCATTAATGCCGTCATCAGCAAATTATTTTGTTCCATCGCACCGCTCAGCAAATCATCTACATCAATCCCTGCTACGGCCATCGGCAACAATCCTACCGCCGTTAATACTGAATACCTACCGCCTACGTTATCAGGTATCACAAATCTAAAATATCCATTCGTCATCGCTTCATCATGCAACATGCCACCATTTCCATCGGTCGTCGCATAAATACGCCCTGCCGCCCCTTGCGCGCCGTATTTCGTCACCAATTTTTTCTTAAATGCATCAAATGCCACCACTGGCTCCAGAGTCGTCCCAGATTTAGAAATCACGTTGATAGAAAAATCCTTATCCCCTACTTCATCTAGCGCCATCTTAAGCTCACGGTGGCTCAATGAATTCCCTGCGTAAATAATCTTCGTCGTCGGGTGCGGTTTCAAAGCCTCAATTATTGCACGATGTCCCATATATGATCCCCCAATTCCAATACAAACCAAATATTCCGACTCACTCTGAATTTTCCTCGCCGCCGCAATAATTCGCGACAACTCTCTCGTATTAATATTACGTGGAAAATCAAACCACCCACCCATCTTATCAGCGCGAATCGCCGTCAATAATTGTGCGGTTTTTGCAATATCAATCTTTGGATTAACATTAACCGTAATCATATTTCTTTCATTATACATCAAAACATAACCATTTTCACTATTGCTTTTTTAACAAAAGTGTGATATAATATAAATATATAGCGGTTTATCGCTTGTAAATTATCAAGGAGGGTTATCAATGTCCAATCAAATCACTATCCTCATCAATCCGTTCGGTTCGTATTACTTCTGTCTCAGGCTCAAGAAAGAAGGCTTTCACCTTTACGAGTTCGACCAGCTCACAGACAACAGAAATACCATCACCGACAACAATTCCCGACTGATCGGTCTCAGCTCGCACGGCGGCAAAGATGGCATTGTCATCCAAGCCATCTACAACGGCGAAGAACTTCCCGACATTTTCACCAGATTACTGGACACACTCATCCGCATTCCCCATATCGCCAAGATTTCCTGGAACTTTGAAAAATCCTAACCCCCACCCCCCAAGCACTAGTCTTGGGGGATTTTTTATGCTATAATAAACACACAAATCATTGCCCGAGTGGCGGAATTGGCAGACGCGCTAGCTTCAGGTGCTAGTGGTAGCAATACTGTGCAGGTTCAACCCCTGTCTCGGGCACCACCAATCAAAGACCAATGGGTCTATTTTTATTGGTTCAAAGTCTTAATTTTGTTAAACCTCACCGCTTCTACTGCTTTCCTAAGGGCCGCTTCATTGCCATAATGCGTATGCACTCCAGGCGCATCAGACAGCATATGCTGCGCATAAGGAAAACTCACCGCTCGCTCCAACACCGCTCCAAACTTCCCCGTTCGCACGCTCGCCACACTAGCAAATTTCACATCTTCAATCGGAATTTCTAATGCTTGTTTCATTTCTTCCGGAAAGAAAGTCAGCGAAAACAAATCCCCGTCCGGCTCTCCTGCCAGACGCCCATAGGCAATTGAAGTGTTACCCTCTATCCATAAACGCTGATTGAGTGGTTTCATTTTCGCATGCGTCAGGCTCATCAAGCACTCCACTTTCTTCTTACCATCATCGGTTTTCATTTCGCAAACAAAATCGCCCTCACATGTCGTCGTCATCACCGCCTTCTTCACATCCGGTGACTTTAGACCATGCATTTCGTCATACGAAATCGTATCACTAATATAATCCATCATCACCCAACTAAGTAATCCCGTTTCAGTATTCTCCGCTACGAGATAATACTCCGCCCTAGCACCCCAAAACACGCTCGTATGAATCCGGAACATTGACACGATGCCATAATATTTCTCCGGCCCCACCGCAAATACTTTTGACTTTGCCGGACGAAATCCTCGTGGCATAAACTTTTGCACCCTATCAGGATCGGGAATTTCATAAAACAGAAACGAACAATACGGCTCCACTACAAACGGCATCTGCCCAGCATTTTTCGTAGCACTAGTTACGATTTTCTTCTGCAACCATATCGGCATTTTATTAAGTCGCGTCTGCATATAATGCGATTTTCCGACCCCCATCGGATCCACCAATCGCTCCACGCCTTTTGCGTATTCCAATACGTTCATATCCATCTAATCACTTTTTATATTGCTGAATAGTTTTCTGGTGTCAAGAAATACTTAACCAAACTTTCCGGTATGTCATTTTCCTGATATGTATGACCATCCTTAAGCGTATAAGTTTCAATACTATAAAAATCGCCATTGTATTCCATACAATTAGCATAAATATCAGAACAAGACGCACTAATTGGATAATTGATTTGCAAAATACCCCGCTCCGCCTTTCCCACAATATATAGTTCTATCAATAAAGTATCGTATGTTTGCGTATTATGATCATATTCGTAGCCGTTAAACACTACGGAGTCACCCCAATTCTCTGGCTTTTTAATCTTTATTCCCCACTCCCCCACATAAATATAATCTTCCGAATTTACCTTAGTACTTGTATCAGCGTCAATTATTACCTCATTATCCACCACAGGCTTTTCTTCCTGCCTGCTCAGCTTCTCCATCAACTCGCTATTTGTCTTTTTCAAATCACCAATCTGATCATTAAGCGTTTTCGTCTGGCTATTCCCATCCATCATCGCCCACACACCAAAACCAATTCCGCCAGCCGCTAGCAACGCAAACAGAATCATCCCAATCAACATCCCCTTGCCATTTTTCTTCGGCTCTGCACCGCCAGCCATCATGCCACCTACAGTATCATCCTTCAATGTTTTTCCGCTCTCGGCAATTTCCTCAGAAGCCACTATCGCCTCCGCGCCTACCGCCACATCAACAGATGGCGTCTCCGCCGTCATATTGCTATCATTCTGCATCGTCGCATCATTTTGCTCACTCGGCATTCCAGCCGAAGTTTCATTTGGTTCCATTTGAATATTCCTGCTTATGTTATTTACAATTATAACATAAGCAGCATCAAAAACATCATTTTCAAAACTTTAATCTCACCAATATAGACAACCTAAATTATATCTCTCACTGCTTTTCTAACCGCTTCGCCATCCGTCGCAATCAATTTTAGTCTTGCTTCAATCTCACTTTTACCAATCTTAATCGCTCTAGACATGGCAGCATCTTCGCTCATTGGTTCAAAGAATTCTCGCCACATTTTATATTCTTCGTTCGTCCGAATCGAACTCGCCGTATATCTCGGATAATTTTCTACTGACTTTTCTCCCGAAATCTCTCTAAGCTTCACCCAATTCTTCATCATCCAAGCAAACACTTCCTTCTTCACTACTGGATTCCTAAACAACCAAATAAACAGAGAAAATTGATCTTGTATTTTTACCACTTCCGGCTGGTCAAGTAGCCCAATCAATCGCTTCAACCCATTTTTATCTTCCATCAAAGTCGTCGCAAACAAAAGTTCAAACTTTAGTTCTGGATCTGCTGTCGTTTTATACGCTTCAATATATTCATCTAGCATTTCCGGCTCTAAATAAATCTTCGCATCCAGCACATCTCCCCGAATTTCCGGATCAATCTTCGTATAATCACTGTCATACATCTCCGCCAACTTCTTCAAATTCTCTTTGTCCCTCGCATAAAAATCTAGTGCCAAAAGATTCGCCCGCATCCGCAAAATATTTTCATCATCCCCTTCTTTCGTCACGAGCCCAATCTCAGATAATTTCGGTCTCGCCAACCCCCCCACATATTTCTGAAAATTAGCCTCATCCTCCGAATCATAATCAAAGAATATTTTTAGCCCGCCCACCATCGTCGTCAGAATACTCCACACCGCCGCGCTTGATTCTTTCTTAAATTTCGCAATCAAAGGCACCAATGACGCACTCGATACTAGCTCTGTTCTCGCCACCAAATCCCTATCCATCAAAAGTCTTAATTTCTCTTCCAGTCCCAACTTATCAAAATCATAAAGCGCCCGCTCAAATTGCGCATCATTCAAATTCAATACATAATGCCCCGTCATATCTTGACTAATTTCCGGCAGCAACCAATCCGATTCCTGCATCTTTCCGTCTAGCAAAAATCTCTTTTGTGTAAATTTACCAAACTCTCCGTCCGCACTCGTCACTACCGGATATCCTGGCCGATCGATAAAGTCATGCATCATCTCACTCACTTTAAAATCTGCTTGCTTATCCAAACACGCCCACAAATCATCACCTATAGTATTCCCATATTTATATTTCTCAAAATACTCTTTTAGCCCCGTACAAAACTTCTCCCATCCCATCAATCTTACTGTCATCAACATTAGTCTTGCGCCTTTAGAGTACACAATTGCCGGGTCAAATAACGTCGCAATTTCCGCCGGATCATGTACTTCTTGATGTACCGATTGTACATCCTTATAAGCGTCTCGCATAAGTGCCGCCCTTGCATCGCCCGTAAAGAAAGCCTCAAAAATTTTATACTCAGGATGGATATAATCCACCGCAAAATATTCCATCACGCTCGCAAATGATTCATTAAGCCACAAATCGTCCCACCACTTCATTGTAACTAAATCTCCAAACCACTGATGCGACAATTCATGCGCCACGGTGAGCGCCACACCTTTCTTCGTTCCGAGTGTCGCCGCTTCACCCGCCAGCATCATTGATTCACGATAGGTTACTAGTCCCCAGTTCTCCATCGCTCCTGCTTCAAAATCTGGCAATGCCACCTGTGTCAATTTCTTCAAAGGATATGCTACGCCAAAATTATCATCGTAAAACTCTAGCGATTTCGCCGCAATCTCATTCGCATAATCCACCGCATTCACGTCCTGATTCAAAGCACAGTAAGTTGTAATCTCCACTCCATGCGCATTTGTCACCGTCTTACCGTGAAACTTCCCCACCACCCATGCAAGTAAATATGTGCTCATTCGCGGTGTCGGCTCATCCATTGGCACGTTTGTCAAAATTAAATCATCTTCATCCGGAACTTTGATATTAAGTTTAAACACTGCTTTCGCCGCTGGCTCATCAATGCATGGGAACGCTTCCCTCGCATAATGACTCTCAAATTGCGTCGCCACAATCGTTTCAATATGTCCTTCGTATTCGTAAGTAGACAAGTATGCCCCCTCCATGTTTTCGTTCAACTTACCATTATAATAAATGATTATTTCCGCCTTGCCAAGTTCCACATTGTAAATCGTCAATACTTCGCCATCAGCTTCAAATTTAGTCTCTTCACCATTCACCAACACGTCCGTCACTTCCAGCCTCACCGCATGAAACTTCACTACCTCTACTTTAACTTCACCAACAACTTTTACTGTGCCACCAATCGTCTTTTCATTTTTGTTAATTACCAAATCTAAATCATATTTTTCCGGCACAAAATAGTTTAATAATTTCTCCACACTTACCTCCTTTTTTATTTATTAATGTAATTTTGCAGTTGAAGGCATCTTAGCATCCTTCAAAATTGGCTCAAGTTCCGTTTCTTCCAATGTCTCATGTGCCAATAGTTCTTCTGCCAACTTATCAAGCACTGCTTTATTCGCCTTAAGTACCGCCTCTGCTCGTACTGCCGCTTCATCCGACAAAATCTTGATTTCTGTATCAATTAACTCGGCTGTTTTCTCAGAATATGGCTTATCAGTTGTAATTGTATAATACCCAGTAGCTTCACCCGGAAATACAAGATTCCGCGTATTCGTACCCATACCTTCTTCTACGATCATTGATTTTGCTAATTCCGCTACATTTTTGAGGTCAGAAGATGCTCCCGTAGTAATCGCGTCAGTCCCAAAAATCAACTTTTCCGCCACACGACCACCCATCGCTCGCGCCAAAATATCTTTCAGTTCATAAATGTTTTTATAGCTTCTATCTTCTGGTGGCAAGAACCACGTTACTCCACCAGTTTGCCCACGCGGAATAATAGTCACCTTGTGTACAGGGTCAGAATCAGGTAATACATGTCCCACGATTGCATGACCAGCTTCATGATAAGCTGTAATTTTTCGCTCACGCTCATTCATTACTTTAGACTTTCTCTCCGGACCAATCGCCACACGCTCAAATGCCTCAGTAAGATCATGGTTGGTAATTGCCTTATGACCTTCTCTAGCCGCCGTAATCGCTGCTTCATTTGCAATATTCGCAAGATCCGCACCACTCGACCCAGCTGTCTTTTTTGCAAGAGCTTCTAGGTCCACATCTTCGCTCACCGGCTTACCTTTAAAATGTACTTTCAAAATTTCCAGCCTATCCTTACGCTCTGGCAAAGTCACATTCACATGTCGGTCAAATCGCCCCGGACGAAGCAGTGCCTTATCCAGCATATCTACTCGGTTAGTTGCCGCCATCACAATCACGCCGGAATCATTGTCAAATCCATCCATTTCCACTAGAATCTGGTTCAAAGTCTGTTCATCTTCACGCCCTGCGCCGCCCCGTGCATCACGCTTATGCGCTACTGCATCAATTTCATCAATAAAGATAATTGACGGTGCGTTTTTCTTCGCTTTCGAGAATAAATCACGTACCCTACTCGCACCTACGCCCACAAACATCTCCGCAAATTCCGAACCAGAAATCGAGAAAAACGGCACATCCGCTTCACCCGCCACCGCACGCGCCATCAAGGTCTTACCCGTGCCAGGCTCACCAGCAAGAAGTACACCTCGCGGTATTTTCGCACCCAACTTCTCATATTTCTTCGGATTTTTTAAGAAATCTACAATTTCCGTTAAATCCTGTTTTGCCGCTTCATTACCGGCCACATCCTTAAATAATACCTTCTTTTTATCTGGACCATAAAGCTGCGCCCTCGCCTTGCCAAATGACATTGATTGATTATTTGCCGCCGTCGCTTGCTTCATCATCCAAGAGAAGAACAACACCACTGCGATAATTGGAAGCACCGTCAAAGCTACATCTAAAACAATCCCCCACACATTTACCTCTTCTTTATATTCAATCACCGGATATGATGACTGGCATTTTGTTAAAGCCTCTGCCTCAAGTCCATCACAATAATTTATTAGTCCTTGATCATATAAAGTCCCCGACGGGTCTTTGCGCGACGTTTCTGTCGCCTGCTTTTCACCTTTAAGCGTAATATCCAAAACATTACCAGTTACCGTAATCTTTGCGATGTTTCCTTCTGCATCATTCGCTCGCTGAATTACTTCCGAAATCGGCACCTCAGTTTTCTTCGTCTCGTTTCGATTCATATTCATTATCAGAAGCACCGCAAGAATCAACATTAAACCAATAAAAAACGCACTACGAATTGTATTGGAACGACTATTGCTTACTTGACCGCCAATGTTTTTATTCGGTATATTCTCCGCCACTTTTATATCTCCTTAATACACCAATTTTATCATAATTTGTTAAAGTATGGTATAATAAAAACATGGCTGGGTGTAGCACAGTTGGTAGCGCGCGACTTTTGGGAAGTCGAGGTCGCAGGTTCAAGTCCTGTCACCCAGACCAATTTTTTAAATCTGACCATCTGGGTGTGGCGCAGTTGGTAGCGCGCTACGTTCGGGACGTAGAGGTCGCCCGTTCAAGTCGGGTCACCCAGACCATATATAATATATAATATATGGTCTTTTTTATATTCGGGGGTTGGCGCAGCGGTAGCGCGCACGTCTGGGGGGCGTGAGGTCGCCAGTTCGATCCTGGTACCCCCGACCAAAACAGTCTTTATTTAATAACAAAAAAATAATCTCCAGATGAGATTATTTTTTCCTAAAATCCTTAGGCCTTTATTCAAACTAACTCTATTTTACCATAAACTATTCAGAAAATCACTACATCCTACTGTAAAAGTCTACATTCTTCCGCCTAACTATAAATCTAGTAATCATAACCGCCATACCGGCAAGGAGCACGCCCACTATCACTCCACTAGTTTTGGCAACACCATCGTCAGAAATGCTTTGTTCAAAACCAGTATCTGGCACTTTAACCGGGCTCCCCACCGTCACTGTCTGATTCGCATCATTAATATCCTCATGCTTAGCGATAATATCATCCTCGCCAAGTTCAACGCCTTCCGTAATCACCTCACCAGTTTCAGCATCAACCTCCTCTTCCACTTCTTCACCCAAATACAACGTCTCAAATACTACGATATCTTTTCCAGCTAGCTCTACCGTAGAAATATCAAACTCCATCCTCACCACACCATCATCACGACCGGCTTCAAACACCAGCACCCCTTCCGGCGCTTCTTTACCATCACTAAGCACTAAGATCTTACCGGTCTTTTTATCCATCAACACACCCTTCAATGTATAAGTAGTTCCCGGCGCTAGTCCAGTATATGCCACTCGGTCTTTAATTGTCACTTTCGTATCCGGCAAAACAGTTTTATCCTCATCAAGCCCATCTGTCGCCATTGTTTGAATTTCTGGTACCATCACTGTCACCGTCTGATCAGTATCGCTTTCATCTTTATGTTCTGCCACTAGCATATCCGGTTCTGCCATTAAGTACAACTCTTCAAACACCACCAAACGATACCCCGCATATTTCTTTGTACTAAGGCTAAATGTCATCGTCACTTTACCACTTGCTAACCCATCCACCAAATCTGCGTCAGTAATTATAAACGTTGCCTCCGCCGTAATACCTGTCTCTTTGTCACTTTCTTTTGTCGCATCAATATCAATCAACCGACCGCGCATTGTATACGTCCCTACACCAATCCCAGCATACTCCACCGTATCCGCAATCGCCACGTCACCCACACCAACTTCCTGATCACTATCATATTTGTCAACCGCTTTCGTCCCCACCATTGGGCGCACTTTTACAGTCTGATTCCCATCCGTCAAATCTCTATGCGAAGCAATCAAGCTTGTTTTTGTATTATCCAAATACAAACTCTCGAATACTACAATTGATGCTCCAGGTAATTTACTAGCATCCACTGCAAATGTCATTGTGAAAGTACCAGCTCCATCCCCATCCGCCGTCTTCACCTCGCATTTTTCATTCACTTCCACACCATCAATCTTCAGCACATTCCCCGTATTCTTATCCATCAATATACCGCACAAATAGTAATTCTCACCAGGCTGCAAATTCCTATACGTCACCGTATCCGTAATAGTTTGTCCAGCAACAGCATCCATCACCGCATCATTGTCACTTGTATCTACTGCCTCCGTTTCAATACTTGGCGCCATCACAGTTACTACCTGTTCAGGATCAGTAATATCTTCATGCGAAGCAACCAACGTATCGCCAAGATACAATTTCTCATACACTATCAATCTTTTACCCGCTAATTCCGTTGTGTCTGCCGTAAACTCAACATTTACCCTCTCACCGTCCAAATTACCTTGACCAGTAAATGACTTCGTAGCAGTCGCCACCGGCGTATCACCGATCGTCGTCACTGCACCAGTGGTAATCATTTCATAGAGTTCACCCTGCAAAGTATAACCAGTTCCTTCCGTCAAACCCACCATCGTCACTACGTCCGTCACCTTCGCCTGCTTATTCACATAAATACTCTTCTCAACACCAACTGCATCACTTCGCCATGCACTCGTCGCAATACTCAGCGTCATCACGGTTACAATTTGATTAGAATCATTTTTGTCAGTATGTTCAGCTATAAGCGCATCGTCTATATATAATCGCTCAAATACCACCAATTTCTTGCTAATCAATTCTGTCGTATCAATCGTAAACGTCATCTCTGCAGATTCTTCACCTGTCGGATCCGACGCTGTAAAATGCACCGTTTCACTCGCTAATGGACTCGTACCTATCGTCGCGCTCGCACCTTCGCCAGTAAGCTCGTAAATCTCACCGCGTAAAGTGTAATCAGTTCCATCGGTCAGTCCTGCCATTGAAACTACATCAGTGACCTGTGCTTCTTTGCTAATGTAAATATCCTTACTGGAAGCAATTGCGTCACTCCTCCAAGCCTCCGTCGAAATACCTAGCGTCGCCACCGTTACAGTTTGATTATTATCTGCCGGCTCAGTATGCTCTGCAATTTTCGTACTACCATAATATAAGTATTCGTATACCACAAGTTTTTTTCCTACTAAACTCGCCGTGTTCAAATTAAACTCAACTGTTTCTGTTGCCGTCTCCGTATTCGCACCAACCGTAAACATTTTATCGTCACTCGTAACCAGTGGCGTAGTGCTTACAAGTGCGCCGTCATCACTAACTTCATAAATCTCGCCACGCAGTATATATCCCGCACCAGGCGTCAAATTTGTCATAGACACCACATCGCTTATGCCCGCGCGCGCGCTCACGTAAATCTCTTTGCTACTACTTATTGCGCCAGTTCGCCACGCTGCAGTTTCAATTGTCGGCACCACGACTTCAAGCGTCTGACTAGCTTCACCAAGCTGCTTGTGATCAGCCAATAAATTCATCTCAGCATCATACAACTCTTCGTAGACCGTCACTTTCTTCCCGACATAATTTGCCGCATTAAATTCAATGTTTACTTGCGGATACACCGTTGTACCAGATTCCTCCATCATTGTATAATCAATCGTAATACGGCTCCCGTTATCCTCATCACTACGACTAAGTGAAATGACATTACCATCTTGGTCTACAAGCGACGCTCTTAAATGATAAACTTTATCTTTTTCCAATCCGACGGCAGTTACAGTATCTACGATTGTCACAATGCCAGGGGTTAAAGTTTTATCATTGCCGGTTCTAAGGCTAGCTGCTGATGTCGTAATTCCCGCTCCTTCAACCGTCAAAGTTTCATCTGCGTCAGTCAAGTCTGCGTTATGTATCGCAAGCAACAAATCCTCACCATTATTCACCACATACAATCTCTGCACAATCGACACACTATCGCCAATTGCCTTTGTCGTATCAATTCCAGTAAACACCACATCTACTTCTGTCTTACCGCTTGTTTGCGTCCAAGTCGTACACACAGGCGTCGCCGTAAGTAATGTTTTAGAAGTTACTGTATAAACCTGTCCGCAAACCTTGTAATCAAGATCAGCAGTCAATGTATTATACATAACTCTATCGATAATACTAGCATTTGTTGTAATCGGAAGCCGCTTTACTGGATCACTTGCTGTGCTACTAGATTCACGTGCAATCGTGGAAAGTGTCGGGTTATCCAATAGCTCATCTACAAATGTTCCAGCATTCACAATCACCCCGTCAGACGACACGGTCACCGATTGATCACTAATTTTATCGAACGCCGCATTATTGTTGTTGCTTACCTCCTTAATCGTATATGTACCATATGGCAACGTCGAATTATCAGTTTTCGCCACCCCGTCAGCGCCAGTTGTTATCGTCGTCACCAAATCACTGCCAGAATATATTCCAAAAGAAATCCCAGAAAACGCCTGCACTGTCGAAGACATCGTGCCATCATTTTCCGTGTTTATTCTACGCTGCTTCGTAATGCTAATGCCACCCTTAATTGGAGTGTTGGTAACTCGAAATGTCAATGTACCTCCAGCGCCAAGCCCATCACATTGCCAGGTTGCATAAATCCCCGTTTGATAGCCAGTCGGCGCTTGTATTTCCCTCAAACACCAAGTATCCTCTTCAACATCAGATAACGTCACCGCATCGGTCGAAGTCATATCAATCGTCTGATAAGCCGACGTATTACCATTGTTTTTATCATCTTCAGTCGCCAAATAAAACTTTGCACCAGGCAAACCATTCCCGCTTTCATCTTCCTTATAAATCCTAATCGTTCCCGTTGTCGGTGTCGGAGTTTCCGGGTCATCATAAACGTTAAATGTCAATGTCCCCCCTCCTACCATATCATCCTTGCATTGCCACGTACCATTTGAACCAATCACGAACCCGCTCGGCGGAGTAATCTCTCGTATACACCAAGAACCAGAAGTCGAGGGCGCCGTCATCGTAATAGAGACACCTGGCAAAGTCACAGTGGTAGTATTGTTATTTGATTGATCCATTAGCTCAAATTGAGTACCCGCAGTAATATCCTTGTTTGGGTCGTTAGAATACTTATTGATTATTATTGTCGTACTAGTCGTCACCGGCGGATCATCAGGGTCAGGATCTACGCTCCCGCCACCCGACTCCAACCACGCTACTGTTTGATAGCCATCCGCACTCTCACCAGTCGTAGTTCCAGTCGGAGCCATAACCATAATCTCATAGTTCTGCCACTCCGTATTCCCGCTATTAGTATACCAGTCAAGAATATTCTGTTTGATACTATTCAATATTTGCTGATCATTGACATTTACTCCATAATAACTGCCCTCATACATAGACCCCACAATTATATGCCCAACTGCAAAATTAGCCGTCGCTCCAGAACCTGACATATTCGTAATGCCGGCTGCTTGACTCGAAATAGTCGAAGCTAAAGCACCATTAGATGCCGCACCATAACTTGAATCTGTCGCCAACATTATTTTTACAACATCCGAAAAATTACTCGCCGGATATCCAACAATCGTACCACCGCCACCAACCACCTTCAGATTTGAAGGTTGTATACACATTGCGTGCGTGGTTAATCTATTATACGTTCCATCTTGAGTAATAGTGTACGGACTAGTTTGAGTAGTGCCATAATAAATGATCGTTTCATTAGTTCTTCCTGACACCCATCCAAGTAATCCTGCCGACGTTGCCGAAACCAAATCCACCAACTTCACAATCCCAAAAATCGCACCGAATGCCAAAATCAGGCTCAAGACGCCAATACAAATTTTACTTTTTATGTTTTTTATGTGCATTAAACACCTCTTATGTATGACCTATTTCCCACCATTATAGCACAAGCACAGTAGCTATTCAAATATTGATATTTTGTTAAAAAATGTCCTAATTTATTCTTGTGAAATTCCCAATTTCTCGTCTGACAGCGCACTCTCATCATACGGCCTTGCATAAACATCAATTGTTTTTACTTCTTCTTCTAATTTTTCCAAATACTCATCTATTACTTTTTCCGTTATCAATCCGCTTTTTTCAAACTGATATTCTTCTTCGATTTCCTCTTCCTCAATTTCTGCTTTATCTGGCAAATATCCAGGCCGCGATCTATCCAAATAAATATCCCCCGAATTATGATAAATAGCCAAGCTTACACCTGTTGTTCCAAGTGCCACTATCGCAGAAGCCACACCCAGAATCATCAAATTACGCGCGCCTCTCGTCATAGCTTCTCCTTTAGTGCCGTCACCAATGTTACCTGTTCATCAACTAACTTTTTCATCTTCACAGTATCACTAGCCACAATCTGTCTCTTTTCACGTACCGTCACCAATTTCTCGTAAAATTTCTCCGGCTCCGTCTTGCAATTAATTGCTACCAAATCTTCCAAGCCTTTTTGATACTCAATAAAATCGATCGTAAAATTCGTTCGCGCTTTTACAAAACCATTTTGGTTATTCACAAAACTATCAGTAGATAACATATTTTCCGTCAACCTCACATTAAGTGGTGTGATGAACTTCGTCAAAATCGTTTCATAATACCGCCCAAGATACACCCTCGTTCGCGAATCTGCATGTTGCAACTCTCTCAATTCTTCCCGAATTGTCTCGCAACGATTCACAATCGAATCTTTCTGCACCGCCGAAATCGCCTCCACTGGACTTGTCCATAAGACTATCAGCCCAAACATAGCACAGAACAATACAATTTTCTTCATACATCCCATTATATCATTAATCTCGCTTAAGCATCACGGTAAAAGCTTCGCTAGGAATATCGATTTTGCCAAATCTCTTCATCCTTGCCTTACCCCTCTTTTGTTTCTCCAAAAGCTTCGCTTTTCTATCTCGGTCCCCAGTATGAATTTTTACCGTCACATCCTTCCGATATGCACCAATCGTCTCCCGTGCAATCACCCGCGCGCCAATTGCCGCCTGAAGCGCCACCTCCCAGTTCTGCCTAGGTATCACTTCTTTTAGTTTCCTCGTCACCTCACGCCCAATCCCATCCGCTTCACTCCGGTGTGCCATCACCGAAAGCGCATCCATTTTATGTCCACCCACCAGGAAATCCACTCGCACCAAATCTTCCGCCCGATATCCATTCAACTCATAATTAAACGACGCATAGCCCGAAGTCGCCGACTTCAATTGGTCATAAAAATCCGTCAGTAAATTCGCCATCGGCGCCTCAAAATCAATTACCGCCCGCTCCTCAATATACGACAAATTCGTCTGATGCCCACGCTTTTCATTAATCAAATTAAGCACATTCCCAATCATTGTTTTTGGCAAAATAATCTCGCCTTTCACCCATGGTTCTCGTATCTCACTAATCTCACTCGCATCCGGCAAATCCGCTGCCGATTTTATTTCCAAGACTTCGCCGTTATTGAGCACCACCTCGTAATTTGTCGATGGATTCGTTACGATTAAATCTAGCCCAAATTCACGCTCCAACCTTTCCCGTATAATATCCATGTGTAGTAGCCCCAAAAATCCAATCCGGAGCCCAAATCCTAGTACCGGCGAATTTTCCGGCTCGTATCGGAGCGCCGAGTCCGACAGTGACAACTTTTCAATCGCCTCCTTCAGTTCTTTGTACTGATCATTACTCACCGGGAAAAACCCCGCATATACAAACGGCAAAACATTCTTGTATCCTGGTAACGCCACCGTAGCCGGCACCTTCGCAAGTGTCACTGTATCACCCACTTTCGCTTCACGCGTCGTCTTAAGGTTCGTAACAATATATCCAATCTCACCCTCGCTTAGCTTGTCCCTCGGCGACATCTTCGGTGTCAAAATCCCCACTTCTAGCGCCAAACCTTTCGTTTCCGTCGCCATCATTAGTATCTCGCTATTCTTCGGAATCTCACCCTCAAAAATCCGCACATAAAGCACCACTCCACGATAATCATCAAAATACGAATCAAAGATTAAAGCCCTCGTCAAACTCATAACATATATTATACCATAAAAAAGACTCGACCACGTCGCCGAGTCTTAGTGAGATTACTTAAAGCACCAGCTTCATAATCTCACCATTTTTGAGGAGTTCAAAGTCAAACAACGAACCAGATTCTGGCCGCCCATAAACCGCCGCCCAGTAAGCCAAGCCCAAAGCACCATGTGCAAATACCAACACATTCCCATCCGGATATAACGTCCGCACATCGTGCATAAACCACCTCGCGCGATCCTCCAATTTCTCCAGAGTTTCTACACCATCAATCTCCGAACGCTCCGAAGTGTAATCATACAGTTCGCGATAATGTCTTTCCGAGACAGTTCTGCCGTAAAGTTCACCGAAATCTCGTTCCGTAAGCCGCGAATCGTATTGCACAGGATAATCCTTTAGTCCCATCTCCATCAAAGCAATCCGGCAAGTTTCCTTCGCCCTTTCATAAGGCGAACAATAAATTGCATCAAACCGTACGCCAGCCTTTTTCAATTTCCGACCGGCATCCGCCGCCTGCACTCGACCCAGGGCAATTAACGGCTCCCTCGAATCGTCATAAAAATAATCCTTCGTATTGCAAACCGCTCTGCCGTGTCTCACGTAATACAATGTGGTAGCCATCTCTTTAAACTCTCCTTTCTTAAAGTACAAAAACCACCCTCTATAACTTCATTATATCACACTTTAGCATTTTTGTCAATATAAACACCCTCAGGCTACCTTCCTTGGCGCCGGACCTCTCTCTACCACCGCATCTAGTATCTTTTCAATGTTTAATCCAGTTTTTGCTGATACTCCAATAATATCTTCTCTTGCACATCCGAGCAAATTCATTATCTGTGCCGCCACGCTCTCAACATCTGCCGCTGGCAAGTCAATTTTATTTATCACCGGAATAATGGTCAAATCCTGTTCGATAGCCAAATATACATTCGCAAGTGTTTGCGCCTGAATCCCCTGCGTGGCATCTACCACTAATACCGCCGATTCCACCGCCTGCAACGACCTCGACACCTCGTACGAAAAATCCACATGTCCCGGTGTATCAATCAAATTCAAAGTATATCCCTTCCACTGCATCGTCACCGGCGTCAGCTTTATCGTAATCCCTTTTTCCCGCTCTAGTTCCATCGAATCAAGCAGCTGCTCTTTCATCTCCCGTTTCTCTACCGTCCCCGTCAGCTCCATCATCCGATCTGCTATCGTTGACTTCCCATGGTCAATATGCGCTATAATACAAAAATTCCTAATTTTTTCCATAGTAATATATTATACTTTAATAGTGAGGTCGCTTAGCCTAAAAAGGCGCGAAGACCTTACGAAGGCCTTGACTTTTAAATTGAAACGGGCTAGAATTAAATTAAAGTTGGATTATCTCTTTGCTTCTGGCAAAGAGATTTTCTTTATCTTTATCAGACCAAAGAACAAGTTTATTTCTAAACTCATCACCAACCTCCTTTCTCTCCGCGTTCACTATTAAAATGCAACCTCACCAGACTAAGTATAGCACAGCCCACCCCTTTTATCTACCGTAATATACCGGCATACTTTTTATCATAATTCTTAGAAAAAGTGCTTGACAA
>JAZOUF010000026.1:0-13788 GCA_045657985.1 Candidatus Nanosyncoccus sp. | reverse complement strand
TCCTACTTATCGTGCTCAATGCTCCGTAAACTCATCGCAATGGGATTACACTGAGACTACAACCTCTGGTGGAACCACGGCTACAAACCAAAATACCGGCGGTGGTGGATCACACGAAAACCGACAGCCATACATCACCGTCTATATGTGGAAAAGAACAGCCTAAGGAAAATTGCGTCTGATGATATAATTAAAGTATGGTAAAAGGCGATTACCAAGATCGAGCTCGCGGCATGCTCGTCGGCCTAGCGGTTGGCGATGCTCTTGGTGCGCCTTATGAGTTTGGTTATACTAGTGAACTCATTAAAGAACGCGGAGACGAGATATCTCATCTACATAGCTCAATGATACTTCCGGCCGGAGCCTGGACAGACGATACTTCTATGGCTCTTTGTCTTGCGGATAGTTTGTTAGAAAAGGATGGATATGATTCTTATGATGTAATGGATAAATTCCGCAAATGGGTAGTTTTTGGATATAGGAGCTTTGATGGAAAACCGGCATTTGATGTCGGAACACAAACGGCGAACGCTGTAGGACGTTTTCATAGGTATCCAGTAATAGCAAAAAATGAGCCAAAAACAGAGTCTGCAGGAAATGGCGCCATTATGAGATTGGCTCCAATAGTCTTGGCCGCTATCTCGCCCGACAAACAATATGATGAACTTAAAAATAATGATGGCGTAAGCAAGGACATTAAGAGCAGATATCGCGAACGCAAAATTAAGGATTTAGATCTTACAAATCTTACTGAACTTGCTGTTTTATCCTGTCGAGAAACACACAATTCATTTGCGGCTGAAATCGTTACAGAAATGTTCTCGATTGCCTTGTTTACGGCTATGTACGCCGAAGAAAAATCCGACGTTAGGTTTTTTGCTGATAAGTGCTGCTATCTGGAAAGCCAAGGATATGATGAATTTAGAATATATCATAATCATCTATTGATAGATCGCGCATATAATGCCGATCCGGAAGAGCTCTGCGACCTTGGTGGGTACATAGTAGACGCATTCGCTATAGCGCTGTGGGGTTTCCTACACTCAGAAACCTTTAAAGATGGAATGATTAAGGTAATACAACTTGGTGGCGATACAGACACAAATGCCGCTTGTTACGGCCAATTAGCTGGAGCCTACTATGGATATGAATCAATACCGAAAGAATGGCGTGACAAAGTACAAGCTAGCGAGGAATTAGTAGGGCTCGCCGACAGACTATTCAAAATGAAGAAATGTCCGATCTTAAAAACACGTTTTGAAGACAACGATTATTTTGTAGCTCCAGATGGAGACTATGAAGCATACAAGCCAGAATTAACCGAAGAACCAAAAAAGGAAAATAATACGAAGCAGTTAAAGAAATCTGACAATATTCAATCCTTTGGCGAGTTATTAAGAGAAAGATTCGGTAAAACTGATGAAAAATCAAAAAAATAACGATTATGGTCTATTGATTATAATTTTAGTAATAGTTGGAATCATAATTCTCGCCGCGGTCTTTAGTGGATCATCAAAGACGTCCCACACTTCATATCCAGGTGATGATGACTATTATTACGAACCAGACTACGATCGTGAACCAAGTTACTATCGTTGGTATCCGGGTGATTAAAACAAATATCTTTTCCTGAGCCGACGCATTTATAGATATAGCGATAAGTCGCGAGGAACTATCGCTTGGCAACTGAATGTGCTAGACGCTTTTATTGCCAATTAATTAATTGCGGCCGTCGGCTCGGGAAAAAATACTTGATCTTGTTCCGGCTCATAGCGACAATAACGATAAATTGTGGAGTTTATGACTCGCACTATAAGCCGGAGCAAATGTGGCAAACTATTCTACTTCAATATGCATAATAATCCTTTTATATTAGTTGATATTGATTTGTACTAGTGGGTTTGCCACTCTGACCACTAAGCTGCTACGAAAAGATTGCGCTAAGCGGATCTAAAAAATAAACTGAATGAACAAAAAACTGCTCCGATTTACATCAGAGCAGCCTTTATTATACATTTGAAATGGAGCCGTCTTCGGGACTTGAACCCGAGACCTCATCCTTACCATGGATGCGCTACTACCAACTGAGCTAAGACGGCATAGTCAAATTGTTAAATTTTTGCCACTTTTGCTATAGAGGTGAGAGTCTATCCTTACCATGGATGCGCTCTACCGACTGAGCTATCGCGGCATTACATTTATTCTATCATGCTACAAACTTTTTTTCAACACGATTATTGAGTGGCGCAAATTATGAACGACTCTGTTCCCCACCGTCACTTTTGGCATCTTTAATGATGCGCACAATTTCTTTACCATCATTAAGAGTACCTCTGATATTATCTCGTGTCACCGCAGAAATTACCTCAATGATGCCGGCTACGCTCGTCAACACGCCCATTATAATATAACCATTGATGTTGATTGCATCCGATCCGAAAATAAAATATGGCCCCACAATTAGCTCAAACGCAGTTAAAACTAACATCAGTTTCCAACGGAAATCTTTATTTTCGCGACCTTTATAGGCGTTTACGGCTCCCAATATGCCATTTAGCGTGGTAAAGCCACCAGCCATCAGATTAAGAAGTTTGTTAGTAAGACTTTCATTTACAAGTAAGATGATCCCAACGCTAAGCACTGCAGCATAGAGTAAAGTTTCGGCCAGCTGAAGCAATAAGGCCTTTCTCGCAATATCCAGTTCGTTCCGCTGACCCTTCTTCAATTTGTCATAATCGGATTTAGAATATCCAATCCGGTAAACTGCCCATAACGTCAAGACGCCGCCTACAGCAGTAATTAAAATTGGCAGGGATTTAGTGTCATTGCCATGGCCGTTAAGCGCGGCCACAAACATCATTACGCCAGAAAACAACATCATGATCGATGATGCGAGTTTATTCTTCAAGAATATCTTATATACCGAAAAACCCCGTTTCACTAACCCATTCATACCTCTATTTTAGCACAAACAGTTGATTTTTGGGGAAATGTGATATATAATAAAAATATCGCTGGAATCGTCTAGTGGCAATGACAAGAGACTGTAAATCTCTCGGCTTCGGCCTTCGTAGGTTCGAGTCCTACTTCCAGCACCATTAGAACATAAAATTGCCAAAATGGCAATTTTTTATTCTAATGCCCCTGACAATTTATCAAGAGTATTTTCTTTCAGTAAATCACATGCGCTTCTTATGTGCTCGACTGACACGCGGAGCGCCAACCACCATCCCAGACTGCTTAGATATACGACGTCTCTTTGCGGCGTTCTCTCGTATTACTTGTTCCTCAATTCGCTTAGTAATCGCTGCGATTTCATCTGCATTTCCACCAGATTCGTAAATTGCTAACATCTGGCGCAGAGTAGAAAGGCTTGGATCCAATTCGTATGCATTCTCTAGTGCATCAATCGCTTTTTTAGGGTTGCCCAACTTTTCCTCGGCTTTCGCTAATGCAATATAACGTGCCGGCACATCACCCTCCATTTGAATTGCCTGCGTGAATGCCATCTGCGCCTTCTCGTACTCGCCAATTTCCAGATAAATCAACCCAGAATTATGTATGGATGCTGGATTATTGTCAAGTGACTGGGCAATTTCAAAACATTCTACGGCTTCTTCATACCTCTGACTCTTGGCATACAAAATCCCCAACCTATTGTATGCCGCCGCATTCTTTTCATCAAACTTCAAAATCGTCAGCAACGCTTTTTCCGCCCGAAACGGTTTTCGTTCGCGCATCGAAGTCTGCGCCACGTTCCACAACTTCTTCATCTGAGCATCATATTTCGGCGATTTCTTCTCTTCTTTCTTGGGCTTAGTCTCCATCGGAAAGAAAAACGCCAAATACACTACAAAAACCAAAATCGCAAAAACCGCAATCATAATCCTATTTTAGCATAAATCCGCCACTAAGTGCAATTTAATGTGTCCGTTTCGAGAGATTGCCTCGTAAGCCTCCAAAAATCGCGGCAGCTTCTTCAAAAACACATCTTTCCTCGTAATAAAATACGATTTATAAAGCATCTCAATCGCCGCCGATAATACCCCTAATGCATAGGCGCGCACACCGTCTTTCTTCTTGCAAATCTCATCCGCGATGGCGGGCAACTCACCAGGTTTCGCCACCATTAACTTTTTCGCCAAATCTTTAACTTTTGCATCCGCAGTAATCCCCCCCTCCACTGACCACTTTTGTCGCATGAAATATATTTCCGCCCGCGATAAGATCGTTGGCAAAAGTCTTGACGGTGAGTCGGTCACTAAAATAAAATGTACTTTATCTCCTGGTTCTTCCAGATTTTTCAAAAACGCATTCGCCGCTTCTTCACCTAGCGCGTCCGCCGGCCGTATAATAATATATCGATCTTCCACTTGTTTGACCGCAAGTCTCGCAATTTCGTCACGCACTTGCTCAATCGTAATCGTTGTTTTGTCCTCTGGTTGCAAGATTAGGGCATTTTTGATTGCGAAATCTACCGTCTTTGGCATCACAAAAATTGACGTTCCTGTTCGCTTAGCAATTCTTTCAATCTCCTCTGGCGAGTCAAAGAACATTATTCATCCTTATTCATCGGAACTTTACTAGGCGCTTCGTTTGCGGCTTCAATTTTAATTTTTGCCTCAAATTCTTTCGGCATCGGCACTTCAAATACTGTTCTTTTCCCTCCGGGGAGGGTAATTTCTAGAGCGCCTGCATGCAAATATAATCTATCCGCTGGTTCTCCACCATATACCACATCGCCCATAATCGGATGCCCAAGATATTTCATGTGTACGCGAAGCTGATGTGTTCTACCAGAAGTTGGTTTAAGCTCCACCAATGAATGCTCATTATCAGTTTTTATCACTTTATAGAACGTTTCAGATTCCTTGCCGCCCGCATCTACTCGGAAAGTCGTCGGGCGCTTTAAATCTCGCGCAATCGGCAAATCTATCCTCGCTGCATCTAATTTCGGACGTCCATCAATTACTGCATAATAAGTCTTGTGCGTTTTTCTATCCTGAAACTGTTTCTTTAAAAAATTCTGCACTTCTGTATTTTTTGCAAGGATCATCACACCAGAGGTGTCGCGGTCCAAACGATGCACAATCAGTCCATAATCCGCCAAGGTCTTTTCTGGGCAATATTCCCCCTTCGCCATCGACAACAGCCCCGCCGGCTTATTAACCACTAACACATTCTCGTCTTCATAAACCGTTTCTGGCACTAAATCCGCATTCTTGAGCTCCGTTGGCACTTGCAAATCAATTTTCACTCCCCTTTCAAACTTCTGATTCGCCTTTCTGGCTAACTCTCCATCTACCGTCACGAATCCTAATTCAATAAATTTCTGCAAAGACGACCGGTTATAACTCTTATAAATTTCCGTCATCAAAATATCCAGTCGCACCTTCTCTGGCGCCGCCTCCGCCTCCGGCAAAACCGTATCCCCGTTAATCACCCGCGACATCTCTGGCTTGCTAAACTTCTTCCCAGTCCTAATCATACTCAAATTATACCACGAACCCCATAAATTGACAAAAATCAATATATAGTATAAAATATAAACAAGTTCTTTACATGGTGGTGATAAAAGTGCGTATAACCCCTCCGCAATATTCCGAGCGAAAACGTGTACTGGTTGGTGGCGAAATACTTTTTCTCTATAAGGCTATTTATAAACGCTGTGGTCGCATATGTTTTCCCGAATATTCTTTTTCCAAAGATGGTGTTCACTATTTTTCTATATCAAGAGAAGAATACGATAAATACTGCGAACTAGACCAACTAACACACTAAACCCCCATCTCGCCCCCAGACTCTCTGGGGGCATTTTTTATACCCATATTTCACCTCGTGCTGCCTCCCCTGAGCACCTCCACCACCGTATCCTCTTATTATAGCACACTTGACTACATTTGTCAACTATGCTATCATTATAACAGATAGTGGGCGCACATTTAACATCTATAAGGAGGGTTAACTATGGATCGGGAACTTCAGGAAACTTTATTCGCTGAGCAAAAAACCTTACGCGCTAAGCAAAAGGCTTCCCGCACTAGAGATACTGACACCATGACCACTTTTATTCGCGGTTTTTGTAGCGACAAGCACAACCCCAAGACCGAGACTCTGCGCGCCCTCGGCTATATGCGTAAAAAGCATAAAGACCAGACCCGCCAGAGTGGCGAGCCCTACATCGTTCATCCGCTCTCGATGGCTTGCCTTGCCATCGGCCTCGGGCTTTCGGACGACAACCTACTCGCTGTCATCCTACTTCACGATGTCTGCGAGGACGCCGGCACCGCCGTCAGCGATCTCCCCATGAACGAAGCCGTCAAGCACGGTGTCAAGTACATGACCATCGAGCGTCAGCCGAGCGACCTCGACAAAGCTGAGACCAAGCGCCATTACTACTGGTCACTTTTGGAGGACAAGAACGCCTTGCTCTGTAAAGCCTTGGACCGCTACTCTAACCTCACCACTATGGTCGGCGTTTTCGACCACGAGCGCATCAAGAAAAATCTCCTCGAGACTCACCAGCTTCTCATGCCGGTACTCAAAGAAGCCAAGGAGATTTACCCCGAGTACGCCAACGAAATCTTCGTCCTGCGCACCCTGATTCGCAATTTCAACGAAAATCTCGCCATCGCTCTCGGTATCGACCTGTACGGTGAATGACCCCCCTACACCCCCAGATAATCTGGGGGTATTTTATTTTTGCCCTACCGCCACCTAGGCACATCTTAGCCCCCTACACGCCAGTATTTTATCTCAGCCCTACTGCCTTCTGCACCTCATACAATTTCGCATTCGCCACCTCGTTCGCGTATTTCTCACCCGCCTCAAGTAGTTCTATCACTCGCGCATAGGATACTTTAGTAAGCTTCTCCTGAAACTCCTCAAGCATTCCCGATACACTACTCGCTACCTTTTTCTTCAAATCACCATACCTCGTCTCGCCTGCCCAAGTCGCAATTACATCCTGCAGGGGCGTATCGGTAACTAATGCCTCTATCGTTAGCAAATTTGACACGCCAGGCTGATTAAACATATCAAACTTTATTTTGCCGAGCGAGTCTGTCGTGGCGCTCATAATCTTTTTAATCGCTTTTGCTGGCTTGTCGTCTAGCATAATCTTAGAGTTTTCCGCTGCTGTAGACTTACTCATCTTCTTCTCTGGATTTAACAAATCCCGAATCCGAATCGCTTCGCCTACTTCCATAAACTTCACCTGCTCCGCAGTCTTTGCTGGTATCGTAAAAATCTCACCAAACTTATTATTAAAGCGCGTAGCGATGTTCCGAGTCAATTCAATATGCTGGAACTGATCTTCGCCTAGCGGAATATAAGTCGCATCGTACAGTAAAATATCCGCCGCCATTAGCACTGGATAGTCAAAAATACCTACATTTACAGAAGTTTTTCCTTCGCCCTTTTCCTTGTACTGAGTCATGCGATTCAGTTCACCCATCGTGGCCACGCAATTCAAAATCCAACAAAGCTCCGAATGTGCCGGTACACGACTCTGTCGATAAATATGCACATTTTCGTTCACCTCTAGCCCAGCCGCTAGATAGTATTTAATTGTCCGAATCGTGTTCTCGCACAAATCACCATCTACGTCCGAAATAATAGAGTGCAAATCTGGCACAAAGATATTTACATTGTATTCGGCAGAATGTTTGTTGGCGAGCCGCACCATGGGTAGTAAAGCGCCTAGGTAGTTGCCGAGCGTCAATACTGAATTCGCCCTAATTCCAGTCAAAATCGTTTTCATACTTTTATTTTATCATACACTGTGCTAAAATTAAAACACTGGGGTGTTAGCTCATTTGGTAGAGCGCTTCCATGGCATGGAAGAGGTGAGGAGTTCGAGCCTCCTACACTCCACCAGAAATTAAAGAAAGAGCCTAGGGCTCTTTATTTAATTTCCACAAACTCCGGCAAAGTTTTAATCACGAAATACATCGGCGAATTCTCCACCACTTTTCCAGTAATCACGATTCTATCCCCATCCTTTGGATAAACAATCGTGTCATCCCCCTCAATGATGAATTGTGTACCAATCTTTTGCGAGCCATCAGTATTGGCCTGAACTACGCTATAGCTTGACATTGGATGCGAAACTATGCCGTCAACCTTTACGACTTTACCGGTTGCATAGCCATTATGAATGTCTTTCGAAAGCGTAGTCATTTCGTCATAATCGCCATATTCCACTTCTACATCAACCGTTTTTAAATCGGAAGCCATTAGCCTATCAGTAGTCTGCGAGGTGTTGCCATTATCGGCACCTTTATCACCTTTACCTGCATTTAATCCTATGACGGCGCCAATGATAATCGCTACGGCAACCACCGCAACACCAATGCCGATATATAAGTTTTTATTTGATTTTGCCATAGAGCACTCCTTATTTATATTTTCAGTATAGCATAAATAGTACCCAGTAGGTCAATAGCTGGGTGCTATTTATCCGAATTCTTATTCGAATCGTTGTCGGATTTTCTATCCGACATTTTGAGTGCATCTAATCCGTATTTGCTATTTATGATATTCAGGTCAATATACTTTTCCCCCGAATACCCATTTAGCGTACCTCTATCGTTATACTGCCAAACCAACCAGTTCTCACCTACGTCTATCCAAACCGGGTAGAACACGTTGCGCGCCCATCGCGGATAGTCCGCAAAATCCTCCGCCAAATACTTATCCCAATAGTCTTTCTGTGAATATATCAACGGTTTTACACCATATTTTTCTTCCATAACTGCCATAAATGCCTTGAGTCCTCGCACAACATCATCTTTCGCTGGCGGATTTTTTACTTCTTCCGTCGTGAGCTCCATATCTACTGCCGGAATCAATCGTCCGTCAAGTTCACCCACCGTAGCAATAAAACTTTCGGCCTGAGTAGTACCGCTTGAGCCATAAGAAAAATAGTGATACGCACCGGCTATCACTCCTGCTCTATCTGCTGCCGTCCATTTATCTGCAAACGACGAGTCAACATGTGAGCTTCCCTCAGTAGCCTTGATGTAAGCGAATTCCACATCTTGCTTTTTTAGTTCCTCAAAATCCACCTTCTCCTGATACGAAGAAACGTCCACGCCCAAAGTTTTGCCACCCACAAACCAATTGTTGACATTGATTTGTCTATCACGCACCGCAATAAACCCCCAAAATCCCAGCCCCACCAATATAGCTAGTGTAATGACGAAACCAATAAACTTCTTCATATCATTATTATATCATGCGCACTTTCTGGACCACCGCTTTTTAATAATTGTCGGCGGTAGCCCAGGCGCACCTTAGTTATATCTGTACCAGTTCGCTGGAGTCAAGATTGTGGTCTCCCATCGCTACACTAACAATTTGAGGATTCTCGTAAGTACTATAGTAGTAAGTCTTTGTAGCGGAAGAATATCCGCCGGTGTAAATTGTTAATTCACACTTACCGTCGCCCATCTCGGCTGCACCGTCAATCATAGCTACGCCGGTTAATGTATGAAATAAACGCGACACATTTTCTTCCTCGGTGGATTTCACTGGATAATGCGTGTTAAGATATGCTACACGGACAAAACGTGAAGGCGAATAGTAGTCGCCAGGAATACCACGCATCAGTGATCCGGAGCCAAATGCCGTCATCTTGGCTTCGCGCCACTTCACTTCCTTTGGCATCTGTGGGAACAAATTAAGATAGTTGCGTAAGTTTTCTTTATGCCAGCCATAACCAGGTTGGTTAGTAAGTACATCCACGTCGTTATGATAAATTTCCATACCACTTGCCGTGTACTCCACTACGATTGAGCGCTTCGCATCGCCAATAATAAAATGCAGTTGTGATACTGGGAACTGCTCGTTGATTGGCTTCGCTACGATGGCAACATTCTTCAAAGCTTTTTCCGCTTCATCAACAGTCTTGAAATTCATCACGAGCCACAACGGAAATTCATAAGCAGCAACATTGGTTTTGCCATCAATTGCCTCTGGTGCATAGGATGCATAACCTGGGAAGTTTAGACCAGCCACGGCAAGGCCCGCTTCGTTTGCGCAGTCAAAATAAAGTGGTGTATTCTCTACCACGATCGCCATCCCGATAATAGCGCCCTGTTGTGGCTTCATTTCGCCGAGAAACGCAGATTTATATGAATAGCCATGTGGTGTTAGCACGACCTTTTGACCGTAGCCGGTAGACCAGTCAAGGTTTCTCCCGAAATACATGTTCCCATTATCGTCACTAAAACGCACGCCTGTGCACATATCTAAACTCCTTATGTTATAAAATCATTATAACATAAGTGTTTAAAATATTAGCATAACTAATTAGCAAATATCACTAAGCGTTTTGAACTTCCAGCATAACAAGTCATAATCGCCATCCGATAGCTACTGCCATCAAGCGTTGCCTTTACAATCGGGTTCATCTTGGAGCTTTCGCCATTGTACCACAGGTATTTTGGTTGTGAAGCATCGTAATCATATAATCGGTAATTTGTCACTGTATAATATTCCGTATTACCATCCATCGTCACCGAAAAATTCATACCAAGAAGCCACCCACCGTCGTATGCCGAATCAAGGAATCCAAACACATTCCACGAGTTATGACCGTAGATAAACTTACCCGTCTTATAATACCAAGCCAACCCGGCCGACCCCGCATCTTCACCAGTCGTATCGGTATAAGCCAAATCAACATACCGCCCATTTATCGTAATATTATTGGCTGGCGCATAATAGACCGGCTCTTCGTAGACAGGTTCTTCATAAATCGGTTCCTCATATGCCGGCCATTCATAAACCGGCTCCGCATAACCAGGCTCTTCCCGTGCTGGCTCCGGTTCTGGCAAAGGAATAGTTTCGACGATTCCGGCATTATCTAGCCCAGTTACAGCTACCGAATCGGAGGCAAAAGGAAGCTCAGGATTTGCAATAATCCCGATAAAACTTGAAATTAGTACAATTAATAAGCCTTTAAGTGGCTTCATGATTAACTCCCAAATCAATTATTTAATTCCATTATAGCACAAGTTGGTTATTTTGTCAAGATATGATATAATATAAAGCAGTATCCAAGGGGGTGCACATTAAAAAGGAGGTTATTTATGAAGCTCAAATCCCTAGCAGATATGTTTCGCGAATATTCCCGTATCATGGAGGCAGAGTCCGCTTATAACCCCGCCTGCAAGAAGTTAAGCACCTATGCATCTGATATTTATCGTGATAGCAAATACCTCGCCGAGGTTGCGCGCTCATGCCTTTTACCTCGCGGTTGGTGTGCTAATTTTGGTTTAGGTGGGTACAACAACTTCGTCAACGAATCCGTTGGCGCTCACACTTACCTGATGTCGACTCTAGTTGACTTGTTTTTAAGAAGTGACGCAGGGCGAGACTTTATCCGCGATGGTTTTACCGAGGATAGCTACGCTTATCAGGAAATCATGGAGGCCATTCGCCTGCACGATTTACCCGAAAATACCATCGGCGATTGGCTGGACAATTCCACTCGTGACGAAGCTAAGAAGATGGCATTAGAAGATGATTGGTACACCGCTTTTCGTGACAGCTATGGTTGCTGTCAGCGTGGCTTCTACGACGAGGCTATTAAAATCTTAACCGATATGCGAAACAAAGACCGTCCGACCGGACGCCTGCTTTTCACGGCAGACAAATATTCTCTGATTATCGCCACGCTTACATGCGATCGGCTTGGCCATTCGCCGTCAATGAAGAAAGACAGTCCTGAGGCTGCCGGACGCGATTACGAGGAAATGGATTATTGCGACCATCGTGATGACGGCGTTTTTAGCGCCAGCGAAATGTTCACAATCGACGTCTTGCGCATTCGCAAACTCTATCAGTACGATGACACTGGCTATTTCACGGCAATTTTGGTGATGTTTACTCTGATGGTTAAAGGCCGCTGGTATGACTGGCGCAATAAGAATTACGAAACCGACGACGATTAACCCCCTTACTCCCCGAATTTTACATTCGGGGATTTTTTTGCTACAATGAAAAAAAGTGGAGGAAACATGAGTAAATTTGATGAGCAGTACCTTGACCTTTGCGACAAGATTTTGCGCGAGGGCGAGCGGGTGGTAAATTATTCCGATAAGACCAATTCCAAGCGTAGTCGAAGGGCGGCATCCACCATGCCGAACCATCTTTCCCAAGCCAAGCAAGGCTCTGCCACTATCCGTATTCCACACTATGTGCTAGAATTTGACTTACAAGAAGAGTTCCCAATTTTGACCACCAAATTCGTCGCTTTTAAATCCGCCGTGCTAGAAATGCTCTGGATCTGGCAAGTCCAAAGCAACCACGTGGAGTGGCTTCGCGAGCGTGGCGTGAAAATCTGGAACGAATGGGAGATAGATGCAGACGGTAACTACATGGGGCGCAATATCAATCAAATTTACGCCGACCTCCACAAAAGCGAACCCAAGGAAGATTTTGCTGGCACTATTGGCACCGCCTACGGTTGGATTGTTAATAAATATCAGCTCACTCAGAGTTTAATTGAGACACTGAAGAATGACCCTGCCAATCGCCGCATGGTAATGAGTCTCTGGCAGAACGAATGGCTACCTACCGCCGCCTTGCCCAGCTGCGTTTGGAGTAACGAATGGATTGTTTCTGGCGACCGTCTAAATATTATGGTTCATTCCCGCTCTAATGACGCCCCGCTAGGACTACCTTTCAATATCACGCAATATGCCGTTTTGTGTCATCTTATTGCACAATCAGTTGGCTTAAAGCCAGGCAAAATGACCTACACGATTAGCGATGCGCACATCTACGAGAATCAAATTGACGGCATCAAAGAGCAAATTCGTCGTCGCGACGAAAAATTAGCCAAAGACGGTGCACTTTTCCCTGCTCCGAAACTTTGGATTAACCCAGAAATCAAAGATTTCTTTGCCTTTGATAATTCCAAAGCACTTAAAGACATCAGGCTGGAAAATTACGAGCACCAAGGTAAAATCGCCATGCCGGTTACGGAGTAAAAATGTTTAGTATTATAGCAGCTATCGGTAAAAATCGTGAACTCGGCAAAAACGGCCAGCTTATCTTTCACATCAAAGAGGATATGCGTTTCTTTCGCGACACTACAAAAAATCACACTATTCTTATGGGGCATAAAACTTGGGATTCCTTACCGGGCAAGTTGCCTGGTCGCGCCAACATCGTCGTTTCTCGCCACGAGGTAGACGGTGCCGACGAGACGGTTACAAACCTCTCAGAATATATTGCCAAGCACAAAGATACAGACGAAGAGATTTTTGTTATTGGAGGTGGTATGCTGTATTTTGAACTTCTGCCATACGCTAAAACGCTATACCTGACCGAAGTTGATTCTACTGACTCCGATGCTGACTCTTTTTTCCCCGAATTTGACAAATCACGCTACTCCAGAGAAATAATCAAGAAAGGAAAGGAAGATGATTTAACTTATTCTTTCGTCAGGTATATTAAATTATAATAAGGAGCGATATGAAAGATTTAGTATTTGATTTAATCAATCAGGAAAAGACTCGTCAGAGTGAAGGTTTGGAATTGATTCCAAGCGAAAACTACGTCAGTAAGGCAGTGCTAGAAGCCATGGGTTCAATTCTTACTAACAAATATTCCGAGGGCTACCCAAGTTTTGAAGGCATACCAGGTTGGGGTGAAGATGAGATCGCAGACAAAGTTTTACCAAACTACCGTTACTATGGCGGCCAAACCAACATAGACCGCATTGAGCGCCTCTGTATCGATCGCGCCTGTCGTTTATTTCATGCCGATCATGCT
>JAZOUF010000025.1:0-10680 GCA_045657985.1 Candidatus Nanosyncoccus sp. | reverse complement strand
TTGTCTCCGAATGAAACTTCTCATGTATCTCACGTAGATGCGCATCTGTCACGTGCGTGTAAATCTGCGTAGTAGAAATATCCGCATGGCCGAGCATCGATTGCACCGAGCGTAAGTCTGCCCCATTCATTAAAAGATCCGTCGCAAAAGAATGTCTCAACGTGTGCGGCGACACATGCTTAGTAATCCCGGCAAGCCTAGCATATTTCTCTACGATTCTTTCCACGCTCCGCGCTGTCATCCGCCGATAATTTCCCGATTGATCCACCGCCTGTAAATTACGGGAGTTATTAAGAAACAACGCCGGCAGGGAATCAGTTCTAGCCTCCAAATAATCGCGCACCCTGTCCGCGCACGCCTCACTGATAAAAATCGGGCGATCTTTTGACCCTTTACCTCGCACCATAAACTCGCGCCGTTCCAAATTGATAGAGTCCCGGTTCAGTCCTACCAGTTCACTCACGCGCAACCCACCAGAATACAAAAGCTCGATAATCGCTCTGTCTCTCAGTCCTGATTCAGTAGACAAGTCAATTTGCTCCAGCATATCTTCCACTTCATCATAGTGCAAAAACGTTACTTGTTTCCGAATCACATGTGGCAAATCAATCAGCGACGGGTCTAGTGATTTTATTTCACGTCGTGCCAGATATTTCATGAACCCTCGGAGCGCAATCAAATGATACGCTTGGGTAATCGTTTTTAAATCATCACTCCCATTATCCGTTCCGTAGCGATTGAGTTTTAACCGATATCGCCTTAGCACCTCCCGCGTAATCTCTTCCGGTTTCACTTCATCTTTATTTAGTATTTCTTGTACAATTATCAAAAACCTTTCCAAATACAGCCGGTAATTTTCTACCGTTTTCTTACTTCGCCCACTCTCAATTTCCAAGTGTTCCAAAAAATCCTCAATCAGTTCACCTAAATCCATACTAGTATTATATCAAAATATGATTATGCATGATATAATAACAAAAAGGAGTTTATATGGCAAAAACAGAAGATTACATCCAAAGAACACTCGTAGTATTAAAGCCAGACGCCGTTCAGCGCGGCATCGTTGGCGAAATCATTCAACGTTTTGAGCGCGTTGGTCTCAAAATCGTCGGTATGAAAATGGTTATGCCAGACGAGAAACTTTATCGTATGCATTACGAAGACATCGGTCAAATGATTACTCGCCGTGGCGAAACGGCTTTTCGCTACAATGTCGAATATATGATGAGCGGTCCTGTCATCGCAATGGTGCTTGAAGGCGTAGAAGCCCAGCCACTTGTTCGTAAAATTGTCGGCCCAACCGAACCAAAATCCGCAGAAATGGGCACTATTCGTGGCGATTTCTCACATATGAGCTTCGGCTATTCGGATGCCAAAGGTGTTGGCGTGCCAAATCTCGTCCATGCTTCCGGCTCCATCGAAGAAGCCAAGAAGGAAATCGATCTCTGGTTTAACGCTAACGAACTCTACGATTATAACGATTTAAGTGAGAAATACACTCGTTAATCAAAAAAAGCACTAAAACTATTGACTTTTCAAATATTCTGTGCTATAATAAGGGCAGATAGGTTATACAAAACCTACTGCCCTTTATTACTCTGTCGTTTAGGGTAAAATCTGGCCAAGTGCCGTAAAAAAGGAGAATATCCATGGATCCTATTCGTATGATCGTGAGCAACGCCGATGCCATCTGCAAGAAGTTGGGCCTCAGCCCCAATACTCTTCTCGATCCAATCAATCCGCGCAAGCGGCAGTACCGCGTCGTCGGTACCAGCGACATGATTGAGTTCACTCGTGACTGGCAGGGAGCTACGCTCCATAAACTCTATTTTACCTAAATCAAAACGACCACCCCCGGCTAAGTACATTATGTACTCCCCCAGCCGGGGGATTTTTCTTCCCTAAAACTAGTCCACCTCTTCCCAAATCTAGGGAAGTGTGGTATAATGATACGAAATAATTAAAGGATTGATATGAAGAAAGCAGTTATCCTCGTTGGCGGGAAGCAATATCTCGTCGAGGAAAAAGAGACCCTACGGGTGGACCTCCTCCCGGCAGGCACCAAAGAGCTCGAAACTGATGCTTTACTCGTAATTGATGGCGACAAGACCACTGTCGGCACTCCTACGGTCAAAGGCGTAAAAGTTTCAGCCAAAGTAGTAGACCCAGAAGTCAAAGGCGACAAAGTCCGTGTGATTCGTTACCACTCCAAGAAGCGCGTCCACAAAGAGACTGGTCACCGCCAGAAATACAGCGAAATCGAAATCACTAAAATCGCTTAACTAAAAAAAATAACAGTTTTGAGTTGCCGCAGTCACGACGAGGACTGGCGAGCCGACCCCGTAATGAGGGACGTCGGCGAAGCGCAACTTAAAACTGTTTTTTGTTTTTGTCCACGCATGATTTTGTGCTATAATATAAGCATTATGAGTGCGAAGGTAATATGTGTAACTAACCAGAAGGGTGGCGTGGGGAAAACCACGACTGCGGTTAACCTTTGCTATTATCTCGCTAAAGACAAACATAACGTTCTGTTGGTGGATTTTGACCCTCAGGGGAATGCCACTTCTGGTCTCGGCATCGAGAAGAATGATGGCAAGCTCGGCACCACAATGACTGAGGTTATTCTTGGTACTGCCACTATCAAGGATTGCATCCTCAAGACTAAATACAAGCATTACGATCTCGCTCCTACCACGCCAGAGCTCGCCAACGCCGAAGTAGAAATCACTAATCAATCCAAAAAATTCACTCGTCTTCGCGACGCTATCAATTTAGTGAGGAATAATTACGACTACATTGTCATTGATCTCCCACCATCACTAAGTCTTCTCACTGTTAATGGCATGATTGCCTCGGATTATCTTTTGCTTCCAGTTCAGACCGAATTTTATGCTCTTGAAGGTGTCGCACAGCTCTTGGAATCCATGAAGCGCGTCATGAAAGCCGCTAATCCTAATTTGCGCTTACTCGGTGTCCTTGCCACGATGTATGATAAACGCACCAGCCTCTCCCCTCAAGTTTTTGCGGAAATCAAGAAATACTTTAAGAATCTCGCCTTTAATACTACCATTCCGCGCAACGTTCGCCTTGCTGAAGCGCCATCTCACGGTGTTCCGGTTGGTGCTTATGACAAGTTCAGTAAAGGTGCTAAAGCCTACAAAGAATTCACCAAAGAAGTAGAGGAGCGTACCAAATGAAAGGATTAGGTCGTAGCTTTGAATCTCTCATTCCTACCGATTTAGTAGATGAGGAATTTGATTTAACCGCCAGCGAAGATAAAACCACAAGCGAGTTAAAGCATTTAAATATCGCCGACGTCATTCCCGACCCAGACCAGCCCCGTCGTGAATTTAGTAAAGACGCCCTTAACGCGCTTGCTACATCCATTACGGAGCATGGCGTGCTTCAGCCCATTGTCGTCACCGAGGAAGATGGCAAATACAAAATCGTCGCCGGCGAACGTCGTTGGCGCGCCAGCCAAATTGCAGGACTCAAGAAAATCCCCGCCATTATCCGGACACTAGATTCCCAGAATCGCCTCGAATTATCCATCATCGAAAATGCTCAACGCGAAGATTTACACGCCATTGAACTCGCTACTGCTTATGCCAAGCTCAAAACCCAATTTAATCTCACCGCCGAAGAGATCGCCATCAAAGTCGGTAAGTCCGAATCTTCCGTCCAGGGTACCATGCGCCTTTTGAACCTGCCTGAAGATGTCAAGAAAATTATGGTCAAGGAAAAACTCACCGAAGGCGTAATGCGTCCACTTATTTCACAAGACGAAGCCACAATTCACAAAGTTTTACCGCGTATCATCAAAGAAGGGTGGACCGCTCGCAAGGTCGAACGCTATCTCCAAGACAACAAGAAAAAATCCAGCGCCGCTGCCATTAAGAAAATCGCTTCGCATAAAGACGAAGATGCTCTCACCGAAAAATACAACATCCCAGTCGTCATTAAAAACCACTCCCTTACTTTCAAGTGCAAAACCGACGCCGAACTGAAAGCACTCATCAAAACTCTGCTATAATATAAACATGAAACAAGATTCCGAGCGCATCAAGAAAGCTGTTGCTGTCGCCAAAAAAGCTCACGAGGGTCAATTCCGAAAAACTGGCGAGCCATACATCGTTCATCCTCTGGCTGTCAAAAAGATTCTCGAAGAATGGGGCATGGACGAAGATACGATTATTGCCGGCATTTTGCACGATACGGTTGAAGATACTAGTCTTACGTTAAACGACATTAAACAAGAATTTGGCGAATCCGTCGCCTTCCTCGTAGATGGCGTCACTAAGCTCTCCACTGCCCGTAACGGTATGCGCGATATTGATACCTACCTTCCTGAAACCAAAGACAATTTCCTCCGACTCATGATAGCTCTCGGTGATGACATTCGTGTGCTTATTATTAAACTTGCTGACCGCCTCCATAATCTACGTACTCTTTCCGCCCTCCCGCCTGACAAACAAAAGAAAATTGCCAAAGAATCACTAGAAGTTTTTGCACCTCTTGCCGACAGACTTAACATGGGGCGCCTTCGTGTTGAGATGGCCGACCTTGCCTTCAAATACGTCGATCCCAAGCGTTACGACGAGCTGAAGGATTTAATTGAGAAATCTAACAAATCCGCCGCCAAATCTCTCAAGAAAATCGAACAAGAAGTTTCTGCCGCTCTTACTAAAGAGAAAATCAACTTTGAGATTTCTGGTCGTGTTAAGTCGGTTTATTCACTCCACAAGAAACTCGCCAAGCATAACCAAAACATGGGTGAGATCTATGATCTTACGGCCCTCCGCATCATTGTCGAGGACGTAACAGACTGTTATCTTACGCTCGGCATCATTCACTCACTTTATACGCCAATGAATGGCAGGATCAAAGATTACATCGCCATGCCAAAACAAAACGGTTACCAATCTCTCCATACCACCGTTATCACGAAGGACAAACACATTATTGAATTCCAAATCCGTACTCGCGAGATGCACGAATACGCCGAACGCGGTCTCGCCGCCAGTTTCTACTATAACGAGCAGAAACTCACCGAAAACTACAAAAAAGGGAAGATAGAACATTTGCCAACTAGCCTACTCTGGATTACCGAACTCCAAACCACTGCCGCTCGTCTCCGTGAAGGCAAGAAAGTGGATCTGAAGAAACTCAAGCTCAATCTCTTCGCTGATAAAATTTTCGTCTACACTCCAAAAGGTGACATTATTGATTTGCCGGCCGGCGCTCTTCCACTTGATTTTGCCTACCGTCTTCATTCTGAGATTGGCGATCATGTCATCGGCGTCAAGATAAATGGCAAAATGAGCAATCTCGGTAAACGTCTAGAACAAGGGGATGTCGTAGAGATTCTCACTTCCAAAAATCAAACCCCCAAACAAAGCTGGCTTGAACGCATCATCACTCCCCATGCTCGTCAAAAACTTCTTCACCGCCTAAATAGCAACAACAAAAAATAAAAGTATGGTATAATACATAGAGTGCCGATGTAGCTCCAAGTCTTTGACAGTAGAGCAGCTCATTCGTTTACGAATGAGGAATCGCACATTATGTTGAAACATGCCGATGTAGCTCAGTTGGTAGTGCAGCTCATTCGTAACGAGCAGGTCACAGGTTCAATCCCTGCCATCGGCTCCATTTTTATTGTAGTTATGATATAATATAATATATGGCTAAACCAGAAATCATTAAACATCCTATTGAAAAAATAGGCAGCAACATCAAGAAATCCGCTTGGTCGGCTATCATAGAATCATTCGCTCTTGTAGTGTTAGGCGTTCTATTGATTATCTGGCCAGAAATAATGATTAAGATTGTAGCATATCTAGTGGGCGCTTTCTTTATCGTTAAAGGTGGTTTTCAAATAATCAATTATTTTGTCGAGAAAGGTCAAAGAGACTATTTCAATAACGGATTGCTCGCGGGCGTTGTTTCTGTTCTCATAGGCATTGCTACGCTCATTATTGGCGAGGACATCGCTGGGATTTTCCGCGTCATCATTGGCATCGTCATTATTTACGAATCACTCGTTCGCATCAATACTGCGACTAAACTCGCTTCGGCTGGTATTAATGATTGGAAATATCTCACGGTTCTGTCTCTCATTATGCTCGTGCTGGGCATTTTTGTCACTTTCAATACTGGCGCCGTTGTCGCGCTTATTGGTGGTATGATGGTCGTCACAGGCATCATTGGTATCATCGGCGACGCGATGTTTATTAAACATGTTAATATAGTTATCGAAAAACTCACTAAATAATATGAAAAATTTCGCCACTAGCCTACAACAAATCTACAAGCACGAGCGTCTAACTTTGATTCTTATGCTGATTAATGTCCTAGCGTCAATTATTCTACTAATCATTAGCATAGTCAGGCTCAGTCCAGAAAGCGCAGTAGTCAAAATCGGTTATGGCGACATCGGCGGCTATCGCAACGGCTCTTGGGCGGATATGCTAACTTTCCCACTTCTTGCGATTATCTTTGGCGCTTTTCACACACTTATAGCTTTACGTATTTTCGAGAAGCGCGGTGCTGGCATGACTAAGTTTTTTCTTCTTACTACCGCTGCACTTATTACTGGTACATTTGTAGTATTGTTTAGGCTCACAGGAGGGGCGTAATGCGCCAAAGCCTTGAGATTCCACAAGGTAAGCGCACTGGCCTTTATCGCTTCTTAGAGATTCTGCCAGGCGCCGTTTCATATGGAGCAATTATCCTTTTGTTTATTTTATCTTGGGTCGATCCTGTCGTCGGCTCAATTTATTTATTCATTCTTATTGCTTCCACTCTTGTTAAGGCAATCGGCACTGCTTACCGTACAATTCAAGGATACGAAGTCTTGAAACGCGCCGAACGTGTAGACTGGCATAAGCGTATGGCAGACCTCGCTGAACCACATTTAGCCTACGAACGCATCCGTGACGACAATAATAAGAGCTATCATTTTGAGGAGCATCTCGAAAATCTCAAATTCATGGCTGCCATGCCACAAGAATATCCCAATCCTTCCAAGATTTATCACGCGGTCATTATCGCTGCATATAATGAAGGTGCTGAGATACTTAGCCCTTCCATTGACGCAATTAAAGATTCCACTTTTGCCAATGACCACATTATCGTTGTGCTAGCTTATGAAGAACGTGGTGGGGAAGCGATGGAGACTACTGCGAAATCCCTACGCGTCAAGTATAAAGACACATTCAAAGATTTTCTGCTTGTTAAACATCCCGATAATCTCCCAGGTGAAATTGTCGGCAAGGGTCCAAATCTTACCTATGCCGGCGAGCGCCTTGCCGAGTACGTGCGCAGTCGCCATATCCCAGTAGAAACCACTATCGTCACTTCGCTAGATAGCGACAATCGTATGCACGAAAAATATCTTGATTCTGTTGCCTACGAGTTTGTTACTCATCCGAACCGTCAGCGTTTGAGCTATCAGCCAGTTTCGCTTTTTATGAACAATATTTGGGACGCTCCTGCACCTACCCGTGTCATCGCCGTTTCCAACTCTTTCTTCAATGTAATTTCCACCATGCGTCCACACGCCCTGCGTAATTTTGCTTCACACTCTCAGCCGTTACAGGCGCTTGAAGCAATGCATTTTTGGAGCAAACGCACCATTGTAGAAGACGGCCATCAATACTGGCGCAGCCTATTCTTTTTTGGCGGCAATTACTCAGTTTTGCCAATTCGCATCCCGATTTATCAAGACGCCGTGATTGATGAAACATTCTGGAAAACTGTCAAAGCTCAATTTATCCAGGTTCGTCGCTGGTACTATGGCGCTTCGGACGTAGCCTATGTCGGCTCGCGGCTTTTTGTCAGTAAGGACAAACGTCCTGTCCCATTTTGGCAACTATTGCCGAAATTTTGGCGTTTGTTAGATGGCCACGTCACGCTTGCTATTCTCGCTCCCATTGTTGCTTTTGGCGGTTGGGTGCCAATGATTATGAATATGTCTTCTCACGATATGGTGGCTTATAATCTTCCAAATATTGTCAGCATTGTCGAAACTTTTGCCTCCATTGGCCTTATTGTTTCCGTACTGGTTTCGTTCAAACTACTTCCTAAACGTCCTGCGAAATATCGTAAAAGTAAGAGCGTTCTTATGCTTTTACAATGGATTTTAATGCCTGTCACTTCAATTATCTATCAATCTCTCGCCGCTTTTTACGCTCAGACTCGTCTCATGCTTGGCCGTTACATGGAAAAGTTCGATGTGACCAAAAAAGTCCTCAAAAAATAACCACTCCGCCCAAGGTATTTTTAAACAAATTATGCTACTATATATTATATATAGGAGTAATTATGTCAAAATCTACAGTTTATTATACTAAAGAAATCACCCCAGAAAGTCTAATGAACATCTATAAAGCGCTCGGCGTTAATTTGCCGGGCAAAGTTGGCGTTAAAGTTAGCACCGGCGAGGACGGTGCAAAGGGGTATTTGAAAGCCGACCTCATCGGTCCTTTTGTCAAATCATTAAACGGTACCATCATTGAATGTAATACCGCTTATGATGGCGCTCGCAACACCGCCGAGGATCACCTAGAAGTTGCTAAGAAGCATGGTTTCACCTCATTTGCGCCTGTCGACATCATGGATGCAGATGGTGAATTTAAAATTCCATTCACAAAAGGCAAACATCTTAAATACGACTTAGTCGGCGACCACTTCAAAAACTATGATAGTATTGTCAATCTTGCTCATGGTAAAGGTCATATGATGGGCGGGTTTGGTGCCAATCTCAAAAATCAATCCATCGGTATCGCTTCGCGTAATGGTAAGGCCTATATTCACTCCGCTGGCCACACCGAAGATCCAGACGAATGTTGGCGCGACCAACACGAACAGATTGATTTTATTCATTCTATGGCAGAAGCCGCTACGGCAGTTGCGGATTACCTAAAACAGCAGGGAAAACCTATCGTCTACATCACGGTAATGAATGCCATCTCGCTTAGCTGTGATTGCGATGCACATCAGGACGACCCAGTAATGGGCGACCTCGGTATTGTTGCATCACTAGATCCAGTTGCTAACGACCAAGCTTTCATTGATATGGTTTGGGCGAGCGATGATCCAGGCGCCAAGAAGTTACAAGAGCGTATCGATTCGCGCCTAGGCCGTGAAATCTTGCCCTACGCCGAAGAGTTAGGCCTCGGGTCCCGTGAATACACTCTAGTAGAAATCTAGAAAGTATGATATAATAACCTGAGTGGGTGATTAGCTCAGTTGGCTAGAGCGTCTCGTTTACACCGAGAAGGTCGGGGGTTCGAGCCCCTCATCACCCACCATAGGACAATTTTCGGGGTTTAGTGACCCCATTTTTGTTGTCCGTTCTCTGTAAAGTGGGCTAATATCGTGTGTGTAAATTATTTTATTTGAATCCATCCAAAAGTTTGAGATCGTTTATGTTTGCCATCGTTCTAATTATACCAAATCAGGGTATTTCAAAAGTCTTCTACTGATGGTATAATTGGTTTAATGAGCAGAGAAGACAAGATAATTAAAACCGTAGAATCGAACTTCGCTTTAGAAGGGATGAAATTTTCTGGTCGTGAGAAAAAAATAATGCAAGATTGTCTCTCTGGGAAATTATCTTTTGATACTGCTATTAAAAATGCTATTGCCCGTTACAAGAGGTCTTAATGGGAGAGGCACCTTTATCTTACGAGTATGAACGGGATGATTTTTATTGTTTTCCAGATAGCAGAGTTTTACGCAATAAACTAGGCATCAGAGATGAGAGAATGCTAGATGCTGCAGAACGAGAAATTACGGGATTAAAAGCCGTAGAGTTTGTCAATAATCCTTTTTCTGAGAAGTTAGACTTTAATTATATCAAGAAACTCCACAAATTTTTATTCAACGACATTTACGATTGGGCTGGAGAAACTAGAGTTATAGATATTAGCAAGGGTAACATCTTTTGTCAGCACGAACTAATAGAAGTTAATGCCGAAGCCTTGATGAACGAATTAAATACGGAGGACTATCTTGTAGATTCTGACGATATCGCAGAAAGGTTAGCATATTACCTTGGTGACCTTAATTCTATCCACCCATTTCGTGAAGGCAATGGTAGAGTTCAGCGACTGTTTATTGCCGAACTGGCTCGTCGTGCCGGATATAGCCTTGATTTTAGTAATATCACTCCAAAAGAAATGATAATTGCTAGTGACGAAGCCTTTCACCGTAACTATGAACCGCTTGAAGAAATAATCCAAAAGTCTCTCGCCCGTAGCTAGGACGCCTAGTGTATATCACTCACCTTACTATTCCCCTCGATACTAAATAGCGATTGTGTGCTGGTTCAAGTAAATAATACCAATAATCTACCTCCTCATTTATCTGAAAGAGACAAGAACCCACGCAGGGGTTCGTTTTTTGTTAAAAACAAAGTTTCGCTACATATGTCGCAAAATTCAAAAAGCGGAAAATTTTTCACTTCATATCCGTGCTAAAATCAAAGCGTTGGAGGAGAAAGGTTTAACTTAAATGCTCAAAATTGTCGTTTTTGATAGCGGCTACGGCGGGGAATTGCTCGCTGATTATTTAGAATCACGACTTCCAGTCGTGGAAATTGCTCGCGAAATAGATTGGCGCAACGCCGAATCGAGCCAACATAGTGCAAAAATTGCCAGGCGTGCAGCCGAA
>JAZOUF010000024.1:0-20146 GCA_045657985.1 Candidatus Nanosyncoccus sp. | reverse complement strand
CTTATGAATGATATGATGTATTGACCGCATAGCTTACCTCACTTATTTTGTTACTATCCCCCTTGCGGTGCCACTTAAATCATAATGGAGTATGCACAAAAATGGCACCGCAAGGGTGCTAAAACTTGACAATTTAATCTGGCAAACCATCATAAACTGACAATCCCAAACGATGCCATATTTGTTTACGATGGTCCAAATTAAAACGTGCCAGTGTTTCTAATTGTCAAGTTTTAGCACTTTAATTATAACATAGTTGAATGAAATTTGTGAAGACGGATTTTGTAAATACTTGTGCTTAAAATAAACTTAATATATAATGGTATGTAAATAAGAAGGGCATCAAATGGATTTTAAAGGAAAAGATTTCTTGAGGATTCTAGATTTTAGCGAGGCGGAGCTTCGTTATATGCTAGATGTAGCAAAAAAATTTAAAGAAATGAAACATGCAGGGAAAAACCATAAATACTTTCCAAATAAAAATATAGCTATAGTATTTGAAAAAACATCTACGCGTACTAGATGTGCTTTTGAGGTGGCGGGGTATGACCTTGGCATGGGGGTGACATATCTAGATCCGACGGGCTCGCAAATGGGGCATAAGGAATCGATTGCCGATACGGCACGGGTGCTCGCAAGATTTTATGATGGAATTGAGTTCCGTGGTTTCAAGCAAGAAACCGTAGATGACCTTGCGAAATATGCGGATGTGCCGGTATGGAATGGGCTAACAGATTCTTGTCATCCGACACAGGCGCTGGCTGATTTTATGACCATGGAGGAAAAGCTCGGAGGACTAAAAGGCAAAACTTTGGCGTTCGTGGGTGACACACATAATAATGTAGCTAATTCATTGATGGCGATGAGTGCTAAAATGGGGGTGAACTTTATCGCCTGCGGGCCAACAGCATTAAAACCTTCGGATGAAATAATTGCACAGTGCAAACCTATTGCCGAGAAGAATGGTGCAACGATTACGGTGACCGATGATGTGAACGCTTTGAATGGTGTAGCGGATGCTATTTATACTGATGTTTGGCTATCACTTGGTGAAGATAAAGAGAAATGGGGTGAGAGAATTGAGCAGTTGCAGGGCTACCGCGTAACGATGGAAATGATGAACCGGGCGAAGCCAAATACGATTTTCTTACATTGTTTACCTTCGTTCCACGATTTGAATACTAGTGTGGCACGCGATGTAAACGAGCAATTTGGCATCACAGAGATGGAAGTGACGAATGAAGTGTTTGAGTCTGAGAGATCGGCGGTATTTGACGAAGCGGAAAACCGTATGCATACTATTAAAGCAGTGATGTATCTAACTTTATATGATAAATAAAAAAGGAGGTAAATGAAAAACGTAATTAGTAATTTTAGCGAAATAGCGCCGCTTAAAAAGGTACTGATGCATCGGCCGGGTGATGAGTTTTTGAACTTGACGCCAAATACTTTGGAGCGATTGTTGTTTGACGATATTCCATATCTTAAAATTGCACAGCAAGAGCATGATGCGTATGCAAATGCTTTGAGGGCTGAGGGGGTGGAAGTAGTATATCTGGTTGACTTGGTGGCGGAAGCTTTGGATGCGGGCGGACGTTCGGTCAAGAAGAAGTTTTTGGAACAATTTATTGCGGAAGCAGGCGTAACTTCGCCAAAAGTAGTAAAGCATTGTTATGATTTCTTGAGTGATATTAAGGATACGAAAGAAATGGTGCGAAAGTGTATCGCGGGAATTGATATATCAGAACTAAAGAAACTGGGTGCGGTGTCGGGATTCTATGCGACGCGCGATACAGGTAAAATGATTATGGACCCGATTCCGAATATTTATTTTCAGCGCGATCCGATGGCGACGATAGGCCATGGTGCGACGCTACATAAAATGTGGTCGGTGACACGAACGCGCGAGTCTATCTTTATGGAATATGTGTATCAATATCATCCATTCTACAATGATGTGAAATTATATTACGATCGTACGGAACCCTATTCGATTGAAGGTGGTGATATTCAAGTGTTATCTTCGGAAGTAGTAGCGATTGGTATTTCCCAACGGACTGAGCCGGATGCGATTGCGAATTTTGCACGGAAATTGTTTAAGGACAAAAACAATGAATTTAAGTATGTACTTGCAATAGACATTCCGGATGAGCGAAGCTTTATGCATCTTGATACCGTGATGACGCAGGTAGATGTCGATAAATTTGCAGTGCAGGATGCAATTATGGATATTTCTACGATCTATGAAATTTCTGAGGGCAAGGGCGGTGAACTAGAAATCGTGGAAATACATCAGGGTTTGCAAAAGGTACTAGAGAAGTATTTGCATCTAAATCGTGTTGAGCTAATAAAATGTGGCAATGGTAAACGGATTGATGCGGAACGTGAACAATGGAGCGATGGCGTGAATCTTTTGTGTGTTCGACCTGGTGTGGTGATTGCGTATGATCGTAATCACGTAACAAACCAAACTTTGAAGCGACACGGAATTAAGGTGATTGAGATTCCAAGTTCGGAACTTTCCCGCGGACGTGGTGGTTCGCACTGTATGACGATGGCGTTAGTCAGAGAGGAGGCTTAATCGATAACATAATTGATACGGCATTTAACGGATATTAATTTAATAAAAGGAAAGAAATGTTTAGGAAGAAAAATCGTAGCAAGAAGCGTAGTCGAGCAATGCTTTCGGCGTACTCGATTATTATGATTTTGATTATACTGCTTGGGATTTTGTCTCATGTACTACCGAAGGCAAAGTACATGGCCGCCATTGATGAGGCGGAAGCGCCGAGCGTGAATGTGGGGCCTGGCGAGTGGGAGGGTGAGATGCCCACTGGTGGTTCAGCGGCGTTACAAAATGGCGAAAAGCCAGAGCCAATGCCACTACCGGATGGTGAGTCGTTTGCGCCGGCGGTGGGTGATGAAATTACTGGCGAAAATGCGCCACAGAGCCGGATGATTACGGATGCACCAGTGCCGACTGATGGGATGAGCAATCGTAGTACTGATGACGTGATGTTGATTTCGGAAAACGAAGACGCGATGTTGATTTCGGAAGAAGTGACGGTAGAGCCGAAGACTTTTGAAACGAAAGCGGCATGTGAGGAAGTGTATGGTGAAGATGGTTGTGCTATTGTGCCTGGTTCTGGTGTTGAGGGCGCAGCGTTGTGGCAAGTGTTGATTTCGCCGATTCTTGGTTTTGAAAATGCGATTGATGTATGTATTTTCGTGATGGTACTCGGTGGTTTCCTTGCGATCATGGCCAAAACAAAAGCACTTGAAACCGGAATTAAACTTCTAGTTAAGAAAATGCATGGCAAAGAATATTTGCTGATATTGTTGCTAATGCTAATTTTCTCTGTAATGGGTACCACTTATGGTTTCCTGGAGGAAAGCGTAGGCTTCTATGTGCTGATTGCGGCGACGATGTTTGCGGCGGGAATGGATCCGCTAGTTGGTGTAGCGACTATCTTATTAGGTGCAGGATCTGGTGTGCTTGGTTCGACAATTAATCCATTCGCAACTGGCGTAGCTGTAGCGGCGATGAAAGATGCGGGGATTGATTTCAATCAAGGAACCGTGATTTTAATAGCGGTTGTGCTATGGCTGACAACGCTTGCGATTTCTGCGTTCTTTGTGGTGAAATATGCGAAGAAAGTTCAACGTGACAAAGGTTCGACTTTCTTGAGTCTACGTGAACAGGCGGCAGCGGAGAAGAAGTACTCGAAGTTCTTGGAGAACGAGGATGATAATTTGAAGTTGACTGGGAAACAAATTGCCTCACTGGTACTATTTGCCCTAACTTTTGTAGTAATGATTGTTGGGTTTATCCCATGGGGTGATTTCGGGATTACATTCTTTGACTCATGGACTGGATGGCTAACTGGTGCGCCGCTAGGGTCATGGTGGTTCTATGAGGCGGCATTGTGGTTCCTCCTCATGTCAATTATCATTTCAATCATCAACCGGAATGGCGAGCATGGATTTGTTGACACGTTTATTGATGGTGCTGATGATATGATTGGTGTAGTATTGGTAATTGCTGTGGCGCGTGGTGCTTCAGTTCTGATGGCGGAAACCTCAATGGATAATTTCATTGTAGTGAATGCTGCAAATTGGTTGGCATCGTTGCCGGAAATGGCGTTTGTGCCGCTCAACTATTTATTACATGTGGTGCTGTCGGTACTTGTGCCATCATCTTCTGGGCTTGCGACTTTGTCTACGCCGATTATTGCGCCGGTGGCGGCCAATCTTGGTTACAGTACGAATGTAGCGGCCATGACAATTGTATCTGCGAATGGTTTGGTGAATTTGATTACACCGACTTGTGGTGCAATTATGGCAGGGCTTGCACTTGCGAAGGTTGACTATGCGACTTGGTTTAAGTGGGGGATTCGTGTGGTGGCCTGTATCGCAGTGGCAAATATTATCGTACTATGCTTATTCTCGCTTTAGAATTATGAAAATGTACTTTCTGAAGCTTGGACTTGTTTGCTTGTAATTATTACAACATAAGTCAAGAAAAAATCTCCTTAGTCGCCCTTCGGGCTGAGGGAGATTTTTTCATTGTTAAGTTGCAATAATTACGCAAACAAATCTGGTCTAAATCTCATTATGCTTCAGAAAGTACATTTTCATAATTCTATGTGATATAATTATAACATGGATAAATTATCGTATGATGGGCCGGTAGTTTTGGCTATTCTTGATGGCGTGGGGCTCGCGCCGGATTCGCCTGGTAATGCCGTAAGTAAAGCGAGAACTTCGTTTTTAGGTAGAATTGCGAGAGAGTATTTACATGTGGCGCTTGACGCGTCTGGCGAAGCGGTAGGGTTGAAACATGGTCAGATGGGCAATTCCGAGGTCGGTCATAATACGATGGGGGCAGGACGAGCTTTTAGACAAGGAATCGCACATATTGATGAGGCATTTAAAACTGGAAAAGTGTTTGAGTCTGAAGCATGGAAGGATGCGACTGGCCAAGTATTGGAGGATGCGGAACATAGAACGCTTCACTTTGCTGGGATTTTTTCGGATGGTGGAGTGCATAGTGACCTTAAGCATTTAATGAAAATGATTGAACAAGCTTATGTGGATGGCATAAAGCGCATACGGATTCATGCGGTGTTTGATGGGAGAGATGTGGGTCCACAATCGGAGCCGAGGTATATTGACAAGCTGGAAGAATTTGCAAAGAGGTTTTCAGAAATTGATATTAAAATTGCCGATGGTGGTGGCCGGATGGTGTATATTGCGGATAGATATGAAAATAATTGGGATGTTGTGGCGCGTGGTTGGGATGCAATGATGAACGGTGAGGCGGATTATTATTTCAAGACGGCAAATGAAGCAATTGAGATTTTGCGAAGGATTAATCCGGAAGTGCAAGACCAGGATTTGCCACCGTTTGTGATTGTGGATGAAAATGACCAACCCGTTGGGAAAGTAAATAAAGGTGATGCGTTTATCTATTATGATTTTCGAGCAGATCGTGCGATTGAAATTGCGATGGCATTTACTTATTGGGATTTTCCGTATTTTAACCGTGGGAATTATAAACCGAGCGATGTTTATTTTGCTGGGATGACGGAATATAATTCGGATACGCATGTGCCAGAACATAGACTGGTGGAGCCGGTGATAGTAAATGAAACTTTAAATCAGTTTTTGGGAGAGCGTGGTATATCGCAATATGCAATTTCGGAAACGGTGAAATTTGGACATGTGACGTATTATTTTAATGGGAATAGTTATGCAAAGGCAAAGGGGGAAGTATTTGAAGAAGTAGAATCATATACGGAGCCGTTTGAAACGCGGCCATGGATGAAGTCTGCGGAGATTACGGATAGATTGATTGATAATTTAGATAAGTATAAATTCTTGCGAGTAAACTATCCGGGTGGTGACATGGTGGGCCATACAGCAGATATGAGTGCGACGATTGTGGCGATGGAAGCAATTGATATATCTTTAGCAAGGATAGCGAAGAAACTAGATGAGCTAGGCGGGGTGTTGATTGTGGTGGCTGACCATGGTAATGCAGAAGAGCTGTTGGATACGAACGGCAATCCAAAAACTTCACATACAACGAATAAGGTGCCGTGTATTATTTATGATAATACGAAAAATCGCTATAAATATCGTTTGGCCCCGATTATTAATCCTGGATTAGAAAATATGGCAGCGACTATAGCGACTTTGCTGGGCCAAGATGATTTGCCGAAGCCATGGCGTGCGGCTTTGATTGATGTGCTATAATTAGCTTATTATGATTACTAAAGCTATTATTCCGGTCGCGGGTTGGGGCACTAGGCGACTACCAATTACCAAAATTATTGAAAAATCGATGTTGCCAGTGGGAAATCGTCCTTTGGTGGATTATTCGGTGCAAGAATTGATTAAGGCAGGCGTGAAAGATATTTATATGGTGATATCGGATACGGAACCGTGCCAAGTGCGAGAATTTTATCGAGATAATTTAGCTCTTAATCAATATTTGGTGGAGCGAGGTAAGGAGGATAGGCTGGCGCTCGCGAAGACTTTGCCAGATGATGTAACGATTCATTATACGGTGCAAGATCCGTCGGCGAAATACGGAACGGCGGTGCCGATTGCGATGGTAGTGAATGAATATAAGATTGACGAGCCGGTGTTGGTTTTCATGGGTGATGATTTTATTTGGAGTCCAAATGGAGAGTCGGCGGCAGAAGCATTGATGAAAGCGTCTGGTGAGGCGGGTAATTCGGCGATACTTGGTGTGGAAATACCGCGTGAGAATGTGGAGAAATATGGCGTATTATCAGTGGAGGATGGTCGTTTGACTGGCGTAGTGGAGAAACCAAAGCCAGAAGATGCTCCGTCTAATTTGATAAATGTTTCAAAATACATCATGTCTCCAGAGCTTCTGAAACGGATAGTGAAGTATGTCGATGAGCATGATTTTGGTCCGTTAGATCAAGAATATGTAGTGACCGACCCGATAGATGAATTTATTCGAGACGGTGGCGTGATGAAAGTGGCTTCTACGAATGGTGAATATTTGGATGGTGGTTCGGTAGAGGGCTGGTTGCATGCTAATAACGTGGTGTGCGGATAAAAATGTGATATAATTAGCTTATGTTTAAACTGAAACGCCGGCTGAGAGGCGATACTTTGGTGGAAGTAATGATAGCGATTGGGATTTTTGCGCTGGTGGCGATTTCAGTAGTGGCGGTGGTAAATATTAGTACGTCCGGTGCGCAGTCGGCGCTAGAGGGTACTTTGACGCGTGAAGAAGTGGATTCGCAGGCGGAAACATTAAGGTTTATTCAGAGTGCTTATATAAATGATAGCAGTTTGGATAAAGGTAATGCTGTTGACAATGAGTCTAAGTTGTATCTTTATAATGCGATTTGGGAAGAAGTGAAAAAAAATGCGGATGCAAATATGCAGAGCGATGGTGCGGAAATAAGTGGAGATTTTAAACGTAAGTTTGATCCAATTGCATGCGATGATTTGTATGGGGGCGATTATCTTGCTAACCAGAATGCGTTTATTATAGATATCCGAAAACTTAATACTTATGATAATCCAGGTAGCGAGAAGGATGTGAAAAAGTTTGCGAAGCAAGTTGTGCTGTCGGCCGACCAAAATAAAAATTTGTTTGTAGCTGCGACTACGTATCCACATTTGGTTTACGAAAAGTATGATCCGATAGAGGATAAGAATCAAGAAGAGGAAGCGCTACTGGGGCAAGGAGAGTATGATATTTTGAGTAGAGTCGAAGGCATTTTTGTTGTAGGGATTGGCGACACGAATACTACAAGTATTGTGAATGAAGATCATACGGTTGAGGAAAAATCGGCATACTATGATTTTTATGTGCGAAGTTGCTGGTATAATGCGGGATCGGAGACGCCTTCGACGATATCAACGTTGATTCGGTTGAGAAACCCGGATTTAATGAGACGCTAAGATAGCTGCGTGATTATTGGCGATGCGATTTGATGTAACCGAATACTTGTTTTCCTAGAAAAAATGTAGTATTATAGGCATAAGCGTTATTTTATATAATAAATACAAAATAGAAAGGTTGATATGAGCACGGTTAGAGTAGTTGTCACAGAAGCGAGTCCGGATGTGCCGGGGACTGGCGCATTTACAGAAAGTGATTCTGGTAGCATGGTGGGGGTGGGAGCTATGATTGCAATAATTGCTGTGGTTGCGTGTGCGATAATAATGGTAGCAATGCGGAATCGTCATCATGCTTATAGATTCGCTAGTAGGAGTAGAAGTTTTAAGTTGAGTGATAAAGGCAAGAAGATTGGTGGGTTGTTTTCTATTTTGCTGATTTCGGCAACGCTAATTGTGCCGTTGACTTTGGGTGGGAATAATTCGGAACAGGTATTTGCTGGTGAGGGGGAAAGTGATTTGGGGATTACGGTTGACAATACAACCATACCAGTCCAATTAGATAATAGCAGAGCTTCAATGGCATATACAAATCAATTTATTTATGTGAATTCGGCTGTTTCCAATGGTTATAATCTTGTCATGTATGCTACTACTGCGGATTTATTGCCGCAGGATTCTTCTAACGAAAGCGTGATACATGGTTTATCTGGAAGTGGAACTATGGTGTTGTCGGATGATACTTGGGGAGTAGCGTTATCTAATCCGGCTGGTGATTTGGAGTCTGCCGTTTGGCAAGCAGTTCCAACGACTAAGGCAACCGCATTAACGCTGAAGGACGTTTCTACTTCTACCGTGGATGGTGATTCTACGGAGATTTGGTTTGGAACGAGGCTAACTAATGCTACTAAGGCTGACACTTATCAGACGACTGTTAACTATATAGCGACAGCAAATGTAACGGCGCCGTAGGCAGAAGATGGACGGATATAATAATAACGCGATGCAGAATGGGAATGGTATGCCGGGTGGCATACCATTTGGTGGTGCAATGCAGGATGGCGTGATGTCGAATGGAACTGGCCAAAATGAATTGCAAAATGCTGAAAATGAGCAAAAAAAACGTAGGACTTTTAAGATAAATAAAGTGATTATTTTGGTGATTACGACGGCGCTTTTTGCATTGACGACGGTTATAGGTGCGGTGATCGCAGTAATGTTGGCCAAAAACAGTGATAAGCAAATTGAAGATTTGAATGCTCAGGTTGAATCGCTTGATGAGCAAAATGATAGTTTACTGGAACAACTGGCGCAACGGTTGCCGGGAAATGATAATCCAGGAATTCAAATTACGCCAGTCGTAATCAATCCAGCTGAATATATCTATGTAGGCGAGTGGGGAATCAAAATTAAGAAGCCTGATGATTGGCGCAATATTATACGGCAGTATTCGTTCTTCAATGATTATCCGCAGGCTGCGGATGTGTTGGAAATCATAGAAAATCCTGAAGTACCAACAGCACATGCTTTGGTTGTGAATGAGGGCAATGTAACTTGTGAGAGCATGACGGTGAATTATGATGCATGTTTTATGTTGGGCGAAAATACATATATTGTAACTGATTTGCCTGCTGCAGATGTGGGTGGTGTGACGGAAGCGTTTAGAAGTTTTGTATTGGACACAAGCAATTATTTAATGATATAAGAAAGGAATAAAATGGATCCAAATAATATGGCGGGGATGCCTGGAACGCAGAATACAAATTCTAATGAGATGCTTGGTGCGGCACCTGCTCCAAGTCCAGCACCACAAAGAAGTGATGCTGCAATTGAGATGCAAGCGGCAATTGTGGCGGATCAGATTGCGAATCCAGCTGGAAAGCAGCCGCAAGAAAATCCAATGGTCGCTGCAGCTCCAGTGAGGGCGAAAGGTGGTAAGAGTTCGTTGATTGCAATAATAATATTTGCTGTGATTGCAGTGGCTGGTGTAGGATTTGGCGTGTGGATGATGATGGATGGTAGTAATAAGGAAACCGAATACAACAAAACAATTGATGGTTTGAAAAAACAAAACAGTGATTTGTTGGATCAGGTAGCAGAGCTTAATGAACAGATAAATGCCTTGAAAGCAGCCGCTAATAATAGCAGTAATAATGGTGGTGGCAGTATAACACCGACTCCAGTGGAACCAACACCGATTGTGAAGGCGACTGCGGATGTGGTGGACGGGGTTTTTATGGTGAAAGATGAAGACGGAACTCTGCTTGCGCAGGATGATGCAAGAAGCGTGAGTGAGATTGCGTCTTGCGAAACAGATTCTACTACTGGCTCTTTGAAGTGTGTGGTGGTGACTTCAGAAGGGCGCGGCGAATATAATTATGATGCGCAGAATAAAACCTTGAATTTCATTTTGTACCAAGATCAAGGTGATGAACAGCAATAATAATTAAAATAAGTTAAAAAAGTTAATTAGCACTCTTGCATTATGAGTGCTAATTTGCTACAATGAGGTTATTATGCAAGAAGAATTTAGTGAAATCATGAATCGGCTATCTGAAAACGCGAGATTTGCGCTCCAAAAGTCAGATTACTATGCGAAAAGATACAATAATGGCTATATGGGAACAGAACATCTCTTGATGGGGATGATGTCGATGGATATCTCGACTGGGGCAAAGATATTACGTGAGGCTGGTGCGACGATTGACGATGTGGAAAAGGCTTTAAATAAAGTAGCGGTGGAGGTGCCAGGTAGCGATATGGCGATGATGTCACTCTCAGAAGCGGTGATTTTAACTTTACGGATGGCGCAAAACTATACGAAGGAACAGGGATTAGCGGTAATTGGAACGGAGCATATATTATATGCGCTTCTTAGCCAGCCTAATTCTCGTGCGTCTTTGATTTTGGCTGGTCTTGAAGTGGATACCGAAAAAGTCTTGGATGAAATTGAGGCATTAGTGGAGGAGCAAACGAAAGACGAAAAACTAAAAGCCGAAAAAGCGAAGTTTTTAAAGAAATCACCGCTGAAGTTTTTGAATCGTTATGGTAAAGATTTGACCGAAGAAGCAAGGAACGGCAAACTCGATACAGTAATTGGCCGTGAAAATGAAATTGAGCGAGTGATTACAGTGTTGTCTAGGCGGACGAAATCTAATCCGGTACTAATTGGCGAGGCTGGTGTTGGAAAAACAGCAATCGTGGAAGGTCTCGCGACGAGAATCGTTAAGAACGAAGTACCCGGTGGCTTGATTGGTAAGCATATTTACCAAGTAGATTTGTCGTCGGTGGTGGCAGGAACAAAGTTTCGTGGTGAATTTGAGGAACGGATTAAAGGTATTATTGACGAGGCAACTGGCGACGATTCGATTTTGCTATTTATAGATGAAATACATTTGCTTTCTGGCGCTGGGTCGAGTGAAGGCTCTATGGATGCGGCAAATATATTAAAGCCAGCACTGGCAAGAAACTCCATCAATTTGATTGGCGCGACGACTTTGGATGAATATCGTAAATCTATTGAGAAAGACAAAGCACTCAGCCGAAGGTTCCAAACCGTGATGGTGGAAGAACCGTCGGCGGCAGTGACGTTGAGGATTTTGAAGGGTATTAAAAAACATTACGAAAAACACCACGGAGTGGTTATTCCGGATGAGGCGTTGGAAACGGCAATTACGATGTCACAACGATATATTAATGATAGATTTATGCCGGATAAGGTGATTGATATTATTGATGAAGCGTCGGCAATTGCAAAAGTTGCAGCTGATAAAAAAGGTGGCGGTAAATACAAGAAAATGAAAATTGAAAAAGCGTCACTTGAAGATAAAATTACTGATGCGGCGGAGAAGGAAGATTACGAAAAGGCTGCAAACTTAAAAACGGAGCTTGCGAAGCTGGAGCAGGAGATAAAAAAGCTAGAGAAATCTGGCGTGAAAGAAACTGAGAATCCGGTATTAACGGAAGACAATTTGGCGACGGCAGTATCGCTTAAGACTGGGATTCCGGCGAATAAGGTGCATGGCTCCGAAATGAAGATGTTGATGGAGCTAGAGGATCATATTTGCGAATCAATCATTGGGCAAGACGAAGCGGTAAAAGCGGTGGCGAAAGCAATCCGACGTGGGCGTAGTGGAATTGCGGATGCAAGACGACCGATTGGTTCATTCTTATTTATGGGGCCAACTGGTGTAGGCAAGACGGAATTAGCGCGTGTGATTGCGCGAGAAGTATTTGGCGGCGAAAATGCGCTAGTGAAAATTGACATGAGCGAGTTTGGTGAAAAACATAACGTTTCACGGCTCGTGGGTGCTCCGGCGGGATATATTGGTTATGATGATGGTGGTAAATTGACGGAAGCAGTACGAAGAAAACCATATTCAGTAATACTATTTGATGAAATTGAAAAGGCGCATCCGGATGTGTTTAATTTGCTACTACAAGTTTTGGAAGATGGCGTGTTGACGGATGGGCAGGGTAATAAAGTCAAGTTTAATAATACGATTGTGATTTTAACTTCTAATCTTGGGTCGGCGGATATGTATCGTGAATCGGAGCTCGGCTTTACGGCGAAGACTGCGAAAGATAAGAAAGCGCTAGAAGAAGAATACGAAGAAAACAAATCGTATGCAATGAAAGCGCTGAAAAAAGTCATGCGACCAGAACTGATTAACAGGTTGGATGATATAGAAGTGTTTCATGCTTTGACGCGTAAAGATGTGGAGCGTATCTTTGATAATTTGATAAATGATCTCAAAAAGCGTTTGGCCACGAAAGGAATTGGACTTAAAGTGGATGCGTCTGCGAAGGATTATTTGATTGAAAAAGGTTATGATCCGAAGAACGGTGCAAGGCCGCTCCGGCGTAAAATTGAGGATGAAGTGGAGTCGCTATTTGCAGAGGATATTATTGCGGAGAAATTAGTGAAGGGTGATATTCCGACACTAAAATTAATAGATGGGAAATTGGAATTAATAAAAGAATAAAACTTTATAAAGTTTAGAAAGGAATAGAATGAAAGATTATTTAGTCCCTACGGTGGTAGAAGAAACAAATAAAGGCGAGCGAGCGTACGATATTTATTCACGTCTTTTAAATGATCGAATTGTGTTCTTGGGTGAAGACGTGAATTCTCATACAGCAAACTTGGTGATTGCACAATTACTATATCTTGCACATGAAGATTCTAAGAAACCAATTAAGTTGTATATTAATTCTCCTGGTGGATCGGTGTATGATGGGCTTGCAATTATTGATACAATGAATTACATTGAGCCTGATGTGGAGACGATTGGAATTGGTTTGCAGGCGTCAATGGGTGCAATGTTACTGTCGTGCGGAGCGAAGGGTAAAAGATTTTGTTTGCCAAATGCAAGAATAATGATTCACCAACCATCTTCGGGGACGGAAGGGAAAATTACTGATCAGGAAATAATGCTGAAAGAAGGTATTTTCCTAAAAAAGCGACTTGCGGAGATTTTTGCAAAGAACACTGGTAAGAGTTTGGCACAAGTGGAAAAGGATATGGATCGCGATAATTGGATGAGTGCGGAAGAGGCAAAAGAATACGGCATTATTGACGAAATAATTGCATAAGCCTATAATATATAATATGAAGAAGCAGATAGCCGTAGTAGCTTTAAGTTCCGTGATTACAGTGTTGTCTGTGGTGGCGATGGTCATGCTTTCAGTTGGGATGTCTGAAACGGTGGAAGAATTGGCGCTTCAGAATGTAGAAGTGACTGCGGATGCGGTTTTGACGGCGGCAAACGTAAATGATACGACGATTGTGTCGGTGCCAGTGATATACTATGATCAGGCTGCAGATGGTTGTGTGGATATGTATGATGCGAGCAGACTTGGCGAGTTGAAGGCTAGGCAGTTTGAATGGAAGAACTGTGGCTATTATGAGGATGGTTTGGAAACGGGTATAGTAGCAGATGAACTTGATGGCCGTTATTTGCCAGTAGCCTTGGGCGGACGGGCACTTTCTAATCGTGGAGTGGTAGGCGATAACTTTAAGAGGTGGTTTAATGCGATTGATGGTACCAATGTTGTGTATGATGGGACAATTAATTTGGTGTATAGTGCGGAGCAGGAGACTTTTGAATATGGTAATGATGCGTTTTATCCGCTGAATGGAAATGGCGATATTGCTAAGGATGGCAATAATCATTTATTTACAATGAATCTTGGTGCGCCGTTTAGGGTGCTTAAGAATGGCAAGGAAGAGTTTGCCATCATGGCAGATGATGATACTTGGGTTTTCGTGAATGGACGGTTGGTGCTTGATATGGGTGGAATACACGATGCGACTACCGGTGTGTTTCGTGTGAATAAAGAAGGTGAAATATATGCTTCGGTGGATGGTATTGACTTGGCGTATTCAGGCGTGAAATTGGAAGATGATAGTGCAATTATTCGTGTTTTTCATGCGGATCGTGATAGTAAAGACTCGGTGTTTCGGGTGAGATTTGCTGGGATGGCATTAAATATTACCAACACTAGTGCGGCAAAGCGAGATAATGGTGCAGAACTAGCATATGATCCAGCGGATCCGTCATATGTGGCGCCACTAGGTGAAAGTTTAGTGGTTGAGCCTAGCAGTAAAAATACATTAGCGACTAAAATTATGGTGCAGGTGGCGGCAATTGGTGGCTTGGGTGTTCTGACGATTGTGGCTATTTCCGTGGGGTGGAGATATTTGCGTCGTGGCCGTAATCGGGCAGAATAAGTTTAACTTTTTCACCTTTGTGATTATAAAGTGGAATGTTTAATTCGGATGCTAAAGTATTAACAACAGCGGCGCCGATGCGAAGACCGGTGAAAGAACCGGGTCCAGACATGAAGGTGATTTCTGTGATGTCTGTAAAATCTTTGCCATGAGATTTTAATTTGTCGCGAATAAAACTTAGTAATTTTTCGGCGAGGTCACGGTCGGAATGCCACTTATAAACTTTATCGTTGAGTTTTAAAATAGTATTCGGAGTGCTGGTATCGAGATATAATTTCATGATATGGTAACCTTTCTGGTGTCATCGTTATTGTAACTGATAGTAATTTTAGTGCGGTTCTGGGGTAAGATGTCTGAAATGGTGTCGGCCCACTCGATGACGACAATGTTATGTGGGCCATTGATGGATTCGGTTAAGTCTTCGGACATTAGGCCCGGGTCGGAAAGACGGTAAAAATCGTAGTGAATGAGATTACCGCCAGAAGGTAGGGCATATGATTTGGAGATAGTAAAGCTGGGGCTGGTGATGGATTCTTTGATGCCGAGTCCTTTGGCAAAACCGCGAACGAAAGTGGTTTTGCCGGCACCGACGTCACCGATGAGCTCAATAACTATAGAATTGGACGGGTCCTGCCGAACTTTTCCTTCCCGCAGCTCCACCCTCCGGGTGTTCTGCGGGATCCCTTCCAAGTCCGTCACCCGTCCGATTAAATGATTAGCAAACTCAGTGCCGAAGTCAAGCATTTCTTGTTCTGAAGCAATATTCATTGTATAATTATAACATGAATTTATATATCTCTGGTATTTCGGGGACAGGAATGGGGCCGCTGGCGTTGATGGCGAAAGCGGCGGGATTTAACGTGTGTGGGTCGGATTTAGCGAAAGGTGCGATTTATGATGAACTAGTGGAGGCGGGGATTGAGGTTTATGTCGGAAAACAAGATGGTGAGTTTTTGCGTGAGAAATTGAGTGGTTTGGATTGGTTTTGCTATACTTCGGCTTTGCCGGAAACGCATCCAGAATTAAAAATGGCGCAGGGGGCAGGAGTTAAGTGCACGAAGCGGGACGATTTGACGGCTTTTTTGGTGGAGAAGTTAGGATTAAAAATGATAGCGGTGGCGGGAACGCATGGCAAGACGACCACGACGGCGATGATTGTTTGGGCGAGTTTGAAACTTGGATTACCGGTATCATATATTGTAGGAACAACGCTTGGATTCGCACAAAGTGGGTCTTATCGGAAAGGGGATAGGTATTTTATTTATGAAGCGGATGAGTATGATCGAAATTTTCTGAAATATCATCCGTGGCTTTCAGTGATACCGTATGTGAGCTATGATCACCCTGATATCTATTCTACAAGAGAAGACTATGAAAAAGCATTTGAACAATTTGAATTGCAAAGTGAAAAGATTATTAGAAAAACTAATAATGGTTTGAAACGGAAAAATGTTGGGGGGTCAATGTTTAAAGCTCAGGATTTTAGTTTGGCTGGCGAAGTAAGAAGAATTGATGCGTCACTCGCGGCCGATGCCGTGTTTGAAATAATGGTGGATGATGCTCGCGCGAAAGGAATGCTATTAGATCCTGATTTGGGTTCCATCATTGAAATACTAAATGATTTTCCTGGTGTAGGGAGAAGATTTGAGAGAATAGCGGATGGGGTATATTCGGATTATGCGCATCATCCGGAAGAAGTGAAGGCTACGATAGAAATGGCGCTTGAGCAAGCAAAAATTGACGGTAAAAAAGGCGTGGTGGTGATATATGAGCCACATCAGAATACTCGTCAATATGAGGTGTGTGATGGATATAGAGAAGCGTTTGTGGGGGTGGATAAAGTTTTTTGGTTACCAACATACCTGACGCGTGAGAATCTTGATTTGCCGGTGCTGAAGCCGGAAGAATTGGTGGGCAGACTTGTGAATAAGGATATTGCGGAGGTCGTAGAGCTGTCGCAAAATTTGGAGCAGAGAATTAAAAAATACATTAATGATGGTTTTTTGGTACTTTTGATGACGGCGGGGCCGGCCGATAATTGGTTTAGAAAAATATTTGGTATTTTAGAATAGCTTATGGTAAAATAGTGGTATGGACTCGTAGCTTGCTGATGCTACGCGAATATAAGTGAGGTAGATTGAAATGAAAAAAAAATTAACGAGAATTAGCGTTGTAGTGCTAGGAGTTATGCTTGGCGCGGTGTTAGTGTGTGGCAATTGTATGGCTGAGAAGTGGCCGACTTTTCAAGTGTGGGGCGGAAGTTTGTTTACATATGGAAATATCGATGCAAGCGAGGCGACGTCGCGGATAATGAGCAATGGCGATCGGTTTATGTTTAGTTCATGGGCTGAATATGGTGTATTTTCGAATGGTTATGTAAAAGGTTTGGCTTCAGGTGCGACTACGAATGGTGGAAATTTGGAAAATGGGGACGTGAATTTTTGTAAGTATAGGACGCCGCTTAGTTTTGCAAATTATCGAGTGGGCGATCCAACGGATTCAGACAGATATTTATGCGCTAAAAATGACGACAGCGGGCAAACCGGAGTTTTTGGCTATAATTTGCCGAGGTTTAATATCACTGCTTCGTTGGAGGGGCTTAAGAAGAGCGGTGTGACAGTAAGTTCATCGGACGAAACAATTACTGGAGAAAATGGCGTGAAAACGGTGACGGGTAGAGAAGTTATTGCTACTACGGGTTCAGTGACGATTGCTGACGATATTGTTTATAACGACGATTCAAAAGTGTATTATTCTTTGGAGGAAGTGCCGAAGATGCTGATTTATGCGAACGATGTAAACATAAGCTGTAATGTAGGGCGGGTTGACGCAGTGATTATAGCGTCGGGAACATTGAATACATGTAGCGATGGTCCATGTACTGATGGTAATTCTGGCCCGTGCTCAATGACGAAAAAGGCTAATTACAGCGTAGAGTATGACGCTGATTATGATGCTGAGGCGTATTCGAAGCAGCTGGTGATTAATGGCGCAATTATTGCCAAGACAATTTTGCTTAATCGAACTTATGGTGCAGTTAGTGATTATAGTGATAAGGCAGCGAATTGCGGAACGAGTGATGGCAGTAAGCGTTTTTGCGCGTCTATTCCGGCGGAAATTATAAACTATGATAATTCTATTTTGGTAATGGGGAAAGACTCTAATACGGCAACAGCAAAGACGAATTTGGTGACAGTATATCAGCGCGAGCTGTCGCCTCGATATTAAACTGTGCTATAATTTGACCATGAAGGTAAAAAGTCAATTTGTGTGCCAACAGTGTGGTGCGGTGTATGCGAAGTGGATGGGGCAGTGTACGAATTGTCGGGCTTGGAATTCGCTAGTGGAGCAGGTGGCTGAAACTAGTGTTGCTGGCGGTAAATCGGCAGTGGCTAAAGGACAGGTGTCTGGTAAGAAACTTAATTTTGTAAAAATTTCGACGATTGTACCGAGCGATGCGAAAGCGCGACTAGTGACGGAGTTTGGTGATCTTAATACGGTGCTAGGTGGGGGAATACTAATGGGGAGCGTGTCGCTGCTTGCAGGGCAGCCTGGGATGGGAAAGTCTACACTCCTTATGCAGATCTGTGCGGAGGTGGCGAAGAGCCACGATGTGTTATATGTATCGGGTGAAGAATCGGCTGGGCAGGTGAAGTTAAGGGCGGAGAGACTGGGGGCGAATTCGGAGCGGCTAAACTTTGCTGCATCAACTTCGGCGAATGATATTGCGAAGACAATTGAAACAGGGGAATTTGACCTTGTAATTGTGGATTCAATTCAGACACTTGCAATGGATGAGATTTCGTCAGCGCCTGGAACGGTGTCGCAAGTGACAAACTGTGGCAATTTGATTATCCGGGCGGCAAAGGCGACGGATACGGCAGTGGTGATTGTGGGGCATGTGACAAAAGATGGAACGCTGGCGGGGCCGAAAGTGTTGGAACATTTAGTGGATGTAGTATTGAATTTTGAAGGCGATAGATACGGTGGTTTTAAAACGGTGCGAGCGGTAAAGAATCGGTTTGGTGCGACGAACGAAGTGGCGATTTTTGAGATGATAAATTCTGGTTTGCGCGAGGTGGAAAATCCATCGGCGGCGCTTCTGGCGGAACGAACGAATACGGATGGTTCGGTGATCCTGGCAACACTAGAAGGCAACCGTCCGATACTGGTGGAGATACAGGCGCTTGCTACGGCGACAAATTTTGGTTATCCAAAACGAACGGCGAGTGGGTTTGATATGAATAGGTTGAATTTGTTGATTGCGGTGCTAGAAAGGCGGACGAAATTGAAGTTATCGGACAAAGATATTTTTGTAAATGTAGTAGGAGGAATGAAACTAAATGATTCGGCGGCGGATCTTGCGGTGTGCATGGCGATAGCGTCGGCGGTGGCGGGACGAAAATTGGGTGAAGAATATGTGGTGTTCGGTGAGGTGGGGCTTGGTGGCGAAATTCGTTCGGCATTTCGGGCAGATCAAAGAATCGCGGAAGCGAAGAAATTAGGATTCCTGCATGCAATCGGACCTTCTACGGTGCATGACAAGTTTGTAATTCCGGCAAAAGATTTACGTGAAACACTAATACGGTACGTAAAATGAGGATTTTAGGAATTGATCCAGGGATTGGTATTTGTGGGTTTGGGCTGATTGATACGACGTCGCGGGCAGGGGCGAGGGCGCTGGATTATGGTGCGGTGACGACGACAGTGGATACACCGATGCCGGGGAGATTAAAAGAGTTGTACGAATCTTTGAGATTAGTTTTTGAAGAAACGAAGCCGGAAGTGGTGGCGATTGAAAAATTGTTTTTTTCTAAGAATATTACGACGGGAATTGCGGTGGCGGAAGCGAGAGGGGTGATATTGCTTGTGGCGGCGCAGAACGGTGTGAAAATTCGCGAATATACCCCGAATGAAATAAAAAAATCACTTACTGGATATGGTTCGGCGACGAAGGCACAAATGGAGGAAATGGTACGGGTGCATTTAGGGCTGAAACAGAAGCCAAAGCCGGATGATGCGGCGGATGCACTAGCGGCGGCGATTACTTGTGGATTCTTGTATCGGGATGATGATATAATTGTATTAGATAAATTTGCAAATAATAGGCGAAAAGATGATATCACATATAAGAGGAATAGTTGAAGAAAAATTCGACGGGCATGTAATTGTGGACGTGAACGGTGTGGGATATGAAATTACGATACCTACGCTTGATTATGAAGCAGTATTACTCGGCGAGGAGAGAAAGTTTTTTACATATCATGCGATTCGGGAAAATGCGGAAGAGTTGTATGGTTTTTCAAGTTTAGCGGCGAAAAAGATTTTTGAATTATTGACGTCAGTGCAAGGAGTGGGGCCGAAGGCGGCGATTGCGATTTTGTCACTTGCAGAAGCGGAAGAAGTGCGAAATGCGATTGCGAATGCGGATGCAGCGTTTGTAGCGAAAGCGTCTGGGGTGGGTAAAAAGACGGCGGAGCGGGTGATTGTGGATTTGCGTGATAAAGTGGGTGCACCGAGTCA
>JAZOUF010000023.1:0-2215 GCA_045657985.1 Candidatus Nanosyncoccus sp. | reverse complement strand
AATGCGAGAGCAAGCTCTCGATTTTTAAATCCCTAAAACCAAATTACGACGCTGGCGCGTCGTACTATTGCTGCTGTTATATTTTCACTCACGTGGAGCCGACTGTCGGGCTTGAACCGACGACCTACGGTTTACAAAACCGTTGCTCTACCAACTGAGCTAAGTCGGCACCCACGCCGACGCATCCTGGTGGATGGTGGCGTGGTTTTATTATAGCATACTTTAGACGAGATGTGCTATAATTTTTTTATGGATATAGTGTTAGTGGTTGTGGGGGTAGTGATTATTGTGATGCTTGGCGTCGTGATTGCAATGCTAATGCGGAAGTCTGGTGGCAGCAGTGACGTGGCAGATTTGAAGGCGATGGAGGAGCGGTTGATCCGGATGGAAGGTCAAGTATCGAAAATCACTCCGGAGATTGATCGTAACTTTCGTGAAAATCGCAAGGAGATTGCAGAGAATTTGGAACGGATGCAGAGTAGCAATGAAAAAAGTTTAGAGCTACTTAGAACTGGTAACGAAAAGAAATTGGAGCAAATGCGCGATAGTAATGAGAAAAGCCTAGAGCAGATGCGCGAGACGGTAGATGAAAAATTAAAAGCCTCGGTAGAAAAGCGGTTTAATGAAAGTTTTAAGTCAATTTCTACACAACTAACTCAGGTCTATCAAGGGCTAGGGGAGATGAAAAATCTAGCAACTGGCGTAGGTGATCTGAAAAAGGTGATGGAAGGAGTAAAAACGCGCGGGATTTATGGCGAGGTGCAGCTCGGTGCAATTATTGAAGATATTTTGAATAAGTCACAATATGAAGAAAATATTATTACGAAGTCCGGTTCTAATGACCGAGTGGAATTTGCGGTGAAGATGCCGGGGAAGGAATCGGATGTATTCTTGCCAATTGATTCTAAGTTCCCGGTAGAAAATTACTCGCGACTAATTGCGGCATACGATGCGGGAGATAAGGCGGCTATTGCGACTTTTCAGAAGGCTTTGACGGCCGACGTGAAAGAACAGGCCAAGAAAATTTCTACGAAATACATCGACCCACCAGCAACTACGGATTTTGGGATTATGTTCGTACCGACAGAATCGCTATATGCGGAGATTATTCGGATACCTGGGTTGTCGGACGAGATTCGGCAGAAATACAACATTACAATTGCGGCGCCATCTACTTTGCCAGTGATGTTAAATGGGTTGCTGATGGGCTTCCGCACTGTAGCAATAGAAAAACGTTCGGCAGAAGTATGGCAGACGCTTGGCGCGGTGAAGACGCAGTTTGGAAAGTTTGGCGATTTACTAGAAGGAGTACAAAAGAAATTGCAAGAGTCCGCCAATAAGATTGAGAGTGCTAAAACGACTTCGCGACAGATCGAAAAGAAATTACGCGACGTGGAAGAATTACCAGAAGCTGAATCGGTGAAACTGATTGGGGAGATATAGTTGAACCAAAGAACTAGTTTTTAAATTTTTGCACAATTTTTGATAATTGTGATATACTTGAGATGTATCATCACAATTTAAGAATCAGGCGTTTTTTAATTGAGAGAACGTCAGTGGAAGATGTTGGCATCGTAAGGTTCCAATTATCCATTGACGTTCGCTTGATAGATGATTGTGATGATACACCCTTGCGGTGCCATTTTTATATACGCTTTTTAGTGGCACCGCATGGGACTTATGATAAAAAGTGGAAAAGCGGTAAAGTGAGGTAATCATATATGAAGAAAATGTTAAGTAGAATAAAGACGGGTCCTGCCGACCTCCTCCCCCAAAAGTTTGCCAGAACAAACGTTTTGGGGGTCCCCCTTCGGTCGTCACCCGTCTTTATTTTATTGTTTAGTTTATTCATTGTGACTAATCTTACAGTAAATCATGCTTCTGCTTTAACTTATAATAACAGTATAGACTTAGAATATACTTTTGTACCGACGGTCAGAGTGAGCTTTGATACTAATACTGGTTTCGTTATTGAGGACTTGGCGCCTGGTACGGCGGCATATAGTAATACAGTGACAGTAACGGCTGGCAGTAATATGGCGGATGGTTATAATTTGCTTGCTAGTGTGGGCGATAGTACTGACGCTAACCGTAATAATAATAGGTTGGTCAATGCGGACAATGTTAACTATTTTGAGAGCGTAGCGGCCAATGCGAATTTGGAGTTATCTGCACTTGGTGAGAATAAGTGGGGTTATGCCGTATATGATAGGGT
>JAZOUF010000022.1:0-6722 GCA_045657985.1 Candidatus Nanosyncoccus sp. | reverse complement strand
ACGTATAATGCTAATAATCCTAGTAGTACTGGAACTGTGACAAATATGCCAAATAATATACTAAGTGCATCACTAAATACTGGTGATACATTACAAGTAGATAGTACTATACCAGTACTAAATGGATACATCTTTGCTGGTTGGTGTGATGGAAGTGTTAGTGGTAACGTGTGTAGCGGTAATGTCTATGACCAAGATGGCTATATTAAGCTATCAAATCCTGTGGCACAAGGTAATGGTGTCAATAATATCACCCTTACTGCTATATGGAAACCATATATGCAAAACGTAGATGATTGGAAGGATGTAATGCTAGCAGAGATTGGTAGTGAAGCTATTGCTGTAGATAGTCGTGATGGTACTGAATATTGGGTAGCGAGACTTTGCATGAATGCATCAAATCCATCTGCCTGCGTGAATGGTACAGTAGACGATAATAACACTAATTCAAAGCTTTGGATGACTCAGAACCTAGACCTGGTGCTTGGTGATACTGGAGTAAGAACACTTACCTCTAACGATTCAGACCTAAACCAAGACCTTGGCACTACTATGGGCTATACTACATCCAATGGAATAATCACTTGGACTCCAGCTGGGAGATCTATGGGGACGCCTGCAGTCCTGAAGTCTGGCACTCCAGCGGATGGTAGTAATGCTAATTTCGTGACTGGTTGGACTAACAGCGGTACCATTCCATATCAGGCCGAAGGTGGCACTCGTTATGTATTCACTTCTGGCAGTAATAGCAATGATACTAAATTTGGTACACGCTTAGAGTGTATCGCTGCTGGTCATACAGACGCCGAATGTAACCATTATCATATAGGTAACTACTACAACTGGACTGCGGCTGTAGCGAGTAATAATACAGGCGCCTGGGGAAATGACTACACTGGTATGCCTTACTATGATGCAGCTAACTCCATCTGTCCTAAAGGCTGGAGACTTCCTGAAGGACTCTCTGGTAGTGACTCTAGTGTAGATAGTAACTTAACTGAGTTTAACCGCTTGGCCTTAGCTTATGGTGTTACTGCTGGTAGAACTACTAATATGCCAGATAATCCTGCGAGTAGTACAGAGGGTATGTATCAGGATGCAGGCTGGGCCACTAACGGCTTTAACAACTTCCGCACTTCGCCACTTTACTTTGTGCGCTCCGGTTTCGTCCGTGGGTCCGCGCTTAACAATTACGCTACGAACGGCAACCTCTGGTCCAGTACTGCGCGGTCTGGTTCTATAGCGTTCTACCTGGGTTTCTATTCGGGCGAACTCCGCCCGGCGCGTCAGAATGAACGGTACTACGGCTTCCCGGTGCGTTGTGTGGCCCGCTAGGGTGCCCGCCCAAGTTTCTGTTTAAAACGACTCGATTAATAAAAGGGGTTGCAAATACTTCGCGAGTGACTGTCCTTTGCTATATATCATATAGATAAAAAGAATGGCGGTAGGGATTGTAAAAGGTGGGGTAGTATGGTATTAAAGGAATATGAATAAAACTTTTTTCTTTTATGATTTGGAGACGTCGGGGTTAAATCAGCGAGCGGATAGAATAATGCAGTTCGCTGGACAGCGGACGGATATGAATCTTACGCCGGTGGGTGAGCCGGTGAATATCTTGGTGAAAATGACGTCGGATGCTTTACCGAGTCCGGGCGCAATCATGGTAACGAAGATTACGCCGCAACAGACTTTGGCGGATGGGGTGAGCGAAGCGGAGTTTTGCCGATATGTGACGGAAGAGGTGTTTGTATCTGGAACGGTGGCGGTGGGATATAATACGGTGAGGTTTGATGACGAATTTATGCGGGCTACTTTGTGGCGGAATTTCTATGACCCGTATGAATGGGAGTGGAAAGATGGGAGGAGCCGGTGGGATATGCTAGATGTGGTACGACTAGTCAGAGCACTTAGGCCAGAGGGGATTGAGTGGCCTTTTACAGATGATGGGAAACCGACAAATCGGTTGGAGCTACTTACAAAATTGAATGGACTAGAGCACGCTCACGCGCATGATGCACTTTCGGATGTGTATGCGACGATTGCAGTGGCGCAAATGATTCGCGAGAAACAACCGAAGATGTTTGAATACCTATTTAAGATGCGAGATAAAAATGCCGTGAAGAAGCTGGTGAACCTTGATGATAAAAGGCCGTTTGTTTATGCGTCTGGGAGATATGAAAGTGAGCTTAATAAGACGACGGTAGCGGTGGCGCTAACGAGCGGACGAAATGGAAATGTACTCGTATATGACCTTCGATACAATCCGACATCAACCGAACTTATCTCTTCGAGTGCTGGACTTGAATTTTCAAGCACGTCATACGCTGGTGCGCCGAGAGAACCGTCCCTATGGGACGAACCTCTCGGGCACGGCAGGAATATACGTGTTGAAAATTCAAATCAAGCCTTTATGCACTCGAAAGAGAAAAGTTCGACCTTTCCAGTTGTTAAGGAACTATGTTTTAATAAATGTCCGGCGGTGGCGCCGGTGTCGGTGCTAGACGTGAATGATGGGTGGGGGAAGATTGGACTGACGCGTGAACAGGTGGAAGAGAATTTGCGTGTACTGATGGAGCATCCAGAGTTTGCGGAAAAAATGCGTAGTGACTATGAGAATCGGCCAGAGTTTCCAAAAGCGGTGGAACCGGAGATGGCGCTATATGATGGATTTTTAAATGACCGTGACAGAATTAAAGTGGCGGCGGTGAGAAATGCGGATGCGCGAACGTTGGCAGATTTTCATCCGGAGTTTGACGATGAAAGATTACCGGAACTGCTGCTACATTATAAAGGACGAAATTATCCAGAGAGTTTGTCGGAAAGTGAAAGCTTAAAATGGGAAGAATATCGGCGAGCAAGGCTGGAGCGCCAAGCGCCGAAATTTTTGGAGGAACTAAAAAAAGTATATGAAAAAGATAGGTATATAGGTGAAGAATTGAAATTGTATTTTGAATCACTTTTTGACACGGATTATTAAGCTTGTGCTATAATATATAGTATGGATAACAACAAAATAATGATTGTTGGTACGGGAAATGTGGGCGCGAGTATTGCGTTTGCGCTTTTGAATCAACGCACCGCAGTAAATGAGATTATATTAACCGATATTATCGCGAAGGATGCCGAAGGCGAAGCGATGGATCTTAATGATGCGCTTGCGGTGGCGCCGAGCTATGTGAAAATTAAGAATGGTACTTATAAAGATGCGCGCGATTGTGATATTGTGGTGATTACGGCGGGTGCAGCGCAGAAGCCTGGCGAGACGCGGATGGAATTGTTAAAGAAAAATGTGAACATCTTGAAGGGCATGGTGGAACAAATCATGGCGAGTGGGTTTGACGGGATATTCCTTGTGGTATCTAATCCGATGGATGTACTCACGTATTATACTTGGAAGTTTTCTGGTTTGCCGTATGAGAGGGTGATTGGTTCTGGTACGGTGCTTGATTCGGCAAGACTCCGACAGAGGTTAGCAAGTTATTTAAATGTGAACCCGAAGTCTGTGCATGCTTATCAGGTAGGTGAGCATGGTGATACGGAAGTGTCGCTAATGTCTGTTGCGGATATGGGCGGGCAGAAGATTACGACTTTGCTTCCACGTGACATTTTGAAGGGGGTGTCTGAATACGTGCGAAATGAAGCGTATGATATTATTGAGAAAAAGGGTGCGACTTATTACGGCATTGCGGCTTGTGTGGCGCAGATACTAAATTGTATTTTTAATGACGAGATGAGAGTGTTGCCGGTTTCGTCTTATGATGCTTTTTCAGACACGTGCTTTGGTTGGCCAACGGTGGTGGGACGCGAGGGGGTAGTGAGACGCTTGGACATTAAGATTTCTGAGCGTGAGGGGGTTGAGTTGCAGAAATCTATCAATGTTCTGAAGGATGCTATTAGTCAAGTTAAGTATTAGAGGAATGCTTGATTGAACTAAAAATAAGTGATAATATTTAAATAAGGAAATATAGTTAAGGAAACTAAAATGGACCCAATGAATAACCCTATGCAAAATCTGAATTCGGTGCCAAATGGTGCTGTAATGCCGGATGGTGGTATGGGTATGAATTCTGGGACGACTGATGGTGTGATGGCGAATGGTATGGCTGGTGGTTTGATAGCGAATGGCGAAATGTCAAGTGGTGGTATGGCTGGTTTTGGTTCGACTGGTGGTATTGTTGGCGGCGACATGATTGATGGTTCGGCTATGGGCAATCCAATGGGTGGCATGCAGCAACAACCGCCTGTGCCCGTTGGCGGTATGAACCCTGGGCAAATGTTTCAGAGTGCTGGTGGCGTGGGTACTCCGATGGGTGCGCTTGGTGCGATTCCTGGCGACTATAGCTCGGCGAATAGTCCACTTCTTGGTGCGACAGATCCAATTACGATGCCGGCTCCACCGAAAGCTCCAGATCCAGTGGAAGAAGAATTGAAAGCTCCGTTTCGTGCGGCGGCGCCAGTGCCTGGTTCAATTGGTAGTGCGATTTCGATGCCTGGTGATCCAAATCAGGTACCAAATGTGGCGTTTAATGATCCTGCTATGATGGCACCGAATTCGTCTATGATGCCAAAGAAGCGTACTTGGTCGTCAAGACTTGGCATGGATGGTGACAAGAAGATGGACAAGAAGACCATGATTATCCTGGGTTCGGTTGTGGCAGTGATTGTGGTGGCGATTGTGGCGGTCGTGGTCATTGCGCTGTAGAATTGTCGGATGATGTATTGGGTGGCAGTACTAGCCACCTTTTTGTTTAACTTGATTTTAAGGTGGTTGTATTGTAGAATATCACTATGGATAAAATCTATATTACAACTGCGATACCCTATGTAAATGGTGTGCCACATATCGGACACGCGATGGACTATTGTCTTGCGGATACTTGCGCGAGATTTTATAGGATGATGGGGGATGAAGTACGTTTGCAGGCTGGTACGGATGAACACGGTGGAAAGATTTATCAAAAAGCTGCGGAGCTAGGGATTCCTGTGCAGGAATATGTAAATAGCAATGCACATAAGTTTCAAGAATTTATACATGAATTAGGCGTAGAATATACAGATTTCATTCGGACGACCGATAAAAACCATGAGAAATTGTGTCAGGAAATATGGATGAGGCTGAAAGGCCATATTTATCTTAATAAATATGAGGGCTGGTATTGCACGGGATGTGAGAGGTTTGTGACAGAAAAAGAATGCACCGAGAATCATGGAGTATGCCCAGACCACCAAAAGCCATACGAGAAATTAGAAGAGGAAAATTATTATTTAAGGATTTCGGATTTCAAAGAGCGAATTCGTGAAGCGATAGAATCTGGCGAGATGTTGATTTTACCAGAATTCCGAAAGAAAGAAATACTAAAACTATTAGAAGATTCGCCGGATGTTTCGGTATCGCGACCACGTTCACAGTTAACTTGGGGCGTGCCAGTACCGGATGACGAATCACAAGTGATGTATGTATGGATTGACGCACTAGCGAATTATATTACGTTACTTGGTTTTCCAGAAAAGGATATTTCGGATTGGTGGCCAGCGACTGCACAATTTGTGGGTAAGGATATTTTGAGATTTCATGCGATTATTTGGCCGGCGATACTGCTCGGTGTTGGATTGCCATTGCCGAAAACACTGGTATCGCATGGTATGGTGCTTGCGGATGGTCAGAAGATGTCAAAATCAATCGGTAACGTAGTGGATCCGATGGAAGTTCTTAATCGTCATGGGGTGGACGCATTTAGATATTTCTTTTTGCGCCATATCGATACATTTGCAGACTCGGATTTTACATGGGAGAAATTTGAGAATGCTTATAATAATGAGCTAGCGAACGATTTGGGGAATCTGGTGCAGAGGCTGGCTACTTTGGCGAAGAAAAATGAGATTCGCATTGGTGAAGTGGAGATTGATTTGCCACAGGAATATGTAACGCTGATGGAAGAGTTTGAATTTTCGCGCGCAGTTGACTATGCGTGGGAAATGGTGCAAGGGATTAACCGAAAAATTGATGAAGCGAAACCATGGGCTCTAGCGAAGAATGGCGAGGTTGATAAACTTAACGACTGTATGCAGGGGTTAATTCGTGAACTTCTAATTGTGAATAAAATGCTAAGTCCATTTATGCCGACGACGGCGGAAAAAACTAAAGCGATTTTTGCTGATCCTATTGAACCACCAGAAGAACCACTGTTCCCAAAAGCTAGATAAAAAATAATACCCCGAAGGGGGTATTATTTTGTTGATGAGCGCGTATTTATTCTTCGCTAGAAAGTTTGCTCATGAAGTCTGATAGGTAGAAGCCGAGAGTACCACCAATCATTGGGAGCAATGCGTAGATGGAAAGCGCTTGGCAAACGCCGCCTAAGATTTCACCGAAGTTCTCACCTGCGGTTGGGAAAATCTGGAACATGAGAGCTGAAGCTGGATTGAAGATGAAGTTGCCGTTGAGGCCTAGGAAGCCTGCGGAAACGATATATCCAAGCAAAACAGCAAGGATGGTACCACCAGCAACGGTTGCACCAAAAGTGAATACGCTGCGTTTGTATTTGAGGGCTCGTGAGAAGAAGAACGCAATGATAATGGCGCCCACTAGTTCAACCATGGCGAAGAGCCAGAATTGATTTTCTCCTACGGCAGTCAAAGATGGAACGGCTACAGCTGTCTCGCCACCAGCTAGGTGGAAAGAATTAAAGATTAGCCAGCCAAGCCATGCACCGATTACTTCG
>JAZOUF010000021.1:0-12146 GCA_045657985.1 Candidatus Nanosyncoccus sp. | reverse complement strand
TAATGTAGGCGTAGATACTTGTACTAATGGAACACAGTACAGTACAGGTGCGCAAATTAATCTAGATCAAACTGCACAGACCAATAACATTAACCTTTATGCTATGTGGTCACTAAACACTCCAGTTAATGATAATATCTACATGCAGAATGTAGGTGTATGGGGAGCAAGCCTAGGCCTTAATCAAGAAGTTACAGCTGTAGATATTCGTGATGGTAAGACTTATACAGTAGCTAGACTTTGTATGGACACTAATTATAACAATGGGGCTAACCCCTGCGAAACCTCTACTCTCTGGATGACCCAGAACCTAGACCTAGTGCTTGGTGATACTGGCGTAAGAACACTTACCTCCAATGATTCAGACATTAATACAGACTTAGGCACTACTATGGGTTATACCACTTCTAATGGTACTATCACTTGGACTCCTGCTGGGGGATCTATGGGGACACCATCAGTCCTGAACTCCGGCACTCCAGCAGATGGTGATAATGCTAGTTTCGTGACTGGTTGGACCAATAGTGATACCATTCCATATCAGGCTGAAGGTGGCACCCGTTATGTATTCACTTCTGGTAGTGATAGCAATGATACTAAATTTGGTACACGCTGGGAGTGTATCGCAGCTGGTCATACAGACGCTGAATGTAACCATTATCATATAGGTAACTACTACAACTGGACTGCTGCTGTGGCTAGTAACGATACTAGTGCTTGGGGAAATGACTACAGCGATGGCTCCAATGCTATGCCTTACTATGATGCCGTTAACTCTATTTGCCCTAAAGGCTGGAGACTTCCAGAAGGACTCTCTGGTAGTGACTCTAGTGTAGATAGCAACTTAACTGAATTTAACCGCTTGGCACTTGCTTATGGTATTACTACTGGTAGAACAACCAATATGCCAGATAATCCTGCTAGTAGCTCTAACACTATGTGGCAAAATGCTGTTTGGGCCACCAATGGCTTTAATAACTTCCGCACAAATCCACTTTACTTTGTGCGCTCCGGTGACGTCAATGGGGCCGCGCTTAACTATTACGCTACGGGCGGCTACCTCTGGTCCAGTACTGCGCGGTCTGGTTCTATAGCGTTCCGCCTGCGTTTCCTTTCGGGCGCTCTCTACCCGGCGGCTCAGAGTAGGCGGTACTACGGTTTCCCGGTGCGTTGCGTGCTCCGCTCGTAGCTTACCGTTGCCGTTTAGGCTGAGTTCTCGCTTTTGCGTTTCTCGTGACTCTGAGTCCTCCATAGCTTTGCGCCTTCCGTATAGCGATGGCTCGTCCTGGGTTGATTTGCGGATGGCGCTTTTTTGAGGTCTGTGAGGATTTCGCGCATCGGACGGCGATTTTTTGTGTTTTTGTATAAAAAAATGGAGGTGCCTACCGGAATTGAACCGGTGTACGCGGTTTTGCAGACCGCTGCGTAACCACTCCGCCAAAGCACCATCCTGTAGCATTATTATAACATAGGTTAGGAGAATTTGCGTAGTAAAATAACACCAGTGACAACAAGCGCGGTGGCAATGAGGTGAATAATGACAGGTTTCTTTGCGAGTTTCTCACGACCAATTTTTGGAGAGATAAGAGTAAGTAGCAGCCCCATGAAGAAAATCACGATAGGTTCGGAAGAGTCGGAAGCTGCGGAGGCAATGGCGGCGGATGGGGCGAGAGTGAGAGCGGCGCGATAGGTGAAATCTTTGGTGATGCTAAAAATTGCGGAAGTAGTAAGTGGACGGAATATCTTCTTGTTGCGTTTTGCGACGGTGCGAAAACGACGACACCATTTTGGTTTGAATGCGAGTATAAGGAAATTGCCAAGCCCCTTGCCAAGAAAAACAAAGGCCATTTCGGTAAAAAAGTTGAGTTCGGCATGGGTGACGTTTTGCTTAACGAAGATGAAGTTGCCGATGACGGCGATGGTGACAAATAAAAAGGCATAAAGAACGGCTTTGATTTTGATTTTGCGACTACGTTTCTTGGTGGTGGCAACGATAAGCAGTGGTGCGGAAAGAATGAGGGCGAAAGCGGCAAGTTGTATGGCTGAGAAAGAGTCACCGAGAAACAGCCAACCGAGAATGAGATAAAGAACGGGAGCGAGCTGCATGAAAATACCGAGATTGGTGGAGTCATCAAGTTCTAGGGCGCGGTAGTAGGGGATGCCGGCAAGACTAGACATAATGCCGGATGCCGTAAAAAGAAGTAGTGGAAGGGGGGCAGAAAAATCTACACCCGTAATAAGCATGATGACGGCGGCGAGAATGACGAAGAGATGAGCGTAGTAGTATTTTTGCGAAACAGCAGTATGGCCATCAAAATAGACATCAGAAATATAGTTGTCAATGAAGATGCGAGATGAATCAAAGACAACGGTGATGGCAACGAAAATGAGCCACTCCATTAAGTGAGTGCCCCAATTACGAGATAACTATAGTAGATGGAGAAAATGGCAAGCATGAGGAGACCTTCCAGACGCGTAATTTTATGACCCGTGCGTGCAGTGATAAGGAGGATGACGGCAGAGCCAATAAGCATGACGATGTCCATTATCTCAAAGCTGTCCGGCGTGACGGTGCCAAAGAGGGCGACTGGTAAACCTAAAACAATACAAATGTTGAAAATGTTGCTTCCGATGATATTGCCGACGAGAAGTTCGGTTTCGCCGCGTTTGGCAGCTTTGATTGTAGTGATGAGTTCGGGAAGCGAGGTGCCGAATGCGACGATTGTGAGGGCAATGATGCGGTCAGAAATACCGATAGTCCTAGCGATAGTGGAAGCGGAGTCAACGACAAGTTCGGCACCGCCGACTACGCCGGCGAGACCGATAATAATTAGTAGTATAGAAATACCAAGCTTGAATTTTGGTTGTTCGATTTTTTTGGCTTTGTTTTTGGATTTTTTATTTTCTTCACGATTTTTGCGGGCGGTGGAGAAAATATAGTATAGGAAAATGGCGAAGAATAGCAGGCAGATGATGCCATCGGTGCGAGAGATCGTGTTGATTTCGGAGTTCATGAGGAAAGTGTCTAGGAATAATACTACGAGAACGGTAGAGATAAGGAGGAGGAGTGGGAGTTCTTTGCTGACAGTACCTTTTTTAATAGTGATAGGGCGAATGATGGCGCCGATGCCGATAAGGAGTAAGATGTTCATGATGTTGCTGCCGATGACGTTGCCAAGTAGCATATCGGTAGTGCCATTTAGAAGAGAAGAAATGGAGACGGCAAATTCTGGTGCGCCAGTGCCGAAAGCAACAATGGTGAGGCCTATTAGGAGTTTGCTGACTTTAAAATGTGTGGCAGTAGAACTTGCCCCGTCAATTAACCAGTCGGCGCCTTTGATTAAAATGACGAAGCCGACAACGAGTAGTAATATTTGTAAAACGATGTCCATTGTTTGTTTTGATTAAAGTTTATAGTTACATTATAACATGAAAAAGATTTTTTGGTAAAAATAAAAAATGTGTGTTATAATGATGCTATGTGCGAATGTAGCTCAGTTGTTTAGAGCGCTTCCTTGCCAAGGAAGAGGTCGAGAGTTAGAGTCTCTTCATTCGCACCATTTTAGTATTAAAAGGAGATAATATGCCAATAGGTGGAATTATAGCAATAGTTGTGGTAGCGGTGGTGATACTATTAATTGCGATTGTTGCTGGACTATATAATGGATTAGTGAGTTTGAATGAGCGAGTGAATGAAGCGTGGTCGGATATTACGGTGCAACTTAAGTATCGTGCGGATTTGATACCAAACGTGGTGGAAACCGTAAAGGGCTATGCGAAGCACGAGAAAGAAACCTTTGAGATGGTGACTTCGGCTCGTTCGGCAGTAATGGGTGCGAAGACAGTGAAGCAAGCTGCAGAAGCGGAGAAGGAAATGCAGGGTGCGCTTGGAAGGATTTTTGCAATTGCGGAGGCGTATCCAGAACTCAAGGCGAATACGAATTTCGTGAAGTTGCAGGAACAGTTACAAGATGTAGAAGATAAGATTCAGGCGGCACGCAGATTCTACAATGCAGGCGCAAAGGAACTCAACACGAAGATTAAAACTTTTCCAGCAAACATTATCAACAATTTGTTTGGGCATTTCAAGAAACGTGAATACTTTGAAGTAGCAGACAGCGAAAAAGCAAAAATAGATAAAGCGCCAGAAGTGAAGTTTTAATTTGAATTGTAGCGTTTAGGGGGGCGCTATGAGGAGAGATTATGTATAAACAAATTGCGCAAAATAAACGACGGACCATCATTATTATGATGGCTTTTGTGCTGATGATTGGGTTGATTGCGGCGGCGTTTGCGGTATATTTTAAGGACCCATGGGTGGCAGTATGGACGGTAGTGGTGGCGACAGTTTATGCGGTGATACAGTATTTCTTTTCTGGGTCGCTTGCGACAGTGATGACTGGTGCTGAGGAAGTAAGCAAGAAGGACAATCCAAGACTATATAATATAGTGGAGAATTTGTCTATTACAACGGGCTTGCCGATGCCGAAGGTGTATGTGATACGGGATAAGGCACCAAATGCGTTTGCGACGGGGCGAGATCCGGAACACGCGATAGTGGCAGCGACGACTGGCCTAATGGATATCATGAATGATAAGGAACTTACGGCGGTGATGGCGCATGAGATGTCGCACGTGAAGAATTATGATATTCGAGTGTCAATGATTGTGTTCGGGCTGACTTGCGTAGTGGGGCTAATATCGGATATCGCGTTTCGGATGATGTTTTATGGCAGCCGACGGCGAGATAATGAGGGGAGCCCGGTGGGGTACCTTCTGATTGTGGTTGCGGCGATACTGTCGCCAATACTGGCGGCGGGGGCACAGATGGCGGTGTCGCGCCAGCGGGAATATTTGGCCGATGCATCAGCAGTGAATATCACAAGATACCCGGAGGGGATGATTGACGCTCTTAAGAAATTGCAGGCTCACTCACAACCGATGCAGAGTCAGAATACGGCGGCAGCGTCAATGTACATCAATGATCCTTTGCGTAAAGGTTTTTTCAATGATTTGTTTAGTACGCATCCGCCGATTGAGAAAAGAATTGAAAGATTAGAGCATGGCAAAAAAACGTTCTAGTGGGAAACGTGGCGAGTTTAGTAAATTCGGCGTGAGAGCAGCTTTTGGTTTGATATTTACGAACGTTGGGCTATTTTTGCCATTGGCAGTAGTGGGGGTTTTGTTGGGGGCGATGACGTTTGCGGTGGGAGAAGAAGCGGCAGTGCTAATATGGGTTTTGACGTTTTTGATGTTGTGGCTTGTGGCGCTGTTTTTTGTGCGACAAATAACCGCTGGGAAGAAGGTGAAATTTCGCGATGGGCTTTATAATGCAATGACACCGCTAGTGTCAGTGCTTTTGGTGTTTGTAGTGCTTGCCATTCAGTGTGTTCCGGTGATGCTAATCGTGATTGGATATTCGGCGGCGGTGGAAACAAATTTATTTGGAAATATGTTTTACGCTTCGTTATTTGTGCTGTTTGCGCTTTTGATGGTGGTGCTGTCGGGATTTTTACTGTCGGGAACAATGATGGCGCTGGTAGCTGTGAGCGTGCCGGGAATGTATCCGCTGAGAGCGTTAGAGCTTACTCATGAACTAATGATCGGTGAAAGGGTGAGATTTGTGCTGAGGATGTTGGTTTTGATACTAGTGCTGGTGCTTATTTGGGGAGTACTGGTGGGATTAGCCATGCTAGTGAATTTGGCGCTTTATAATTGGTGGGGAGTGCAAATGGCGATGTTAGTGCCAATTATGGCAATAGTGGCGGGATGTGTATCAGTGATATATGTGGCAGTGTATTTGTATTTATATTATAAGGAGTTAATTTATGAATAAAATAGATGCAGAAAAAAGAATCGCGAAGTTGAGGGCGTTAATTAATGATTATCGGTATCATTATCACGTGTTAGATGAGTCGATCATGAGTGAAGCGGCGGCGGATTCGTTGAAGCACGAGCTTTCGTCGCTTGAGGCGGAGTTTCCGGAACTGATTACGCCAGATTCGCCGACGCAACGTGTGGCGGGGCGACCGTTGGATAAGTTTGAAAAAGTGGCGCACGAAAAACGGATGATTAGTCTTGCGGATGTTTTTTCGCGGGAGGAAGTGCTGGATTGGGTGGCACGAAGTGAGAAATTGGTACCGGGAGGACGAATTGACGAGTTTTTTACGGATATTAAAATGGATGGATTGGCTTGCTCGCTTAAATATCGTGATGGTGTGTTAGTGCAGGCGGTGACGCGCGGAGATGGACTAGTCGGTGAAGATGTGACGCTCAATGTGAAAACAATTCAGAATGTGCCACTAAAGCTGAAAGAACATTTATCCTCTTCGGACACGTTTCCTCGCGCCCGTCTTCACGGGGCTCAGTCACTCCTCGTGGATCCAGCTGGGTCCACAAAGTCCTCAGAGGATAATGCTCTTTCAGAAGTAGAGGTGCGAGGGGAGATTGTGATTTTTAAGAAAGATTTTGAGAGGCTAAATGAAATTCAACGTAAAAATGGCGAGCCGGAGTTTGCGAATCCGAGGAATCTCGCAGCGGGGTCAATTCGACAATTGGATCCGCGCGTTGCGGCGGCACGACCGCTTAGGTTTATTGCGTATGATTTAGTGAAGCCGGACTCTCCAACCTGGCATGAGGCTTACGAAACTTTGCGCGCACTAGGATTCCAGACTTCGCGAGAGGACAGAGTGTTTAAGGCGAATGAAAAGAAAGCGCTGTTTGAATACATTGATAAATTGGACGATTATCGGAAAGGCTTGCCATTTAATACGGACGGAATGGTAATAAAGATTAACGACCGTAAAGTCTATGATGAATTGGGAATTGTAGGGAAAACACCACGTGGTGCGGTGGCATTTAAGTTTCCGGCAGAAGAGGCAACGACGAAAGTGCGCGATATTGTGATTTCAGTAGGAAGAACGGGAGCGGCGACACCGGTGGCGATTTTTGACCCTGTAGTGGTGGCGGGGTCAGTGGTGAGGCATGCGACTTTGCACAATGCGGACGAGATTGCCAGGCTAGACATTCGGATTGGCGATACGGTGATTATTTATAAGGCGGGGGATATTATCCCGCAAGTGAAGGAAGTACTTTTGACATTGCGGCCGGAGGGGGCGGAAAAGTTTGATTTTGTGGCGGCGCTTAAGAAGCAATATCCGGAACTAAAATTTGTACGTCCAGATGGTGAGGCGGTGTATCGCTTGGCGGGAGAATCGTCGGAGTTGATTTTGAAACGCGCGATAGAATACTATGCGTCAAAGCCGGCATTAAACATTGAGGGCTTGGGTGAGAAAAATGTGGCGGCGCTGGTGGATAGTGGGTTAGTAAAATCGATTGCGGATTTGTATCGGTTGAAAGTACCACAAGTGACAGAGCTAGAAAGATTCGCAGAATTGTCAGCGCAGAATTTGGTGAAGGCGATTGATGCGTCGCGTCGTGCGCCGCTCGCAAAGTTTATTACGGCGCTCGGAATTCGGCATGTGGGAGCACAGACGGCGATGGCTTTGGCGCGAAAATTTGGGTCGCTTGACAATTTGGCAAATGCGAGGGAAGATGATTTGCTTATGATCCCCGATGTTGGCGATGTAGTAGCGGAGTCGATATTGGCCTGGTTTGCAGATGAGGATAATGCGAGGTTATTAGAGGAGTTGAAAGAACTTGATGTGTGGCCAATGGATTTTGAGGGTGGAGATTTGCCGCTTTCTGAAAAATCATATATTGTGACTGGGACATTGGCTTCAATGGGACGCGAAGAAGCAGAAGACCGGTTGCGGGCACTTGGCGCGACAGTGACTTCGTCGGTAACGCGAGGGACGACAGCTTTGATTGTGGGCGAGAAACCTGGTAAGTCTAAGATGGATAAGGCAGATAAGTTGGGTATTTCGAGAATGAATGAAGTGGAGTTTCTGGAACTAATAAAAAAGTAAGACCTTGAAGGTCTTTTGAGTATTTGGTGATCTCGGCGAGAGTCGAACTCGCGTTGACGGGATGAAAACCCGTTGTACTAACCGTTATACGACGAGACCACGTATATATTATAGCAAATAAATTAAAAATTACAAGAGTAATGATATTCGGTGCGGTAGTCAGATTTGCTAAATGGTGCGGTGGGGAAAAATTGGACAAAAGTGGTATTGGTGTCGCAATGCGATGAAAGCAGGGTGGCGGAGGAGGCGTGTCGCTCATTGTCAAACAGGAGAAGTTGCCTTAAAGAAACACGTGCGAAGCCGGTAGTTTCGTATTTGGCGAAAATTTGTTCAGGCGAGCTAGGGTTGTCGGTGGCAATTTCTGGATAGAAGTAGTTTTCATAATAGTCGGTGGCGATAGATTCTATTTCGTGAGTGACTATGTGTTCCGGGGTGGAGAATTGTGTGATGAGGATGATGGTGACTACTGTGAGAGTAGTGAGGGCGATAATTGCAAGGATAACGTTTTTAGCTATGGTAGCGACTTTGCGATCGCGAACTTTGGCAAGAGAAAGGTGCGAGGCATTATTGTGGACACGAGATGAATGGTATTTATTGCTTCTTTGTGTTTGTTTGGATTTAACCATAAGTATATCTTACCATAAATACTTTAATATGGTAAGATAAAAGTATGAGTAAATTATTTAAGAGAACTAAGATACTAGCAACGATTGGGCCGGCGACGAATTCGGCTGAGAAAATTGAAGAAGTGATTATGGCTGGAGTGAATGGCTGTAGATTGAATTGTTCGCATGGATCTAATGAGGAACGCGATCAGCAGATAAAGTGGATTCGTGCGGCAGCAGCGAAGAAAGGTCGTTCGGTGGCGATTTTGCAAGATTTGCAAGGACCGAAAATTCGGTTAGGCATGATTCGCGACAACAGGTTAGACCTTACAAAGGGCGATGAACTAGTACTAGAAGCGGCGGAAGGATATGAGCATGATGGCGGAATGACGGTGCCGGTGCAGTATAATTTGGCGGAAAAAGTGAAGGTGGGGGAGCCGTTGTCGTTATTTGACGGAAAAGTGAAGGCTGAAATTGTAGCGATAGAATCAGATACAGCAATTCGGATAAAAATACTGAATGATGGATTTATCATGTCACGTAAGGGATTGAATTTACCGGATACGGATTTTGGTGGGGATATTTTGACCGAAAAAGATATTGCCGATATTGAATATGGTGCTAAATGTGATTATGATTATGTATCGTTGTCATTTGTACAGTCGGCATCAGATATTGAGAAACTAAAACAGATGTTGCTTGCGCTTGGGTCAACGGCAAAAGTGATTGCAAAGATCGAGACGAAGAAAGCGATTTCTTCGGATGCACATCTAGAAGAAATTGTGAAAGTGTCGGACGGTATTATGGTGGCGCGTGGCGATATGGCGGTAGAGGCAGGTGCTGAGGTGGTGCCAATTGTGCAGCGTAAACTAATTGCAATGTGTCGGGCGCACGCAAAGCCATGCATTGTGGCGACCCAGATGCTTTCATCGATGGTGGATTCGCCGGAGCCGACACGGGCGGAAGTTTCAGATGTGGCAACGGCGGTGGTGCAAGGTGCGGATGTGGTGATGCTGTCGGATGAAACGGCAAATGGTTCGTATCCGGTAGAAACCGTGAAAGAAATGAAGAAAGTGATATTATACACACAAAATCATTCGCGGATTGCTTCTATTGCGAAATCGCCAGAAGCAGGTGATGCGAAGTATGATGCAATTTCTTGTGCGGCGGCGCGACTGGCGGAGGAAATTGATGCGGATGTGATTATCTGTCAGACAGCGAGTGGTGCTACATCACTTGCAATAGCGGCACAAAGACCGAATTTACCGATTGTGTCGGTAACATCTAATGCAAGAGTAGCGAATCAATTAGCGCTACTTTATGCAAACTCAGCGTTCGTGCGGCCATATGCGGAAGAATTTGGTTTGAAACTTGCAATGGAATTGAAGTCGACTGGATATCTAAAAACTAAAGATGGCGTGAAAGATTTGCTTGCCGTGATTGTATCGGGCGATAAGAATAAAAACGGAACTGATACGATTAGGGTTAGGAGTGTATAGCTTCTAGTCCGGGGAGTTCCTTCCCGAGGAGTAATTCAAGTGAAGCGCCACCACCCGTGGAGACGAGAGAATAATTAAGGCTTGGATGAGACTCAGCGAGAGTTTCAACGAAGCCAGTAGTATCGCCGCCACAGATAATAGTGGTGGCGTTTTCTTTTTCGCCAAGCATTTCGGCGGCAATGGTAGAAGCGGTAGCATAGGCAGGATCTTCGGCGTAACCAAGAAGTCCGTTCCAGATGATTGTCTTGGCGTCGGTAATGAAATCGGCAAGTTTGGTGGTGGAGAGTGGACCGATATCTAATTTCTTGCCTTTGGAATTCTCATCAAAATCTTCAGCGACGTAGATTTTGGAATCTTGTGATGTGTAGCCGTCAGCGGCGATTTTGCCACCTACGAAAATGTGGTCGGCTTGAGGTAAAAACTTTTCAATAAGTGGTTGTTTATCATCGACTTTGGCGCCACCGATAATGAGAAGGACTGGGTGTTCTGGGTCTTTCGTGGCGGCGGTGAGATTGGCAACTTCTTTTTCAAGGAGCAGACCAGCGTAGATTGGAAGGTGGTTCTTGACAGCGTCAGTAGAAGCATGAGCGCGATGGATAACAGCGAAGCCATCTTGAACATAAAGGTCGGCTTTGACGGAGTCAATGATTTCGCGAATAAAATCGTCTGAATTAGCTTCTTCACCTGGGAAGAAACGCAAATTTTCTAGCAAGAGAATGTCACCTTTGGACATTTTGGCAACGGCTTGTTCTACGTCGGGGCCAGAAACATCAGCGACGAAAGAAACGTTCGGCAGTAATTTCTTCAGAGTTTCGGCGACAGGTGCAAGGCTAAGTGAGGCGTCTCTACCCTCGGGGCGACCGAGGTGAGAAATGAGGATGATTTTCTTGGCGCCGTGCTCACGAAGGTAATTGAGCGTAGGGAGGCTGGCGCGAATGCGTAGGTCGCTTTCTGTCTTGCCGTCCTTTAGTGGGACATTATAGTCCACGCGGACGAGAATAGTTTTATCTTTTAAATCAATATCTTTAATAGTTTTCATAAGAATAGTGTAGCATAGAAAAAATTTGTTGGCAAAATATTCGCATGGTGATATAATGTGGTAATGAAGAAGAACAAGACTTATCAGGAGGTAATCGGCGAAACCATCGAGCAGATGCGCGTGGAGAAGGGGTGGACGCAGGAAGATTTGGCGCGCGAGGTGGGGACGAGCCAGTCGGCGATACATAGAATTGAGAAAGGTGGGCAAAATATCTCGCTGGAGATGGTTAAGAAGCTATCAGAAGCACTAGGCAATCAGATTCTCTCTATAAATGATTCAGTTTCACAGAGCTTTCGGATTCGGGGCGGGAAAGAACTTTCTGGTGAAATTACAGTAAATACGTCAAAAAATGCAGCGGTGGGGCTCTTGTGTGCGGCACTTCTAAACTCTGGCAAGACGGTGCTACGCAGAGTGGCGCGGATTGAGGAGGTGTTTAGAATCATTGAGGTTCTGGAGTCAATTGGAGTGAAATGCCGGTGGCATAACCGTAATCGTGATCTAGAAATTATATCACCACGCGAATTAAAGTTGGACGAGATGGATGTAGAGGCGGCGAGGCGAACACGGTCGATTATTATGTTCCTTGGGCCACTACTTTATCGTTATCCAAATTTTAAGTTGCCTTATGCGGGGGGATGTTCGCTTGGGACGCGGACGGTGGAGCCGCACATCCAGGCACTCAAATCGTTTGGATTAACGGTGGATGCGGTGTGTGAAAGTGGATTCTATAATGTATCGGTGCGTCAAGAGACTTTACGGAAATATACGGATAGATATATTGTATTGACAGAACGTGGCGATACAGTGACGGAAAATGTTTTGATGGCGGCGGCTTTAAGCCCGGGTCGCACGACGATTGTGGGGGCTTCGCCGAATTATATGGTACAAGATGTGTGCTTTTTCTTGGAGAAGTTGGGGGTGAAAATCAGTGGGATTGGCACGACTCGGTTGGTGGTACGAGGGCGGTCGGTAATAGATGAGGATGTGGAATATCATGTGTCGGAAGACCCGATAGAGGCAATGAGCTTTATCGCAGCGGGACTGGTAACTAATTCAGAAATTACGATACGGCGAG
>JAZOUF010000020.1:0-8273 GCA_045657985.1 Candidatus Nanosyncoccus sp. | reverse complement strand
CATCCTTCGCGCGCAACGAAATACCTGTACAGGCAAACGACGGCATAACACCTCCGCACATCGCCGCACCAACGTCTTGAAAAGTATTATTATTTTGAAAAGCATCAAAACCACCTGCGGCACCCAAACCACTACCACCATTATTCAGGTTTTGACCTTCGTCCATACCACCATTTTACCACAACCACCATCATTTTAACCATAAAAACTTCCGTTTCTACCACAACCACAATCCCAAACCGCCAAAAACCAACCCCACCATATCAAAATCCTATTTTAAATACTTTCTCAAATACTCACCCGTCGGCGTATCGGCCTTCCGCGCCAAATCCTCCGGCGTCCCCTCAGCTACCACTAATCCACCTTTCAGTCCACCTTCTGGCCCCATATCAATCACCCAATCCGCACTTTTTATCACATGTAGATTATGCTCAATAATAATCATTGAGTTACCTCCATCCACCAACCGATTCAGAATTCCAAGTAATCTTTTTACATCATCCGTATGAAGTCCAGTCGTCGGCTCATCCAAAATATACAAAGTCTTACCAGTAGACCGCCTAGCAAGTTCCGTCGCAAGTTTAATCCTCTGTGCTTCCCCACCCGAAAAAGTCGTCGCCGGCTGCCCCAACCGAATATAACCAAGCCCCACTTCTTGAATCGTCTTCAGTTTCGGCGCAATAGACGGAATATTCGCAAAGAACTCCACCGCCTCGTCAATCGTCATATCAAGCACCTGCGAAATATCTTTACCTTTATATTTTACCTCAAGTGCCTCAGCATTATATCGTCGCCCATGACAAGCCGGACAAGTTACATACACATCAGGCAAAAAATGCATTTCAATTTTATTTACCCCATCGCCCTGACAATGTTCACACCGTCCGCCCTTCACATTAAATGAAAACCTTCCTGCTTTGTAGCCGCGCACCTCCGCTTCTGGTTGTGCCGCAAACAGTTCCCGAATCGCATTAAACACACCAGTATAAGTTGCCGGATTAGACCGCGGTGTCCGTCCAATCGGACTCTGGTCAATTACAATTACCTTGTTAATTTTCTCAATCCCATCAATTCGTTCAAATGTTCCCGGTACCGTCTGTGCTCGATGCAACCGCGACAAAAGTTCATTCGCCAAAATTGAATTTACTAGTGTCGACTTTCCCGAACCCGACACACCACTCACTACCGTCATCACACCTAACGGAAACTTTACATCGATATTTTTCAAATTATTTTCCCTCGCACCCACCACCACGAGCTCATGACCTTCACGCACCTTTCGACGTTTCTTCGGCACCGGTATCGTCTCCGCTCCCGACAAATACCGCCCCGTCACCGAATCCGGATTCGCCGCTACCTCAGCAGGCGTACCACAAGCCACCAAACGCCCACCATTCACGCCAGCACCCGGCCCAATATCAATCAAATAATCCGATGCCCACATTGTATCTTCATCATGCTCCACCACTAATACCGTATTATGTAAATCACGCAAATGTTTAAGCGTCGCTATTAGCTTATCATTATCCCGCTGATGCAGACCAATAGACGGCTCATCCAGCACATAAAGCACACCCTGAAGTCCCGACCCAATCTGCGTAGCCAGCCTAATTCTCTGCGCCTCACCACCAGACAGCGTATTCGCCGCCCGACCAAGTTCCAAATATCCGAGTCCCACATCCTGCATAAATTTCACACGCTCACGAATTTCCTTCAAAATCGGCGCCGCAATCAACATTTCCGATTCCGAAAATCCCAAATCCTGCGACAAAACCTCGATCGTTGCATCTACATCCAAATTGCACATATCTACTATATTTAGATCATGCACTGTCACCGCAAGAACTGCAGGCTTAAGCCTCGCTCCATGACAAGTCTGGCATTCCCTCACTCGCATAAATCTTTCGATATCATGTTTCGTGAATTCACTTGTTTTTGGATCGTTATATCGTCGTTCCAAAGTCGGAATCACCCCCTCATAAGTCGTTTCATATACTGTTCCGTCCGCAAATCTCCCCGAACCACTAATCTTCATCTCATATTTTTCATCGCCCGTTCCATACAAAATCAAATGTCGCACTTCATCCGACAACTCTCCAATCGGTGTATAAATGTTAAATCCGTGCTTCACCCCCACTTGCATCAATCTTTTTAGCCACCACGAATCTTGTTGTACCCGGTTAAACGGCCGAATCCCACCTTCAGCTATAGTCAAATTATTGTTAAATACCAACGCCGGATCCACTACCATCTTTGAGCCTAGTCCAGTACAATCCGGACACGCCCCCTCTGGCGCATTAAATGAAAATAGTCTTGGACTAAGCTCCGGAATCAATTCATCCGGATGGTCTGGACACGCATACCTCTGCGAATAAGTTAATTCCTCTGTCGCCTCATTAGAAATTCGGTTCTCACCTACCGCCGTTGAAGTGTCATTTATTTTGAGAATCTTCATAATTCCCTGGCCAAGCTCCAGCGCCTGCTCTATCGACCCACTAATCCTCGAATATAAATCCGGCGACAGCACAAACCTATCAACTACTATTTCAATATCATGCCGCTCATTTTTATTTAATTCCGGAAATTCATCCAGTGCATAAATAATTCCATCCACTCTCACGCGTGAAAAACCTTTTGCTGTATATTGTTCCGATACATGCAAAAACTCACCTTTTTTAGATTGCACTATCGGTGCTAGCACCATCAATTTAGAACCAAGCGGCAATTTCATCACTTCGTTTACAATATCCTCCACACTCCGCCTGGACACTTCTTTGTGACAAACTGGACAATGTGGCACCCCTACTCGTGCAAAAAGCAGACGCAAATAATCGTATACTTCCGTCACGGTTGCTACAGTTGAACGTGGATTCCGTGATGTCGATTTCTGGTCAATTGAAATTGCCGGCGAAAGCCCTGTAATAGAATCCACATCTGGCTTATCCATCACCCCAAGAAACATTCTCGCATAAGACGACAGTGACTCTACATACCGCCTCTGTCCCTCCGCATAAATCGTATCAAAAGCTAGTGACGATTTCCCGCTCCCAGAAAGCCCAGTAATAATCACCAACTTATCTCGCGGTATATCAACGTCCAAGTCATGCAAATTATTCTGTCTCGCCCCCCGCACTCGAATATAATTATCTTCCATAAACGCTAAATATTATAGCAAAAAAGTCAAGCTTTGTCCAGACTAGCCCGATATTCCTCATACGTTAAAAACTTATTCTCTTCTTTTAATACTAAAATCACTTTTTCTAACCTTTTTACCAGTTTCTTTCCGCTATTTTTCTTTATATATCCAGGCACAATTTTATACTTTATCAAAACACTTGCAAATTCCCACGGATGAAAATAAGTCGCAAAATATCCAGTTTTTCGTATCGACATCTTCGCCATTTTCACATACAGCGAAACTGGAAACAAATGTAACGCCAACCAAAACAAAGGTACTCTCATAAACGTCGCCACTGACGTCGGTATTTCCAGAATATCCTCCCTCACAAACGGAGTTCGCGGCACATTCAAATGATTATATCGCCCCGGGATAAATGCCGGGTTCACGCTAGAATCATATTTGTATCCGCACCTAGCTAATTCTTTATACGAAATCGGAAACATTCGCGGCTGACGGTAACCACTTACTTTCACCCCTACGACTTCCTCCACAATCTTCTTCGACTCGCACACATCCGTAGATTTCGGATTAAAATGATCTACTCCATGGCATGCTACTTCATGTCCACCATCGCGCATTCTCACAATCAAATCCGGTCTCGTCTTTGCAAAGTTTCCTGTACAAAAGAAAGTCGCTTTCACTTTAGTTCGTGCCAATAAGTCCAAAATCTTTTCCAATCCCTCCGCCGATACTTTCACTCCTTCTTCTAGTGTGATAGTCCCACCCCGCTCTCTTGGCATATCAAACTCTTCAATATCAAAACTAAGCAACACCTTACCTTTGCTCATTTATATTCTCCGCGATTTTTTCTTATCCACCACGTAGAGTGGTCTCCCTTTCGATTCTGAATGAATTTGCGCAATATAAAGCGCTGTCATTGCTTGCGAGATTAGCACTAGCCCCACCAAGAACGACACAAACACACTCATCGCCACCGCCCCACTCCAATCCAACTTCAACGGATCCCCCAAAATATATTGTTCTACTAAAATAAATAGTCCAAATATCACCGACACCACAGTAATAAATATCCCCACATATCCAAAAATCGTAAGTGGTGTCTTAGATGAAGACACTAAACTATCCGCCGCGAGTTTCATCAACTTTCGTGAGCTATATGTCGGCTTGCCATACGCCCGGTTCTTTGTATTTACTTTGATATATTCTTGTTCAAAACCCAACCAATCAATCAGCCCGCGCGTAATTCTGTTAGACTCATTCAGCTTATTAAACTCATCCACCACTACCCGGTCCACCAACCGAAAATCCATCGCCCCCACCACTAAGTTCTTATTTCCCATCATCCGCATCATTCCATAATACATTCGTGACGCCATCTTGTGTTTCGTCGTGTTCGCACCACGCACCGCCGTCACTACTTCTGCGCCTTTTTCCCATTTTTCAATCATTTTCGGAATCATTTCTACTGGATGTTGTCCATCCGCGTCAATCATAATCACTGCGTCGCCCTCAGCATAATGTAACCCAGCCGTTAACGCCATTTCCTTCCCAAAATTCCGCGAGAACGACACGACTTTTATAGGTATCTCACTTTTTTCAATTATCGCATCAATTTTCCGCAACGTTTTATCACGCGAACCGTCATTTACTAATATGACCTCAATATCATAATCTAGACTCACGAGTACCGGCTCAAGCTGTCGCACCAAAAACTCCTCAATCCCCTCTTCCTCGTTATACACAGGCACTACCACCGAAATCTTCTTCTTCATAGCCTCATTATATCACGCCCGTGCTATAATGTTATTATGGAGCGTCATTTCACTAAATCTCGTGTCTTTTCTGTTATTTTATACCTACTCCCAATTATCTTTTCGCTAATCACAGTTTTTTTTATTACTACCTCCGGCGAAGATAATTTTCAGGGTGCCGGTAATCTCCAGAATGGAAATCCAATCAATATCCTTCAAGACGCCACAAACGCCTTCAATTTCAATTCCCGCATCACCGACGTCTATGCGTGGACTGTTATAGACTTTTACGATAATCAATTCAAATTTGGCCCCGACATTTTCTTCCGCCTTTTAGACGTTATTGCTATTACTTCAGTTTTTTATTTAATGACTTATTTAATTCTCAATCGCAAACCGTCATTCAAAATTAAAGATTCGCTCATTTTCTGCGCCGTATTCTTTGTTTTCATCATCACTCCATTTGGACGCGCTTTCTACCATGAATTTTCCATGATTCACAACTATGTTCCGCTCGCACTCATTACACTACTATTTGCTATTCCATATCTCAAATTCGTCACCCACTCCTTGCATCCCAAACATCCATTCTTATTTACCATTCCCATGCTTTTTGCTGGACTCCTTTTCGGCATGTCCGCCACCATCACGCCACTCGCCTTTCTCGCCACAGCTGTTATCTATATAATATATATCTCCATCAAACAAAAACATTTTCCACCTCTCCCATTTTGGTTTTATGGTGGCATTGTCGGCACAATCACCGGTTTTCTTATTTGTTGGCTTGTTGGTTCCGGCGTCGATCACTACACTGATACCACCGCTGCCTTAGCTTTTGATTATCTGCCTTTCAGTGACGTCTTTTCCAACATTCCTAAACTCGTCTGGCACGAAATATACAATTTTGGTCTCGTTTTTATCCCACTTATCATCATTTCCGCATTTTGTCTGTTATTCTCTCATCAACGCAAAAAACTTTTGAATCTCCACCATCTTACTCATCTCTCCCCTACCACTATTAACTACTTCATTATTTTCATCACATTTATTATTATTCATATTCTCGGCGCCTCACTCGTTAAATCCCCGCCACGTCTTCTCATTCCCGCCTATCTAGCCGGCATCATCATCATTTTTCGTTCTTTCGCTCCACATCTCGAGTTTAACAAATTATCTAGCGCCCTCATCATCACACTAACTTTAGCCACAGTCATCACTCACGGCGTTCTTCTTATTAAATATCACTCCGAAATGTCCCAAGTTTTAACTTACATCAAAGACTCACCAAAAACCACCATCTGTCTTGACCCCGCAGACACCATGCCATCTCGCATTCACGTTCTTGACTTATCTCAGGCCAACATGATCGTAAATTGGGGCGAACCTGAACCAATCTATAACAAAGGAATCATTTCATGCCAGTAAAAACCACTCTTCGCATTGGCAAATTCGCCATCATCGGTGCAATTCTTGCTTTATTCAACTTCGCAATTTATACTTTTCTTGCCCGTATTATTTTTAATTCCAACGAACTCCTCTGGCTCGATAGTATTATTTCCTATGCTCTCGCCACCATTCTCGCATACATCCTTCATTCCAGAATTACTTGGAAAGAACGCCATATCACCAAGCGCGGTATCATTATGTTTTTCCTTTGGAACGGTATCACCGCCATCGCCATCAGCCCATTTTTCACTTGGCTCTTTGGCTTCATCACTCCCGTTTACCAATTTACTCATCAAATATTCACAAATCTTCACATTCCATTTGACTATAACTTCGTCGAATCCACCGGCATCTTCTGTTTCACCACCGCCGTTACCATGATCCTAAATTACGTTTTTTACGACAAACTTGTTTTTGGCGACTCCAAATCCACACCATCCATCGTAATCGGCAATATTATTAACAAGAATCCCAAAGTTTCCATCATCATCCCAATTTACAATACTGCCAAATATCTTGAAAAATGTTTATCTTCCGTCACCAATCAAACTTATCAAAATCTTGAAATCATCCTCGTTGACGACGGCTCCACTGATGATTCTCCAAAAATCATTAAAAAATTCGCCAAAAAAGACGCTCGCATCATCGTCGTCACCCAAGAAAATCAAGGTCAATCCGCCGCTCGCAATGCTGGACTTCAAAAATCCACAGGCGACTTCGTCAATTTTATAGACGGCGACGACCAAATAAAACCCACATTTATAGAAGATTTATTAAAACCATATAATAACCGCACCTCTCTCTCCGTCTGCGGCATTCATTATAAACGCCTTCATCAAAAATCCGCCGAGGATGTCTACATTAATCCTCTCCGCAACCGCAAACCACGCGAATCCGCCAAAGCCTATATTCTATACCTCCTCGCCATAGACGGTCGTATGTATTCTTCCGTCAACAAGCTTTATCGCGCCGAAATCGCCCGTAAACTTATTTTCGACACCAAACTCAATTTTGCCGAAGATACTAAATTTGTGCTCGATTACCTAAATCAAGCTTCCGGCGAACCAGCTTTCGTTCTCAAGCCTCTCTACATCTACAACTTCGGCACTGAAACCAGCACCATGCGTTCCGTCTCCACTGACTGGCAAAACTGGCAAACTTCCTACAAAAATCTCAAATCCTGGCTCGGCCCACACCCCACCATTAAAGAAAAGTTCTGGCTCCACACCATCCATTTACGCTGGCGCATCTCCTACCTCCGCTCCAAGCGTCGCGCCAAAAAGTAATTATATTTTGTTTACTGTTCGCAAATCTAGCAACAAACCATTTCTACCATACACAACATCCATCATCCAACATCTTTGTTCAATCCACCAAACCAAATAATTCACCGCATCATCATAATCACCTTTATTCCATTTCCAATTATCCATCATAGCCTCTGTCCTTATTTCGTCAGCAACGTTTCTAACATATTCAACAATCTCGCCACTCTTACCATATAATTTTTCTACATATATTTTTCTAATCAATTCCCTAAATTCATCGATATCCATCAAATTATAAATCAACGCAGAGGTAGGTCTTTCTTTACGCCCACCATCTTCAAACAAAATGTCATCACGTCGCGTCATTATATTCAGTGGACTAAAGAAACCTTCCATCCGTTCTGGCGCAACCCATTTTTCACTCCCAAAAGCCAAATCGAAATCCCACATCGGACCTAAATGAATCTTGTCTTCCGCTCCATCTATATAAAAATACCAATTAGAGAAAAATCCATCTGGATTATTGGATAATTCCGTTATTAAATAATACTTTGCAAGACTTTCAACATCAACTATCTCTTTAATTTTTTCATAGTCCTTTTCTCGTATCAACTCTTCTAATCGATTATATTTATTCATAAATTGTTCTACAGCTTCATTTCTATT
>JAZOUF010000019.1:0-18163 GCA_045657985.1 Candidatus Nanosyncoccus sp. | reverse complement strand
ATATTGAGACAAGTGAATATATTGCGGAAAATGGTAGTGAGGCTACAAAAAAGGTGATGGAGTTTTTGGCAGAATTGACCGTGAAATCGTTTACGGAACCGCTGGAATCGATACTTTATAAAGTCGCGGAACGGATGGGGGCAGAGAAGCTGAGTGAGTACGAGAGATTCCGGTTCTATGAAAATTTGGCGTCGCTTAAAGGAAAGTTAGCGCGACATTATGGTGATAAGCCACTGAAACTTGCGGATTTTGTAGCAATGTTAAATGAATATGAGGCGGCGGAAATGCCACTTACGGCTACTTCGCCGTATCGCGATGCAGATGAGGCGGCACAAATCCTGACGGCACACAAAGCGAAGGGGCTAGAGTTTGAATATGTGTTCATTTTGTCAGCCGACAACATGGCGTGGGGTAAGAGTAAGGGCAATAATAATCTGCTGAGTCTGCCGAAGAATTTGACGCAGATAAGACATACGGGAATGACGGATGGCGAGCGGCTAAGGGTGCTCTATGTGGCGCTGACACGAGCGAAGAGTACGCTCTATATCACTAATTCACTGCAAGATTTTAACGGTAAATCGCCGGAGAGGCTGGCGTATTTTGATGAACATGTCGAAAAGACGACCGAGGGAAATGAGGAGGTGATTTCGCCTTTTTTGCCGACGCGTAAGGTGAGACTAATGTACGACGAGGAATCTGAAGCGGAGCGTATGGAAAATGTACGGAATTGGTTGTCGGTATATTTTGCAGAGTCGCCGGATATGCGAGCGTTTTATCGGGCACGGCTGAGTGGAATGCGGATGTCGGCATCGGCGTTGACGTCGTTTCTGGATATAATCTATAATGGCCCGCAGAGTTTCTTTGAGAATTATGTGTTGGGGGCGCCACGTGACATTGATAGTGTGGCGCTGGTAATTGGCAATGTGATGCACGCGACTTTTGAGCAAGTGACGAAAGTGGGGCTCACGGATGAGGCGGCGGTGGATTATTTTAAGACGGAAGTTAATAAATATGACACTTCGGATGAGAATAAGCGCGTGGCACTGGAGAGGGGTGAGGAGAGTTTGCGGCTTGCACTTAAGAAGTTTGGCGAGATAATACGACAGGGACTCGCGGAAGTGAATTTTTATAATGAAACAGTGGTGGTTGATGGCGTACCAATTACGGGTGTGATTGATCATATGGTGATAGACGAGGCGAAAAAAACGATTGAAGTGTATGATTACAAGACTGGCGCATATAACGATGGTAAGTGGGAGTCGCAACCTGGACTCTATTGGCATATGATGCAGCTGTGGTTTTATAAAAAACTGCTTAATAATTCTATGAAGTATCGTAACTATAAGGTGACGCGCGGGCACATCTTGTATGTGATGAAAGACCAAAAGTTCGGTGATGTATATGATAAGGTACTTGATTATGATGCAGTTGATGATGACGAAATGCTGGCGATTTTGAAGGCGGTTTATAAACAAGTAACGGAACTTGGATTTTTAGATGATACCGAATTGTTCCTGACGGCGGATAAGAGTCGCTCGATGAAGCAAGTGCGGGAATTCATTGAGCTACTGCTTGCAAAAAGTGCTTGATTACTATATAATGCTTGTAACATTATTGTAAAGGTGATGTTTTACAATGTGTGTACATTTGAAAGGGGGAGAGAAAATGACTTGGAGTTGTCCGAGATGTCGCAGACCGTTTCTGACGGAGCAGCAGATGCTTATACACTATTTGTCTTGTGGCAGTAGTTATCGCGATGCGCGCCTGGATTGTTTCTACATCTTCTTCTAAGCATTTTACCACATGGCAAGGAATAAATCCTTGCCTTTTTCAATTGGGCGTGGTATAATTAATGACAATTATGGCAAAGAAGAATAATACTAAGAGAAAATTGGTTGGGCTCGTTTCTGAAGAGTCTGGCGTGCGTGCGTACTACACCAAGAAGAATACGATGAATACTCCTGACAAGCTATCTTTGAAGAAGTATGATCCCGTACTTCGTAAACATGTGGTATTCACTGAGACTAAGAAAAACTTAGGTCGAAACGAAGTAAAAGAGAAGAAACGCTAAAAAATAATCCCTCTCGGGATTATTTTTTTGTGAGTCTATATTCTATGTCACGGAGGACATTCATATAATACATGAACGATTCGTAAGGTGAGGCGTAGGCGGAGAAGTAAGCGTGGACATCACCGTCGTTCCAGTATTTAGTACACATAGAATACGGGTGGTCACTTGTCGTCATGTAGCGCCAGTCGGAGATGAGTTGGCCGTCTTTTGTAGCGAGGATTTGATCGCGAAGACCGTAGATGTTGTCCATGGCGGACCACTGCATTGGATTGGATAGCCAAGCGGAGAGGTCGCGCTCGGTGTCAGCCCAAGTGACAGTATCGGGCATGGATATTTCGTCAATAGGAGCTTCCGAATCGCAGGCTTCGGAAACGGTGACGAATTTGTTTTCATACTCAGAAAGCCAGGAGGGGATGAGAGTATTCATAAAGTCGAATATGCCGGTGTCTTTCCATTGGTGCTCGCCGAAAGTTTCAAAATCCATGAAAAGATTGATAAGATTGCCACGAAGACAGTCGTCGTCTAGCCATTTTTGGTATTTCGGGACGGTAAGCGGCCATTCGGACCAGTTGCGATTGGAGAAACGAAAGGCAATGTCGTCGGAGAGGCGGTAGTTTTTGAGTAAGAGTCTGAGATTTTGGCAACCAGCTGGACGATAGACGTGATTTGGGCTACGCCAGCCGAGGATTTTATCCCAACCTTCGGCAAGGATGCCTTTATAGCCTTCTTTTTCGGCCCAGTGAGCGAGCTGATCGTTGTAGGCGAATTCGGTGTTACGAAAAACTCGTGGGCGTACGCCGAAAGTGTGTTGGATGGTTTCAGCGTGCATTTTGACTTGATCGTTAAACTCGTCACGATTGTAGAAGAAAGCAAGTGAATGGTAATAAGTTTCGCCGACGATTTCGGCTTGACCGCGATTAACCATTTCGCGAATTTTATCAATAAGTGACGGCTCCCACTCACGAGCTTGTTCTAGCCAGGTGCCAGTGATGGAAAATGATACTTTGAAGCCTGGAAATTTCTTCATATTCTCTAGTAATAAATCTAGCATTGGGTAATAGGACTTCTTGGCAACTTTGCGAAAAATGCGCTCGTTGCTTTGGCGTCCGTGATAGTTATCGTAAAAATAATTGGAGTTATTACCGACATCAAAAATGGAATACTCGCGGTAGCGAATTGGCTGATGAATGTGTAGATATAAACAAATCGCGCGCAACTTTAATAACCCTTATGTTTTATTACATTATTATAAACCTTCAAACATTTTTTCGCAACTTGATTCCAGGAGATTTTGTTATATTCGTGGAGAACGTTTTGACTTAATGATTCGCGAAGAGCGTGATTGTTTGCAACGGCAAGGATTTCGTCGGCGAGTTTCTGATGATCCCAAAAATCGTAAGTGAGGGCCGACCAGATGACTTCGGATACTCCGGATTGTTTGGTAAGAATTAAACAATCGCCATGGTGGGCGGCTTCAAGTGCAGTGAGTCCAAAGGGCTCCGAGACGGAGCTCATGACGAAGATGTCGGAAATAGAATAAATGTCACGAAGTTTTTTACCGCGGATGAAACCGGTGAAAATAACATTCTTTGCGATACCGAGTTTTGCGGCGAGCTCGATAAGCTCATTTCTTTCTTCACCATCACCTGCGAAAACAAAGATGAGCTTGGGATTCTTGGAAATGGCGAGTGCGGCGGCTTCCATGAGGTGGTGCAACCCTTTTTGGATGGTGAAACGGCCGACGGTGGAAATAATGGTGCAACCACGTCGTTTTTGTTCGAGAAGGAACTGATATGAATGATCTGGGAAGTGGTAGTCGGAATGTTCGTAGTTTTCGTCGAGAGAATTATAAATAACATCAATTTTACTAAGCGGGATGTGGTATTTCTCATGGATGATGCGTTTGGTGGCTTCGGACACGGCGATGATTTTGTCAGCAAGCATAAGGCCCTCGTATTCAATTTCGTGAATGAGGGGATTTCCTTCGTGCATGCCGGCGCGGTCAAATTCAGTGGCGTGGACATGGGCAACAAGAGGAATGCTGTAGTTTTTCTTGGCAAGAATGCCTGCCTCGTAAGTAAGCCAGTCGTGGGCGTGGACAACAGCGGGCTTGTAATCCATGAGATATTTATCTACGAATTCGCAGTAAGATTTCTGAACATCACGAATGGAAATTAAATCGTGCTGATGAGTGGGGATGATCTTTTCAAGTAGCTTCATGGATTCATAAGCACCACCGCCGTAACGGTAGATGGGATCTAGGTGCGTGGCGGAAAGAACATGCATGAATTTAATGTCGGGATGTTCAGCTTCGTAAGGAACGACGAAATCAATGTCGGCACCTTGGCGTGAAAGCGCGCGTGCCATATTGAGGCAGGCAACACCGAGTCCGCCGCTATTGTGTGGTGGAAGTTCCCAACCTAGCATGAGTATTTTCATCATTTTTTATTTTAGCATAATTTCTATGTTTTGTGTGGATTTTGTGATAAAATGGAAGAATAACTTATTTAGTGAGGTACTAAATGCAAGGTTAAATAAAAAGGGGCGTAGTACAACGGTTAGTATAGCGGTCTCCAAAACCGTAGATATGGGTTCAATTCCTGTCGCCCCTGCCATCAAGGCTCGTTTAACGTGGCCTTTTTTGAATGATTGAAATTAGTTTGAATATAATAAAAACGATTAAATTAACGATGACGATAGTAGCGCCAGTAGGCGTTGCATAGAGATATGATGTGATTAAGCCAACAGTAAAAGTAATTAGGGCAATAATGACGCTCGATATTACGACGGAGCGGAAATTTTTGAAACATTGAACGGACGACAGAGTGGGGAAAATTATGAGGCTAGAAATAAGTAGAGCTCCCATTAACCGCATGCCAAGCACTACAATTACAGAACAAAGTATTGCGAAAATAATATTGTATAGTTCGGTATTGATGCCGATGGACTTGGCGAATTTGGAGTCAAAGGTGATGGCAAAAATTTTGTTATAAGAAAACACATATAACAAAACCATGAGAATTGATAAAATAATGCTAACTATGGTGTCTGTATCGCCTATGGAAAGGATGCTGCCGAAAAGATAATTATTGATATCTACATTGACACCTTTAGTAATAGAAATGACAAAAGTGCCAATAGCGAGAGCACTGGTTGAGACGAGGGCGATGGCGGCGTCGCCATGTAATTTGCTGTTGTTGTTTAGTTTAATGATAAAAAATGAAGCGATGATGACTATGGGTAGAGCGAATTCCAATGGGGCGAGCCCAAGGACCGTGGCGATGGCGAAAGCGCCAAAACCAACATGCGATAAGCCATCACCAATCATGGAGTTCCGGCGAAGGACTAGCGGTGTACCGATGAGTGCGGCACATAGGGCGATAAGTAATCCGACTATGAATGCACGAAGCATGAATGAGTAAGAGAACATTTCCAGTAGGCTATTCATGATGCACCTTTCTGATAAAATCTTTGGTAGGTCCGAAGAAGAAATCACCTTGACGGAGGGATAAGATTTTATTACCAATAAGATTATCGTGATCTAGGTCGTGGGTAATCATTATGACGGTGATGTCAGAAGTTCGATGCAAATTGACGACAGTTTGGTAGAGTTCTCGTTTGGACTTGCTGTCAAGATTATTGGAAGGTTCATCTAGAATTAATAATTTAGAAGTTGCGCAGAGACTTCTGGCAAGGAGGACCTTTTGACGTTGACCACCGGATAAATCACAAAATGGGCGATTTTTGAGCGATCCAATTTTTAAGGTTTTGAGGCTATCGATTGCCAGCCGTTTTGATTTTTGATTGTAAAAGAAACGATGCCCGATTTGATTTAGCGTGCCTGACAAGACAATTTCATAAACTGAGGCAGGGAAAGACGGGTCAACATCGGTTTCTTGTGGCATGTAGCCGATGAAATTTTTTTTGAGATTATGATAAATGACTTTGCCCTTCAGCGGTTTTAAGAGTCCGAGAATACCTTTAATTAATGTAGATTTGCCGGAGCCGTTGGGCCCGACAACGCAAATGAAATCATTTTTCTCAATAGTTAGACTAATATCGGAGAGGACTGGGTACCCATTGTATCCGAGAGATAAATGCTGAAGTTCGATGAGTGGTGTGATATTCATGAGGATAACGCTTCTTTTAATGCATCATAGTTACGATTCATAATATCGTAGTAGGTAATACCGTTGTTAAAGTCGGTTTGCGAGACATTATGTGCGGAATGAAGTTCTAGAACTTTGGTGTTTGTTTCTGTGGCAATGGCGTCGGCGATTTTACCACTAGAAAGTTCGGTACGAAAAACGACCGGAATGTGGTTTGATTTGATTTTATCTATAAGAAAAGCGATAGTTTTGGCGCTGGCTTCAGTTTGTTCCGAACAACCGGGAAAAGCGGCGAAATAATCAAGGCCGTAGGCTTCTACGAAATAGCGGAAGGGGAATCGATCGCCGAGGATAATAGTATGTTGGTCTGTGGATTCAACGAGCGATTTGAACTTTTCGTCTAGTGCATTGAGGTTTGATGTATATTCGGTGGCGTTTTTCTGGTAAAGATCGGAATTGATTTGATCATGAGAAATGATTTCGTCTTTTAATTTGTTAATAATAGTGATAGTATTTGTGATACTAGTCCAGACGTGTTCGTCATATTCTGGTTCGGAGACGGTAGATTTGTCAGCATTTTCATCTTCTTCGTTTGATTCCATGCCTTCTATTAAACTTTCTTCAACCGTGGGGACTAAATCTATGAGTTTGATGATACAGGTTTTATCTGGGTCGATGAGACTTAGTATATTGTTAGTCCAACTATCGGAATCGCCGCTAACGTAGATAAAAATGTCACTATTAATAATTGTTTTAATGTCTTGGGGAGTAGGTTCAAAACTGTGTAGGTCGATACCAGGAGGTAATAACATTTTGACCTCGGTGTTTTTGCTGTTTGCGGTGATAGCACGAGCAAAATCGTAACCAGGAAAACTAGTAGAAATGATAGTGAGTTTATCGCTAGTGATATTATGCGGACTTAGCATTGCAATTAAAAACATTGCAAGAACGAATATGGTAATCGAAACAATAATGATGGGAGTTTTGGCAATTTTTGACATAATGCACTTTCTTATTATATTATAGCGCGAATTATGAGATTGTAAAAGAATGCGCCTTGCTGACTACGAGTAATGATTTGACATATTATTTTAATTATGATATGATGATTGCAATAGATGGCTAGTAACAAACGAAGATCTAGATTTAAAATTAATTTTACATTAAGTCTGAGCTTGGTGGCTTGTTTTGCCGTACTAGTGGCAATACTACTTTCTACGACGATTTTAGAAAGAGGCTTAGAAGATAAGACTGGCTTTGCGGTTGAGTCATATTGTGCAAAGATGGATAAGGACGCACCAGAAATAACTCTAAATGGTGAGGCGGTGCAATCTATAAGGATTGGCGAAAAATATAACGAACAAGGTGCTGTTGCGGTTGATGATTGCGATGCAGTGGAGATTGCGATTGACGGGGCAGTCAATGATACTGCTATTGGTGTATATGATATAGTGTATACCGCCGCGGATTTATCTGGCAATAAGGCGGAAATGCGGCGAACTGTATATGTGGTGCCGGAGTATCACGGTACAGTTTATCTAACATTCGATGATGGCCCGGGGCCATACACGGCGGAATTATTGGATGTGCTGGCTAAATATGGTGTAAAAGCAACGTTTTTCGTGACTGGCGTCGGAGATGATGAGCTGATTGCTAGAGAATATAACGAAGGTCATGCGGTGGGACTGCATACGTTTTCTCATGATTATTCTTATGTGTATCGTGGAGTAGATGAGTTTTTTGAAGATTTAAATCGTGTGCAGGAGCGAGTTAAAAACATCACTGGACACACTTCATATTTGATGAGGTTTCCTGGTGGGAGTTCTAATACGGTGAGTGCAAGGTATGACAGAAGAACACATATTATGTCGCAACTAGTTGGCGAGGCGGAAGCGCGCGGATTTACGTATTTTGATTGGAATGTAACTTCTGGTGATGCTGGTGAAACAACTGATACTAGCGAGATAATTTCAAATGTGATAGATGGGTTTGTAGAATATGGCTATTCTGTAGTTTTGCAACACGATATAAAAGAATATTCTGTGGCGGCGGTAGAAGAGATAATTAAATATGGTTTAGCAAATGGTTATGTTTTCGAAAAGTTGAGTGCGGATTCATTTACGGCGCATCACGGAATAAATAATTAAAATTATTATTTGTCCGTAAAATATGATACAATGGGATTATTATGGAAGGTAAGAAATCAAAATCACGCGCACTGTTGATTTTCGGAGCGCCTTGTAGTGGCAAAACTACTTTTGCGGCGAAATTTGCTGAAAGGTACGATTTGGCATTTTATAATATCAATGAGATTATGGAACAATATGATTTTTCGCGAGAGACGATGATGGAGGTTTTGCGATTAATTGCGAGAACTCATAAGAACTTAATTATAGAAGGTGGCGTTGATACGGAAGAAGAACGTCGTGAACTAAAGAATTTGTTTTATGGTGTTGGTTATGAACCATCTTTGTTCTGGGTGCAGACTGACATTACGACGATTCGCAAGCGAATGAAGTTTCAATACAGGTCAGTGAGTAAGGCTCGTGAAATGTATGATAATGTGGTTTCTGGGCTAGAAGCGCCGACGGAATCCGAGTATCCGATTATTCTTTCTGGCAAGCATACTTTTGAGACGCAAAGCAAGCATGCTCTTGCTGGACTTGCGGATGTTGATAAACGATAAGGAATTCGGTGAAGTAATCGTTCGCAAAAATACCCTAGCGCGTGGGGTGAAGTTTTCTATTTCTACTTCTGGGCGATTGCAGATGAGTGTGCCAAAGTATACTTCGGAGTTTTTGGCGAAGCGATTTTTGAGTTCTAGCCGTGAGGCAATCCGGGAAAAATTACCAGTGAAGAATCCGGAAGAGCAACGAGCGCGAGACTATCAGAAAAAAATGTTGATGAAAAAAGCAAAAGAATATTTGCCGTATCGTTTGGAATACTATGCAAAGTTGTATGGTTATTCGTATGATAAATGTCGATTGACGCATGCTAATACGAGATGGGGGAGTTGCTCATCGAATAAAACGATTTCTCTAAATATAGGCTTAATGCAAGTACCTGAGGCGTTGCGAGATTATGTGATTCTGCATGAACTGGCGCATCTGAATCATATGGATCATTCAAAAGCATTCTGGGCGGAAGTGGGGATGCATGATAAGAATTATAAATTGCACGAAAAGAAATTAAAAATGTTTTCGCCTGGGGTTTAAATTATGATTGATGCTTTGATGGCGCTTGTGCTATAATTGTATCAAAGGAGGAGTGTGGAGTTAAGGAAATCCTTTGATTTGCGAGCGTTTTTCGGGAAGTTATATGTTGTTTTGATGGTCGCTTTTTTGGCGATTGGTTTTATGCCGGCAGGGGCGGCGACGGAATATGATGTTATCGGAAGGCTTGAGATACCTACGATTGGACTTACGACCGAAGTGGCAAAACTGGAATTGGATAATGGTGAGTTAAAGACGCCAAAAGACATTGCAGGAGGTTTTTCCCAGCATGAAAATAAAACATTAATTATTGGTCACGCAAGTACGGTGTTTGACGGGCTTGACGGTGTTTCAATTGGTGACTATATAATATATGGTGAAAAAGAATATGTCGTCGTAAAAAAGGAAATTATCCTAAAGGAAGAAATTAGAATGAGTAGGATTTTGAAAGGTGAGAATGTTGATACTTTGGTGATAATGACTTGTGCTGGTGAGGACTTGGGCGATGGCGATGCGACGCATCGGCTTATGCTAACTGCGAAAGTTTTATAGCGAACCCACCTCCAGAAGCCATATACACGTCAATGGATTCATTGCGGCCAACATGTTTTTCGGTGATTTTGTATCCGAATGGATTGTCACGGTAGTGGGCGTCGTCTGAATCGGTGTAGATTTCGGCTTTATAAACACCGCTATCTAGGAAATTGAGGCTGATGTGAACGCGACGTGAAACTTCATCGGTGACGCCTGCGACGTACCAATCTCTTTTATTGCGAGCTTCACGAGCAACGACGTAGTATTCACCAATCTCGCCAGCCAACGGTATGGTTTTTTCAAAATTAGTAGGAACATTGCGGATGAATTTGAAAAGATCAGGAAAACGGTTTTCATAAACGAATGGACGGTCAGCAGCCATGGCCATACCTGAATAAATCGTAATGAAATAGGCGATTTGGCGAGTGATGGTGGTGGAGATGCGTTTAACACTGTTCATAATGTCAAGGATGCCATTGGTGTAGTCCATGCCGCCAGATAGTAGTCGAGTGTATGGAAGATAGCAAGCGTGAGATGGAGTAATGGCGCCGCCTTCATATTCCTGACCACGAGCGCCTTCGCGGGAAAGTAAGTTTGGCCAAGTGCGCTCGATGCCGGTACCTTTGATTGGCTCATGAATATCAAGGCAAATATGATATTTGGCAGCTAACTCGACCGTTTTCTGGTAATGCTTGACGCCGAGCTGAGAATGATGATATTCTCTGCGTCCGTTGATTTGAATTTGGCTACCAGCATAACCAGTTTTGACATAGTGGATACCGTTGTCAGCGTAATATTTGTAAGCGGCTTCTAATTGTTTTTCGTAGTTATCAATGAAGCCGACGGTTTCGTGATGACCGACGAGCTCTATCTTATGCTCTTTGGCATAATTTGCGACTTCCGGTAGATTGAAATCTGGAGTGGATTTTGTGAAGCTGTTATTGATGCCATTTTTGAGCCAGTCGCCTTCCCAGCCGTCATTCCAGCCTTCGATAAGTAAACCAGAAATACCAAGACGGACGGCAGCATCAATGTATTCTTTGGCATGTGTAGTAGTAGCCCCGTGACGTTCGCCCGGCGCCCAGGTCCATTCGCCAACGTACATGGCCCACCAAATGCCAATGAATTTCAAAGTATGCACCCAGGAAAAATCTTGACGTGGTGCCTCATTGAGACAGAACATGGTACGGTTGGTGGTGAGTTCGATAGCGGAATCCGCAATCATGATTAGTCTCCATGGTGTGTCGAAAGGTAAGTCTAGGTGGGCTTTGGTACCGTCGGAAAGTGGAGTGATGTCGGCCCTTAGTTTGTCTTGCTGATTTAGCTTAATGGTCATGGAACCATAATCATAAAGTGCAGCTTCGTGAATGGAGATGTAATAACCATTGGGTGTTTTGATAGTGAGTGGAGTATGAACAGATTTACGTAAATCGTAGACGGAAGATTTTTCGTAATTGTATTCGTAACGGTCTGGTTGGTAGGCGGGGATTTTCCAGGCGGTAGAGTTGAGATTAATGTTAAATTCGGTCAATTCATCGGCAACGGCAATACGTTGGAATTTGGGTTGAGCGGGTATTTCGTAGCGAAAAGCAACTGCGTTGTCGTAAACGCGAAATCTTAGCGTGATAATCCGGTGCGAGTCTCGCGTTTCGGTGAGATAAAATGCGATTTCACGATATTTGTCGTCGATAAAATGATCTTCGCCCCAGAGAAGCTCGATTTGATCGTCACTGCGTTTGGTGTTTTGACGGATAAGTTTAAGGTCAATGCCAAGGGGATTTTCGCCACAAATGTTAAAACCTAATTTGGACATTTCAATGAGTGGTTTGTTGTCGCGCATTACTTTGTAGTAAATTTGACCGCTCCGTAAAATAAAATGACATACGTTGCGACCGTCTGGAGATTCTATTTGTTTCTCAACGTCGCCACCTTTAAAACCAAACCAGTTGAGCCATTTAAACATAAACTTATTATATCACAAGTTTGGTATGTTATAATTGTGTTATGAGAAAAACACATTTGGCGAGGAATTTGATTATCGGGCTACTGTGTTTTGTCGTATTGTTTGTTGGAGTATTTTTTGGCGTGCAGTTTGTGACTAAAACTGGTGTATTCCGTGTGCCGGGTGTAGTGCGATATGACGAGAACTTAAACGATGCAGAATTAGGAATGCTTGACGCAATTTTTGACGAGAATGTGGATTTGGATAAAGATGTGGTGGTGTCAGCAAGAAATGAATTAAAAATGCCAGAACTTGGTGAAGGAGAGTTTCTGTATAATATATATGTGCCGGTAACGGATTTTTATAGTACGGAGAGTAATGTTGAAGTTGAGCGTGCGGACGAAATGTTTATAAATTGTAATTGCGGTTGGGAACTGATTGAACTGAATGATTTGGATTTTACGAAGAAGCTGCTTAAAATAAATAGTGATTATTATTTGGATGATTTTAGTTCTGGGGCAGTGTTTCGAATTATAAAATTTGAGTCCGACTTATATGAGAAGGAAATCAAACCTTTGATAATTGATGTATTGGGGAACAAAGATTTTCCGACTCAAGACGAGGTGCTGACTTTGGCGCAGACTGGAGTGACGGCACTGAGTCGTGGAATGAATAAAAAGCTATATCAAGTAGGCGATGCGACGTATTTTGCGGAAAAGATAAAAGATTTTCTATCGTCGTTTGATTTGACGCATACTTCCAATGAATCTTCATTTACGGATTTTGCATCGGCGGAAAATATATGTTCGGACAAAAGGTTTATTAACACATTGACGTCGATTGGTTTGGATATTGTGGAACTAACTGGCAACCATAATCAGGATTGCGGTGCTTTAGCAGCGGCGGAGACGATAGATTGGTACCGTGAAAATGGAATTAGAATTGTAGGCGGCGGTAAGACGGCGGATGAGGCGGCGGTGCCTCTGGAAATTTCTGAAAAAGGAAATAACGTAACAATGTTGGCATTTAATGAGTCAACTGGTGGAGCGACTTATGGCGATACGCCCGGGGCAAATCAGTATTATGAGGAAGTAGCAAAAGCACAAATTGGGGAAGCGAAGGCACGGGGGGATTTGGTGATTGTGGATGTACAATACTATGAATGCAATGCCTACGCTTCGGAATATGAGGATCCGATTTGCGATGCAGCGAATTCGGCGGCGGGTGACCAAGTAGGGCTATTCCGTGAGCTAATTGATATGGGTGCGGATGTGGTAGTGGGAACGAGTGCACATCAACCACAAACATTTGAACTATACGGCAATGGTGTGATTTATTATGGGCTAGGAAATTTGTTTTTTGACCAAGTTTGGTGGCCAGGGACGACGAGGAGCCTGATACTAGTGCACCATATTTATAAGGATAAACTGTTACAGACGGAAATTGTGCCGACGGTGTATGATGGCGATATGCAAACAAGACTATTGGATGAGGAAACAACAGAATGGTTTCTAGAAAGATTGATGAACGTAAGGCCGTAAGAATTGATGGCATCAAAACTGCCAGCGGGCCGGAGAGACCACGAAAAAAGTTTCCGTGGTCTGTAATAGGACTTACATTTGCAACGACGCTCGTGATGGTGGTTTTTGTGTGGATGATCGGAACCAGTTTATTTATAAAACGCGAAGATAGTGTTGAACTGGTGGGGGAATGTCCTGTGCTTGGTGGCGAAGTCGTGAATAGTCGTGAATGTTTAGATGGTGGCGCGGTAAAAAAGATGGATTTTCAGGATACAGTAGATAACTGGGTGAATTCGGTGGGTGGGAAGAAAGGTGTAATTATTTATGATTTAATGGTAGGTGAAGTGGTGGGAGAGTATGATGCGGATGAAAAATTTGCAACAGCATCACTTTATAAATTATTCGTGGTTTATGCTGGATATATGAAAGTGGTCAATGGTGAATGGGAGATGGATGATGTGGTGAATGGAACTGCATATAATGTAGGACAGTGTCTTGACCTTGCAATTAGGGAGTCTCATTCGGAATGTGCGGAGGCTTTGTGGGGGATGATTGGTAGAGACACGCTGGATAAGATTGTACAGGATGAATGGGATTTGCCTAATGTGGAAGTGGGGTCGTTAATGGCGACGCCTAGGGAAATTATGCAAATAATGCTTAAGTTTTATCAACGTGAAGATTTTACGGAAAATATTGCACTTAAAATGCTAGATTCATTCCTCAATCAACCGATTACGACTTATAATTGGCGACAAGGATTGCCAAGTGGATTTTCGGATACGGTGAACGTATACAATAAGGTGGGTTGGGAATACAGTCCAGATGCACATGGGTGGCTTATCTACGATGACGCGGCGGTAGTAGATTTTCCGGATGCGGATCGTACTTTTGTGATAGTGGTGATGACGAATGGGGTGGATTTTAGCGACGTGGCCCGTTTTGCTGGAAGTTTTGAGCAGAGTTTCCGACAACAGTTGTGATGCTGGAAACTGTAAAGGTTTGATCTTTTTCGTTATTTACGTAAATGGTGTAGGTTTCGCCAGTTTTGAAGGCTTTGGTGCCGACTGACATATGATTGAATGCTTTGGCGGAAGTGTACTCGATGACAATATTGTCGGAGGAGTCTTTGATCGTGATGATGGTTTTAGCTGGTTCTGCACTGGCAAAATAAATACTTGCATTATTGACAGTGGAATTGTTACCCAGAGTTTCGGCCATACCGCTTGCGCCGACGGCGATGACGGTGCCGCCACTGATTGAGATGTTGATACCGGCGTCAAGCGCACCATTGCCATTATTGGTGGGACCATCTACTACGACATAACCACCATTAAAATAAACATAACCATTACTGTCAATGCCATCGCCAGCCGAATTGACATAAACAGAGCCACCGTTGATATTAATGGTGCAATTTTCGGCAACGTCAAAGACGCCTGGACGAGTATTGGCTGACGAGTCGGCACCACCGCCTGCATTGATGCCGTCATCATTCGCAATGATGGAAATGTCGCCACCGTTAATAGTAATTACCTGAGCTTCTAGACCTTCGTAACTTTTGGTGATGTTGATAGTGCCATTTTGAATGAGGAGCATATTATAAGCATGAATTCCGTCATCGCCGGCAGCGATATTGATGTTGCCTTTTTCGATAAGGACGAAGCCTTTGCCTTGAGTGGTTTCGTTGGTGGATCTGATGCCGTCAGATTTAGCTGTAATGTCGAACTTTCCATCAACGATATAAACGGAATCTTTGCCGCGAATACCATCATCTACGGCGGTGATATTGTACGAGCCAGAGTTGAATTTCAAATCATCTTTACTAACGATACCGTCTTGAAAATTTGCAGTGAGATTAAGTGTGCCATCGCCTTCAAAGGTAAGATCACCTTTACTGTAGATTGCTGCGGTGACATCCTCGTCGTAATCGGCGCTGTAAGTTTTGCTGTCGCTTAAAGTATTGCTACCGACGAGTTCAATGACGAGATCGTCTGCTTCAAGACAAGCAATGGCGGGACCATTTTCATTGGCAATAGTGACGTTGTCTAGAATTAGTTTGACGACGCCATTTGGGACTTTAACGATGATGTTGCCGTTTGTGAGACCCCCAGTAATGTGGTAGGTGCCGGACTGTGCTATTGTTAATGATTCGGTGAGTTCTATATCATAAGTAGAATAACGGTTCCAGTTTATTTTGAGGTCACCGTTATCGGTATGGATGGTGCCTGGAATTTGAGATTGATTAGAGGATGGCTGGTTATTGTTAATGATAACTGCGACGGTGAGGACAATAACGAGCGCTAGACCGGACAAAATATACCAGATTGTGTAGTTATGTTTTTTTTCGAGAGCAAAATTATCTTCCATTAGACCTCCTCTTCGCAACACGGTTCGGAGAGTAAGACTTTAAGATTCATATTTTTGACGCGGATTTCGTCAAGCATGGCTTTTTCTTTAACGTTATTTTTTAACCTTATGTCGTAGGTGAGCTTATAAAGACTGCCCATGTTGATGGTTTTGGTGCGGACAAGTTTATGACGTGAAGTGTACTTTTTGAAAATGTCGTCAAAGACTTCGTCATAATCCATATCTTCTGGAATTACAATTTTAAGAATGCGTTCGTGACTGTCTGGCTCTAGGAAATGCGTATAGGTGAAGATGACGATAGCGATAACAGCAATTACGGTCATGATGGCGCCAAAGAGAATATGTCCCATACCACAGGCGAGGCCAATCATCATGGCGAAGAATACGGCAAGTAAATCTTTGGCGTGGCCTTGCAGAGAGCGGAAGCGGATGAGTGAAAAGGCACCAAGAATGGCGATAGATGTGCCGAGATTACCGTTAATCATAATCATGACGGCCATGACTAGAAGTGGCAAGGTGGCAAGTGTGACCAGGAAACCTTTAGTAGTTTGTGAAGTTTTCATGTGAGTAATGGCTAGAATGATGCCGAGTACTAAGGCAACGCCGGCGGCGAGCAAAGTGGTTGATATTTCTAGGCCAGTAGTGGTTGTGTTAAAAATGGTATTGAACATTATTTCTCCTTTCGTATGCGTTCATAAATTTTACCAATCTTACTAAATTGTTGCGGATAAATCTTTTCGGCGGACAAAGTATGGACGAGCCAGAGTGGCAAAGCATTTTGGGCTTTGAGTTCCATGATGATATCATAATCGGTATGATTGAAATAATTTTTATCGCGACTTAACGCTTCGAATTTTAAATTTGTGGTGCGATATTTTAAATGTTCGTCAAAGGTAATGCGAAGATCGTGATCGTTTACGTAACTTTCACGGTCGTAGCGGACGAGAATTTTGGGTTTGAGGTGGAAATGTTCTACGAAATAATCAATTTCTTTAGCGATTTGAATATCGTTGTCAGTTTCGGTATGCTTGGTAGCAAGAGTTTCGGCGGTGGCTCTACGCTTGACGAATTGATCGTAATCGCGGTGAGTAATAAGGATACGACGTTTGTAACCTAGATTGTTATCTTTATCAGCATCAGCGGAGTCTAGAATCTTTGCGCGATAAGCACGGCGGAGAACTTTAGTTTTGATTTCTAAGAAAACTTTGTCGTAGCCTTCGTATGAACGGGCGCGGAGTTTTTCTTTGAAAATTGGACGGTCAATGGACTGGATGATGAGGTCATAGCTGTCGTTGTCAAAATAGATGTTATAAATGCTGGATTTGTAATAACCATCTTGTTCCATATGTTTATCGATAGTGGAAAGTAGGATAGACTTCTGAGTTTCTGTAATGAGATATTTTTTCTCAACGCGGTTAAAGATTTTTTCGTTATCCATAGTTATATTGTAATATAAAAAACTTAAAATTGGCTTGGAATTAGATGGTCAGAGTGAAGGTAGTCTTTTTATCGTGTGAGGTGGCGACTAGTTGCCAGTGATTGCGATCGGCGAGAGATTTGGCAATGGACAGTCCGAGACCGACACCATCGGAAGATTTGTCTACTTGATAGAAACGATCAAAGATGTGTGGCAAATCTTTTGCCTTAATTGTGGCGCCGTCATTTGAGACGATTAGTGTGTGTTCTGTGAGCGTGATAGTGATTGTGCGGTCGGAATATTTGATAGCGTTATCAAGTAGAATATTGAAGAGTTGAATGAAATCGGCAGAGTTGATTTTAACTGTGGCATCAGAAAGGTCTGTGGTGAGTTTGATTTTAGTTTTAGCAAGACGTGGTTCTAAGGATTTTAGTTCCTTCTGGACAATGGCTTTTAGATTTGTTTCTGCGACGCTCGTGGTGGTAGCGAGATCGGTACGAGCTAAAGTTAGTAATTCATTATTTAGTGCAGTAAGTTTGGCTGTTTCATGTTCTATGTTGGTAATCCATTTATTGTAGTGAAGATCGGCAGCTTCCAAGTTGGCGGAAATAGCGGCAAGGGGAGTTTTGATTTCGTGCGATGCGTTGGCGATAAAAACCTTTTGTGAATTATAAGCACTTTGAACTGGTTTGATTGCTTCTTCAGCGAGATAGTACGATACGACGGCCACGGCAATCTCGATAACTGCACCAGAGACAATAAGCATAATAAGTAATTCGTTCGCGGCGGTCTTTTTTTCGTTTCTAATGGTGAGCTCGATGAAATTCTCTACATCATCAGAATAAAAAGTGAAGCTATCATTTGGCATAGGTGGACGATTGTTGGCAGAATTAGTATATATAATATATATAGTAGAAAAAACAGTAACTAAAATAGCGGTGGTGATGCCAACGTTGATAAGAATAAGCCTATTGCGTAGTTTTTTAAACAT
>JAZOUF010000018.1:0-8205 GCA_045657985.1 Candidatus Nanosyncoccus sp. | reverse complement strand
AAATTATCATAAGGAGAACTAAATGACGGATAGAATTGTACAATTAGTAGACGAAAATGATAATAATATTTTTCCAGTTGCATCAGTGGCTAATGCAGCTAATATCAAAATGACAGATACGGACCCAGGTGAAGATTCGCCTCTGGCAGCAGGGCAATATGTTGCCGTGTATGACCAAAATAAATACATAGAAACTGCGGACATCGCCGACCATGCTGTAACGTCGCAAAATCAATCGTGTACGACATTGACTTTTTGGCTAAAGTTTGCTAGAATTATATGTAGTTAGACCAACAAATAAAGGCTCGATTGACGTACATTAGCGTCTTCGAGCCTTTTGTGCTTGGACGTAAAAACAAAACGAATTTTTATGACGATGACCGCCGGCATTGTTGTGAAAATTACAATGTAAATTTTAATAAACACTCGTGCAAGACCGAGCGGGTTGCATGATACGCACTAAAAGGAGGTAGAAATGTTAGTGAACGGTGGAAAAGTGAACGTTAAAAACGTTAAAACGTTAATATCTTCTAAAGAAGATAACGTTAAAAACGTTAAACGTTCGTTAAACGTTGGGCCCCATGCTCAGGCTAAGTACCTTGTGGAAAAGTTCGAGAGTATAGGGTGTAGCGATGCGGGAGGTTGCTTCAATTACTTCGTTAAGTGTTTTAAAACTTTATCGGAGAATACTATTTGGGGTATATATGAAAATTCAGTCAATAACCCAGCCGTAAAATCCCCAATCAAGTATTTCATAGGAGCGTGTCGAAACCAGATGAAGTAAGCGTTTAATTTCTCTTTTCACTAACAAGAAAGGAGAAACAATAATGAAGATTTCAGAGGCGTTCGATGCCTACAAAAACAACTACTTACTACCAAAACACTATTCCAAAAGGTTAATAGAAACCCACGATTATATAAGGCGTGATTTAATCCTAAAAATCGGGGATAAAAAGATAAAAAATTTAACATTAAAAGATATATCCGATTGGGCGAAGACTATTGAATACCAGCATAACAAAGACGGAACAGAGCGTCGGAAAGCTACAAACACCATGCGTTCTTATTTGACAAGGGTTAGAGCAGTAATCAAATATATGTGTTTATTAGGGGAGAAATGCGTAGATTACCATTTGGTACCGGTACCTAAATGTGAACAGGTTAAGGTTAACTTTATCACGCCAGATGAAGTGACCATGATGATCGAGGCAGCCTATAGTATCCGCAATGCTTTTGTTATTTCTTTGCTATACTCGTCTGGGATAAGATTATCGGAGCTAATTCAGCTTGATAGAGATTCCATAAAAAATAGGTCATTCACTGTCGTTGGAAAAGGCAATAAAATAAGAATCTGTTTTATCGACCAACGTACAGAATATTTGATGGATCAATACCTGAGCAGTAGAAACGATTGCTCAGAAGCCTTGGTTATTTCTAATGTGTACAAAGAGAGAATAAGCCGTACCAATGTCCAGCTTCTAGTAAAGAATACTGCTCGTAGAGCTGGGCTCACCAAGAAGGTGACCCCTCATACTATGCGGCACTCTTTTGCCACAAACTTCGCACGAAACAACGGGAACATGCGATATTTATGCAGGCTGTTAGGGCATTCCACCATGACCACAACTATGGCGTATACACATGTCACTGATAATGATTTAAAATCACAATATGATAAATTTCATTCCGTTTAAGTATTGACTTTTCATAATGGACGTGCTAGAATAAGAGTATCAAAAAGCAACTTAAAAAGAAGACTTAGTTAAAAGAGAAAAAGCTCTTTATCTAACTTCTCAGCTGGTAAAGCGAAACAAAAGTCGCGCGCTACCAACTGCGCCACACCCAGATAAAGAGCCAAAGAAAATGGCTATATTAAGTATATCATATTTGGCTAAGAAATAGAATAGCAAATAGATGCTAATACACCATCAGAACTCTTTTAACACCTTTTCTGCCGAAGGTGTTTTTTGATAAAAGTCGAGCCTTTGTTTGCTGGTCTAACGCAAAAAGACTGGTTGTTTAACAATTTGGAAATGCAAGCCTCATCCACACATGAGGTCGTCTGCCTGATGCTGGGGAGCTGCCCTGTTATCGGGCCAATATGACCAGTCTTTTAAGTTGCTTTTGACTCTTAAAGCTCTCTAGCATTAGGTAGATGACCAAATCTCAAAAACAAAAAACACGGCTTGGCGAAACGTAAACTGCGGGGTTTGCCAAACCTAGAAAGGAGTAAAAAATGAAAAAAATTAAGACAATAATTAGCACCATAATCGCAGTACCAGCAATGATGGTATTTGCTGGAGAATGCTCTGCGGAAATGTTACCAATGCAGCTGGCCGCTGGCATGGCGTTACTGGGAGTACTAGCGATTAACGGTGCACTTAACAGGAATCAAATCTAGAAAGGAGCAAAAATGAAAATTGAGGTCAAAGAAGTAAAAAATCTGGATAACGATTTAACGGTGGTGTTTAAAGAGTTTTACGAGCTCGGAAGGCAGGCCGCCAAGAAGGTCTATGGTAGGTAAAATGGCAAAGACAAATGAAATTGCAACGAGGACTGAGCAAGTAGAGCTGGCTAATCCGCAAGACATCATGAACTTTGCTACGGAGCTGAAGTCGTTAATCGTGGACAACAAGCTCTACACCAACATCAAAGGCAAAAATTACGTAAACGTGGAAGGTTGGCAGATCGCTGGAGCTTTTACTGGAGCGATTCCGATTGTGGAGAAGGTAGAGGACCTGAGCCAAGGCCTAACATACAAGTATCGGGCCGAAGTAAGCCTTCGAGACAAAGACGGCAACCAAGTTGGCTACGGTGTAGCAATTTGCACCAATAAAGAGGCTGGCAAGAAAAACTTTGACGAGTACGCAGTAGCTTCTATGGCTCAAACAAGGGCCGTGGGCAAGGCTTACCGCATGAAAATAGGGTGGTTGCTCAAAGTAGCAGGCTATGAAACGACACCGGCTGAAGAAATGGACGCGGTTGTAGCTGAAGTAGTGGAAGAAAAGCCAAAAACAGCACAGCCTAAGTCAAGATTCAGCGTCCGGGATATCGGAATCGCTAAGAAACAGCTGGAATTGGCTACAAGTATAGATGAACTTAAGGTGATATTTGGAACTTTGGGCGAAATCAAAGCAGAACCCGAAATCATCGCGAGAAAGGACGAAATGAAGGCGAAACTAGCCGAAAGTGAAGCAGAAACTGTTACAGCAGACAGAGGGGGCGAAGATGAGCAGGATTAAGGAAGCTAATTGGGATGAAATTGAGAATGGCGAGCTGGATCTGGCAACAGACCAGCCCCGCAACCGCACACTACCGACGTATAACCAGATAAATTGCGTTTACAGATGGTTAATGTGGAAAATGCCTACTGCTAAGGCTATGGCGGCTAGTAAATACCTTGAACGGACGGCCTCTAGGCTGGAAGTTAGCCAGGAAATGAATAGGCTCAAGGCGTTAAAAGATGCACATAGGCTGGATGAAGAAACGGCCTTTGCTGGCAAAATTTGGGAGGGCTTCGATGAGCGATTTGTTTAGAGATTTGACGGTTGGTGAGGCATTGGCTTTGAATGAAGCCGCTCGCCTCACCTGTGAATTTGAAACGACATCTGAAATTGGGGAGGGGGCCTAATGAAGGAGGAGGTCATACAACAGCAAGTTGCCGATTATCTACGGCTTCAGTATCCAAAAGTTTTATTCCATTCGGATTTTGGAAGCGGCATCAAGCTCACCATGGGCCAGGCTGTAAAGCAGAAAAGGCTCAATGGTGGGCGGCGGGCTTGGCCGGATATGTTTATCGCCGAGCCAATGCCTAGATGTATTGATGGAAGCTGGGATTACGAATGGAATGGATTATTTATTGAACTGAAAAAAGAAGGCACTCGGCTCAAGAAAAAGAACGGCAAATGGGCGTCTGAACATATTGCTGAGCAGGCTATTATGCTCGAGAAGTTGAGGGCTCGAGGATACAGGGCCGAGTTTGCCAGAGGATTTGAGGAAGCTAAAGGGTTAATCGACGATTATTTATTTGATTATAGGGAGTGACGATGGGCAGATTTAGGGCGGAAGCAGTGATGGTAAAACAAGTGGATAACTTGACCATCGTATTCTACGACAAGGAGAGTATTTACATTAAAGACGATACCCACGGGTGGACGGTGTTTCATCGGTGGTTTGTACCGAAGGGGCTCTACGGAGAAACCTGGAAGCCGTTTCGGAAACTGCTTTGGGAAGAAAAGCAAATCACATTCAATCATTGTTACAGGCTGGCGTTTCGGTACAGCATTCAATCCATGGCGAATGTGAAACCGCCAGACCTGAGCAAAGTGAAAATTGTAGAAAAGATTTTTATTAATAACCAAAATAAGGAGGTAAATTAAAATGAGATTTTTCAAAAAACATGAAGGGCCTGAGAAGTTTTTCAGGGAAAGCACACTTGACGATGCTTTTGCGGAAATGATGGTCTGGATTAAAGACTTATCAAAAAAGGATTATAACAAACTGAAAAAAGCGATGGATTTTGACTACGCAGCTTATCAAGCTTTGCATGGAATCGAACCTGACGATGGTGGCGATGCGGTCAGTCCAGAGTTTATGTTGAACGATGAGGAGGGCAGATAAAATGGCGGGCACTAAAGCTGGCGGGTTAAAAGCCGCTGCAACTAATCTCAAAAAATATGGACCAGACTTCTATCGCAATATCGGAAGTATTGGTGGCCGGAATGGCAATACTGGTGGATTCGCCGCTAACCCTGAGCTGGCAAAGATTGTTGGTGCAAAGGGCGGGAGAATAAGCCGTAGAGGGAAAGGCCCCGGGAAGGTCAAGGAATATGTTTACCATGGAGATGGGAAATTTAAAATGGAGGTGAAAGATGAAATTAAGGAATAAGGAAACGGGGGAGATAGCTGAGTTCATAGTCCATAAAAGGATTGAGGACTCAAAAGATGGTAATCAGGTATACGCACCATTTGCTATTAACCCTGAGGAGTGGGAATATTACGAAGAACCGAAAGAGTATTGGACTATTGATTGGACATGTATAGGTGTTACCACAAATAAATATAGTGGTGATGATGTGGATGATTTTAACAAATCTATTGGCAACTATTTCGAAACCAAAGAAGAAGCCGAGGAAGCCGTGGAAAAGCTCAAGGCTTGGAAACGGCTGAAAGACGACAATTTCAAATTTGAGGGTTGGTATTACGATGTAGAGCCTATTAGTAACGGTAGAGTAAATATCCAGATACGAGCAACATTCGATGAAAGTGACTACGCAAGCCTGTCAGACCTAGAATTGCTTTTCGGAGGTGAAGAATGAATCGTGAACATCAACAAATAATGAGTCGTGGTGGTAGTATCGATTACGATTTGTACGCCATTAATGCTCAGAACACGGACACTACGCCAGAGCAGCTACGAGATTGTATTTATGACGCATTGCAAAGAATTGACGAGCGTTTAAACATAATTGAGAGTTGGATTAATGAGGGTAGATAAATGATAGACAAAGAAAATTTTAGCAGAATAATACGTGGAATAATCTGGCAAGGCAAGGTGGAATATAGCCTAGACGAATTCCCTCCACCAAAAGAAGTAGCTCTTCGCCGATACTATATGCTGGCGAATGAGGCGGCCATATATTACAAGACGGCACTTATCTGCGAGAGCCAGGGAGTAGCAAAAGCCATCGAATATTATAAAGGCACTCACGACGAAGAGGAATATAAGGAATTCGTGGATGATGGGGACTAGCCATCTGGCCCTATACGAAATTAACATGGAGGTAATATGGATGATACTGCGATAATGATAACAATGATAATCTGTACTACGCTGATTGTGTTGGCGTGGATTGGGGAAAGGAGGTGATGGATGGCTAACGAGCAAAATCTAATCCCTAACTCAAAACGAAGCCCGAGAGAAGTCCGAGAAAACGGCCGAAAGGGAGGCATCGCAAGTGGCAAGGCGAGACGTGAGAAAAAGACACTACGAGAGATTATGGAAGTATATGGAGCAATGCCCGACCCAGACTGCGAAGGGCAGACAAATGATGAAGCAGTGGTATTTAATCAATATAAGCTGGCAAAGAGCAAGGGGCCTGGCAGTACGCAGGCGGCGGCGTTTATTCGTGATACCAAGGGCGAGAAACCACATGACGTGATTGAGACACCTGATATTGAGATTAAGCCTTTGGTGGATTTGACAAAGAGGATAAAGAATGGAGGCGAGAAATGAGCGGGCTTGAGAGGGCAGTAGATACGGTAGCTAATGGCGTGGTTTTTATAGGCTCCGTGTTGGGGGCTATTATTACTATTGACAAACACGCTATGGAAAAACTACTAAATAGCGAGGACGACAAGAATGGAGGTGAGGGATGAAGTTAACATTTGAATACGGCAAGCAAAAGTTTACTGCTGAACTTAGCGACACAAACCGCAACGCTCGATTAGCTTTGAACTTAGCGTGGGATTTGGTTGATGAACATACCAAGCTGATGTTTATGCCAGATTATTCTAAACAAGTCCAGCTTTATGAATCAAGCGAGCACAAAAGCCTGCTTAAGACTATGTCTAAAAAGGTAAAAAAGAATGGAGAAAAATAAACCATTCGCTAATTTGTTTTATTTTCGGCGAATATTGAGGATTGGCGGTACGGAGCAGTTTTTGTATGAGATTGCCAAGAAGTATCACAAATACGATATTTCGGTGCTTTATGATGATGGTGAGTTTGAACAGTTGACGAGGCTAAGGAAGTTGGTGCGGTGCATCAAGCGAGAACCAGGCCAAAAATACTACGCTAAAAAAGCTTTTTTCAATTTCAATATCGATGCGATTTCGCAAGTTGAGGCGGAGGAGAGAATTTTTGTTTGTCATGCTATTTATCAGAGACTAGGGTACAAACCACCGATAGACCACTCTAAAATCGACCGAATTATTGCCGTATCGGATTATGCAAGGAGAATGACGCTAGAACAAAGCGATGAGATGGGAGTATATAAGCCAGTTGAGCGGGTGTATAACCCTCTAACACTCGAAAAGCCCGGCAAGGTGGTCCATCTAATCTCGGCGTGTCGGCTTGAGGATAAAACCAAGGGCGGGGAGCGGACGCTAGGGCTAATTAAGGCACTAGATGATTACTGCGACAAGCATGGAACTCATTATATCTGGCACATATACACTAACACACTGGACACCACGATTGCATCTCCGAACGTGGCGGTGATGGCGGGGAGGCCTGATATACGGCCTTTTATCGCCGACGCTGATTATCTGGTGCAGTTGTCTGATGACATGGAAAGCTACTGCTACTCCATTAACGAGGCGTTGGGCTACGGCACGAGAATAATCAGGACACCTTTATCAGTAGCAAAAGAGCTGAATATACCAGAAAATGCCGAAATAGTGATGGATTGGGACATGAGTAACGCGGAAAAAGTAGCAGAAGCGGTGTTTCGGCCGAAAAAACCGTTCAAATATACTCCACCAGCTGACGGTTGGGGTAATGTGCTAGTGAGGAAAAAGAGTGACTACGAATATGACGGCAGTGCGGTCACTGTTCGGCCGAGTAAACGCTACTACGATTTAAAATTGCAAAGGCAGATGGATATTTGGTCGGAGCCGTTCGAGGTGGATGAGGAACGGGCGAGGTTTTTGGCTCGGCAAGGGCTAGTGGAGATTGTCGGCTGATGGCACGCACGACGGCTTTAAATAAAATCGAGGCTACGCTCTACGATACGACATTCTACAAGGTGATACAAGGAGGCGCTTCGGCTGGTAAGACCTTTGCGATTATCACCCTGCTGGTTGGATACTGCCAGAGTTATCCAGATTCACTCGTAACCGTGGTGGGGCTTAGCTATCCACATCTGGAGGCTGGTACAATTCGTGATTTCGTTAAGATTATGAAGGAGGTCAACATCTGGGAAGCTGAGCGGTGGAATAAGTCGGCCAAAACCTACGCATTTGCCAATGGGTCTGTGCTGGAGTTTAAGTCTATTGACCGCATGAGCGCCCGTGGGCCGAGGCGTGATGTATTATTTGTGAATGAGGCGAACGGTATCACGTTTGAGACGTTCCAGGAGCTGGCAACACGAACTAAGGACTTCGTGATTATCGATTTTAACCCATCGGCAAAATTTTGGGCTCATGAGAAGCTCGTAGAGGGGCTTCCAAGTGATACAACCTATATCACACTCACTTATTTGG
>JAZOUF010000017.1:0-21015 GCA_045657985.1 Candidatus Nanosyncoccus sp. | reverse complement strand
TAGTACTGACGCTAACCGTAATAATAATAGGTTGGTCAATGCGGACAATGTTAACTATTTTGAGAGCGTAGCGGCCAATGCGAATTTGGAGTTATCTGCACTTGGTGAGAATAAGTGGGGTTATGCCGTATATGATAGGGTCAATTCTACTTGGTCTAATTATAATGGTTTGCCTGCGGTGAGTGCCAATAATGCGAATGATGTGACTTTGACTTCTGCTAATAGCGCTGGTAGCACTGACGTGGTAATGAAGATAGGCGCTAGCGCTACTAATACACAAGTAGCAGGAGAGTTCACTAATAAGATTAACTTCTTTGTGACTACTAATGTAGTGACTTATGATTATAGTATTACTTATAATGCCAATGATGGAAATGATGGGAGTAGTGTGGCTAATATGCCAACAAACGTAGCTGGAAGTTTAAACACTGGTGATACATTGCAGACTAGCAGCAGTATTCCTACCAGAAGTAACTATCTCTTCTTTGGTTGGTGTGATGGTACGGTAGACAATACTACCAATGGTACCATTACGAGTCCTGTATGTACTAATGGTAATGTTTATCAGGCTAATGGCTACATTAAAATTGCTAATGCTCTAAAAACGGATGGAACTAACAACACACTTAATAGTATCGCTCTTACTGCCATGTGGGGAAAATATACTATGCAAAATGTAGACTTATGGGGCAAAGACATTAAGATAAATGAAGAAGTTACCGCCATAGATGAGAGAGATGGTACTGAATACTGGGTAGCTAGACTTTGCATGAATGCATCAAATCCATCCGCCTGCGTGAATGGTACATTAGACGAAAATAACACTAATTCAAAGCTTTGGATGACCCAGAACCTAGATCTAGTGCTTGGTGATACTGGAGCACGTACGCTTACGTCTAACGATTCAGATATTAACCAAGACCTTGGCACTACTATGGGCTATACTACAAGTAGTGGCACTATTACTTGGACTCCTGCTGGGGGATCTATGGCTTCGCCATCAGTCCTAAACTCTGGCACTCCAGCGGATGGTAGTAATGCTAATTTTGTGACTGGTTGGACGGATAGTGATACTATTCCATATCAGGCTGAAGGTGGTAATCGCTACGTCTTTACTTCCGGTAATGATGACAATGACACCAAGTTTGGTACACGCTTAGAGTGTATTGACGCTGGTCATACAGACGCTGAATGTAACCATTATCATATAGGTAACTACTACAACTGGACTGCGGCTGTAGCTAGTAACGATACCAGTACTTGGGGCAATAATTACAGCGACGGTTCCAATGCTATGCCTTACTATGATGCCGCTAACTCCATCTGTCCTAAAGGATGGCGACTCCCCGAAGGACTCTCTGGTAGTGACTCTAGTGTAGAAAGTAACTTAACTGAATTTAACCGTTTGGCCTTAGCATATGGTATTACTACTGGCAGAACTGCAGAGTTGTCCCCATCTGCTACCGAGGGCTTATGGGTAAATGTGAGATGGGCCACCAATGGCTTTAAAAACTTCCGCACTAATCCACTCTACTTTGTGCGCTCCGGTAACGTCACTGGGCCCACGCTTAACTTTTACGCTACGGCCGGCTACCTCCGGTCCAGTACTGCGCGGTCTGGTTCTAGAGCGTTCCTCCTGGATTTCAATTCGGGCTCACTCTACCCGGCGGCCCAGGGTGGTCGGTACAACGGCTTCCCAATTCGTTGTATTGCCCGCTAGGATGCAACCCACTTCCCAAAATAGGCGCTCCCGCGCCTATTTTCTATAACTGATTCAGATTGATTTCCGGGAAATGATTCCGGATGTGCTCGGCATATCCATTGTCAATATGCTTCCACGCGTCTCTCATTCGTGCTACCTCGGCCTGTGTCTCATTGCCATCCTCAGATGTGAATTGCGCAAGGAATGCCGACTCAAACTCACTCGGCACCGGCCGAGATACCATCCTCGCTACATCCATATTCGGATTGCCCGTCCCTGCAAAACAAAAATCAATCACCCCAATTACGCGATCTTTGTCATCTAACAGAATATTCCCAAGGTTCAAATCACCGTGCACCATTTTATTCTGTTCCGTCGCTCGGATATACTCATGGTCTTCGTCAATATGACATTCATAATGTTCATAGTCTAGTTCATGCAAGAAGTCCGATAGTGGATACTTCACTTCTTTTGGCGCTCCCCTTAGGTCAATCCCCGACAGCTCCTTAATAAACTTCGCCGTATCATATGCTACTCCAGTCAGCGCCGTATGCGACAAATGATAGATTCTATCTCCTAGCGTATAACCCTCAATTTTCTGGTGCACTGAAAATGGTCGTCCTTTCGCGTCATAACACAGCTTCATCTGTGGCGTGTAGAATGATGTTTTGCCTTCCACGAAATTACATACCGCCGCATCCTTTACTATCATCTTTGACCAAAACGGGTTCCGTGGAAAGCGAAAAAAGTACGAGCCTTCATTCGTCGTCACTTCAATCACAATATTCGTCCAGCCAGTCAAAATATGTTCAGTCTTCTTTATTTCTTTCTCCGGCATCGCTTCGGCAATAATCTCATCCAGTGGGTCCGACGGTACAAAAAACTTATTCATAGATATATTATACCATACCATAATCCCTAGTATTATGAGTATTGAGCGAGCCAAATAAAAGTAATAATTTCACAAGACGAGTACGGAACTGATAATTCCGGCGCAGTCTTGCCTGAAATTATTACTTTTATTTGACGCAAAGCGAAGCACGAATAATGCTAGGGATTATGGTATAATGGAGCTATGGACAACGTAAAGATTTTAGCCATCGTCGGTATGAGCGGCAGTGGCAAATCAGTAGTAGTAGATCACTTAACCGACAAAGGCTACCCGAAAGTTTATTTCGGCGGAATGATTTACAAAGAAATGGAGAAACGGGGAATCGAACGTACCGCAGACGGCGAATCCGAGAAAAAATTCCGCGAAGAAATCCGAGAAAAAGAAGGCAAAGATTGGGTGGTACGCCAAGTTATTGCTGAAACGAAAGATCTCATCAGTGCTGGCCAAAAACGCATTGTGCTGGATGGTGTTTATTCTTGGACCGAGTACAAAACTTTAAAACACGAATTTCCCACTGTTATCACATTTATTGCTCTTGTTACCGACAAGAAATTGAGATACGATCGCGTATCCAAACGCCCAGGGCGTTCCTTTGATGCTGTGGCGATTCGTGAACGTGACCGTAGTGAGATTGAGAACCTTGAAAAAGGTGGCCCTATTGCTGCTGCCGACTATTATATTCTAAACAATGGCACTATTGACGAAGCTAATGCACGCCTAGACGAAATTTTAAAGGAGATTGAATTTTGACGGATATCGCTAATCTCAGCAACGTTGCTTACAAAAAAGGCAATTGGATGCGCTATACTCTTTGGGGCATCGGTACTATCGCAGTCGGAGCTTTGTTATACGGTTTCTTTCACATCATCAATACGGACGTCTCTTCTGTAACGGTTCCAGACGGTTACAAATTTGCCGTTAAGGATGATTATCTAGATGGTAGTCGTATTGCCACTACTTATTATATTTATGATGGCAAGATTTTCGTCGAGGACGAAAGTGAAAATGATGGCAAAATAAACCGCTCCATCATGATTTACGACAATATCAACACTTCCAACCTATCCCTAGACGAAAACGACACTATCGAAATTTGCGAATTCGGTGCCTGCTCAAACAAGCCAAAAGTTCTTGCCGTTATCAAGAAGCTAGTCTGCAACAAAATCGGTCGCGAATATATAAGGTTATAACATGAAACGACTCGTACTCATCGATGGCAAATCAGTTTTCTATCGCGGTTACTACGCCATGGGCGCTCTTAGCCTTGCCGACGGTACACCTACTGGTGGCGTTTATGGTTTTGCTGCCATAGCCATGGAAATCGTTAAAAAATTAAGTCCTACTAAAGTCGTCGTAGCTTGGGACTCTAAAACTTCCACCTCTAAGCGTCGTGCTCTCTATGCTGATTATAAAGCCGGTCGTATCAAGCCTGGCGATGATTTTTATGCCCAAATTCCACTTTTGCAAGAACTCGTAAAAGACCTCGGCTGGACATTTATAGAGTTAGACAATTACGAGGCCGACGACATCATCGGGACTCTAGGTCACGAAGCCGACGAGGCGGGTGATTACGAAACATATATCATCTCAAGCGATCTTGATATGCTCCAAATCGTAGATAACAACACTCACATGTGGCGCATCCTCAAAGGGTTCACCAATATTGAGAAAATCAACGTCCCAGAGCTTGAAGCAAAATACGGTATCAAAAAAGACCAATTCTTAGATCTTAAATCATTAAAAGGCGATTCATCTGACAATATTCCAGGCGTTCCCGGCATTGGGGAGAAAACCGCTGTAAAATTACTTAATCAATACGGCACTTTAGATGGCATCTATGAACATCTTTCTGATATTACTGGCTCCACTAAAACTAAACTCGAAACGGGCAAAGACAGCGCCTATCTTTCGAAAGCTCTCGCTAAAATTATGTTTGATGCTCCACTTAATCTCGCTGAAATCCCGGATTTTCATTTTAATCACGACCAAGTCATCGCTGGTCTCAAGAAACTTCAGTTCAACTCCCTCATTCGTAAAATTGAAAAAGAAAATGACAATCAATCCGGCGGAGTGTCCAACACCGAAGGCGAGAAAGTCCGTTCCCGAAAAGATATGCCGGACAGAACCCCGCCCACTCCATCCGTCATCGCTTACGACATCAAATCCTTGATGCATAACGACAAGAAAATCGCCGAGCAAATTCTAAGTGGAACCAAATCTTTCTGGGATCTCGGTCAAGCCGCTTTTTTACTTAATCCGCTTTCTCGCGAGGATCCTCAGCTCATTGTGCCAGAAGAAGAATATAATCGCCAATTTGCCGAACTTCAGCGATTCCCACGACTATATAATATATACACAGAATATGATTTACCACTCATTCCAGTGCTTTACAAAATGGAAGAAAAGGGCATGTTAATTGACCGTGCATATTTTGCAAACTTACGTCAAGAGTATACGGCGGAAGTAGGCCGTTTAGAGCAAGATATTTATACACTCGCCGGCACCGAGTTTAATGTCAATTCACCGATTCAGCTTTCCGACATTCTTTTTACCAGGTTGCAACTTCCCACCAATGGCATCAAAAAGACTTCCCGTGGTTATTCTACCGGCGCCAAAGAGTTGGATAAGCTAAAAGACTTACATCCAATTATCGCAAAACTCACTGAATATCGTGAAGCTGCCAAACTTCTTTCTACCTATATCATTCCCATGCCGGATCTTGCCGACCAAAACAACCGCATCCATACCACTTTCACTCAGAACGTTACCGCCACTGGTCGTCTCAGCTCTAAAGATCCCAATCTCCAGAACATCCCCGTTCGCACCGCAGAAGGCAAACGCATCCGCACTGGATTCATCGCACCGAAAGGTAAAGTCCTTGTCTCGGCCGATTATTCACAATTTGAACTTCGTCTCGCCGCTATTCTCAGTAGCGACCAATCCCTCATCGATGATTTTAACAACAATATAGATATTCATACCAAAACCGCCTCCGAGGCTTTTCACGTTCCATTTAACGAAGTCACAAAAAATCAGCGTCGTGCCGCTAAGGTCGTCAATTTTGGTATTCTTTATGGCATGAGTGTCAAAGGTCTTGCTGATGCTGCCCATATGCCAATTGGCGAAGCCAAAGCATTCATTGATAATTATTTCAAACTTCGCGCGCCTATCAAACAGAAACTCGACGAGATTCTTCAGCAGGCTAGGGAACAAGGTTTTGTTGAAACTTATTACGGTCGTCGTCGTCCAACACCAGACGTTAAATCCAGCAATTTCATCATTCGCCAAGCCGCTGAACGTGCCGCTCAGAATATGCCAATTCAAGGTACTGAAGCCGACCTTATGAAGCGCGCCATGATTGCTGTCAGCAAGGCTTTACCAGACGGCGCTAATCTCATCATGCAGGTTCACGATTCTCTTATTGTTGAATGTGATGAATCTTTAGCAAACAAAGTTGCCGATATTTTAAAATCCAAAATGGAATCCGTTGCCCCAGAACTATCCATTAAACTCGCCGTGGACGTTACTATTGGCCATAATTGGGGCGAATTATAATTCTTATGCGAAAGTCTTGCGAGAACTATTTTTTTGCGCTATAATTAAAATGCGATAATTAGATATGTAACACCTTAAGCAGGCTTTATTTATAAAACGACGCTTATGTAGCATATAGGATTGGCATCGTAAGGAGTCAATATGTTACATAAGCACTGCTCGTGGAGCATATCTGATTATCGCACCTTGCGGTGCCATTTTTATATACGCTTTTTAGTGGCACCGCAAGGGACTAGGATAAAAAGCTAAAAGCGTAAGCGAGGTAGATAAAACAATGAAGAGAAACATTATTATTACGATAATAAGCACTATTATATTATTAGGCATTAGTAATAATAGTGCTTCTGCTCTCACATATAGTAATAATGTAGATTTAGAATATACCTTTGCTCCTACGCTAGATGTATCATTTAGTTCTAATACTGGATTTGTCATTGAAGACCTTACACCGGGTGCCGCAGCAGATAGTAATATAGTAACCGTTACTGCCAGTAGTAATAATAGTGATGGCTTTACACTAGCGGCTACTGCTGGTAAATCAAGTGATAGTTATAGAAACAATAATAGGCTAGTCCATAGTAATAATACTAACTATTTTGAAAGCATTGCTACTAATGCTAATACCACATTAGATAACCTAGGTACTAATAAATGGGGCTATTCAGTGTGTACAGTAGTTACTAATAATACTTGCTCTACTTGGTCTAACTATAATGGTCTACCCGCCGTAGGTAATACCGGAACAGAGCTAGTAGAAACTAATAGTGCTGGTAGTACTAGTGTAGATATGAAAATAGGTGCTAGTAGTACTAATACCCAAGTATCCGGTACCTTTACTAATGATATTAACTTCACCATTACCGCTAAGGTGGTAACTTATGATTATGCTATCACTTATGATGGGAATGGTAGTGGGGATACCGTATCCAATGTCCCGACGGGTACCAGTGGCTCCTTACAAACGGGGCAGACATTACTCGCCAGCAACCAAATTCCCACCAGAACCGGCTACGATTTCCTAGGTTGGTGTGATAGTACTATTACCGGCGCTACTTGTGACGGAAAGCTATACAGCCCGAATGATTATATTAAATTCACTAATCCACAAGGCAATGCCACTGGCGATACTAATAATATAGCTCTATCTGCTGTCTGGCTAAGGTATATTCAAGATTTAACATTAGACTTATGCACAAAGAAAGCAACTTCTAATCCATATATAGTATATGATAGGCGTGACGAAACCCCATATCATGTTCAGAAGCTTGCGGACAATAAGTGTTGGCTACTTGATAATCTATCATTAGACCTTACAAACCAAACCATTGTAAATAGCCTAAATGAAGACAATACGAACGCGTCCAACGCAACCTTAGCATACCTAAAAGGTGTTACTACTCGTAATCCAGATACGGACGCTAATGGCCAATATGCCACCGCCGGTCTCACTTATTCAGAATGGACTAGAGGACAGAGCTATTCAGCACCACTAATCAGTTCTTCACTAAAAGATGACTCCAATACTAATGATGCTTTGAGCGAAGAAGCTAAAACCTGGAAATACGGCGTATATTATAATTACTGTGCGGCGTCTGCCGGTTCCTATTGCTATGGTAATGGTGAAAGTTATGGCACTTCTATTGGCGACGCCACCGAAGACATCTGTCCAAAAGGATGGAGAATGCCAACTGGTGGCGCTAATGGTGAATATAATACACTTAGGAACAGTATCGCATACAATAGCGCGACTGATTACAGAAATATTCTCCATTTACCAGAATCAGGATATGTAGACAAAGGTGCTAAAAAATACCAAGGGAATTTTGGCCGTTGGTTTGCATCTACACGCACGGGTAATGGCACAATGAATAGTGTTGGCTTACAAAACTCCTACATCAACTCTGACAGGAACAATCTCCGCCATTATGGTTTTTCCGTCCGCTGTGTCCGCACCTCCTAACCCACGACTTTTCCACAACTTCTCCACATTTAGCGTCAAAAACCCACTTGACACCCCACATTTAGCGTCTATAATAGATTTCAGGTAATGCTTAAACAATAACCAACGCCCATCGGGCAGAAAGATAAACCATGAAGAAAATTATTTACAAGAATCCTAACGACGCTACGAATTTCGATATTAAGCGTTATGTGAAATCACTAAATCGTTACGCTAAGATTTCCGAAGCCGAGGCCAAAGCCGCTCTTGAAAATTATGAGCAATACGAAACCATGCACGTTTCTTGCTTGGTAGAAGTCGGCACCAATCTCATTGCCGAGAAAAAAGACGAATCCGCAGCCAAGGAGTATTTCAATGAATATGCCGAATACTTTGACGAAGGTAAATTTGAGCGCCTACGCCGCATTACTGGTTATCTAGTTGGCACCCTAGATCGCTGGAATGACGCCAAGAAAGCCGAGGAACACGCTCGCGTTAAACATTCCGTAAATTCCGCCATTGACGATGCTGCGCGCCTAGTCGCACTTGAAACGCAGGCCATGCAGCAAAACATCGCCTACGCCCACTAGTATGATATAATGGTGCTATGCCAGAGCTGCCAGAGGTAGAAACAATTCGTCGTGGTCTCAGCCAGTTTATTATGAAAAAGAAACTGACCAAGATCACGATTTTATGTGACAAATCTTTCATCGGAGCGCCCATTACGGGTACAGTTATAGATATTCGTCGTTTCGGTAAAGCTCTTGTTATTGATCTTGATGATGGCAATTCTCTTATGATTCACCTCAGGATGACTGGTCAGCTCATCTACGATAGGAAAGGAAACGAAGCTCGTTATGCCGCCGGCCATCCAAGTGACAATTTTACCGCTCATCTGCCCAATAAGCAGACTCGCGTCATTTTGGAATTCGGTAGCAACGGTACCCTCTATTTTAATGACCAGCGCAAATTTGGTTTCATTAAGGTCATTCCGACAAAAGATGTAGAGCATGATGCTTTCATCCAGAAGCTAGCCAAAGAACCTTGGGCCATGACCGCCGAAGAATTATACGATAAATTGCAACACCACAAGAATTCTTGCATCAAGCCAACTATTTTAGACCAGACTATCATCTGCGGCCTCGGCAACATTTACGCTGACGAAGCCCTTTTTGCGAGCCGTATTCACCCCGAACGTCGATGTTCCACTATCACCAGGGAAGAAACCGCGACGCTTCTTGAGTCCGCCCAAAAAGTCATGGACAAATCCATTGAATCAGGTGGTTCTACCATGGCTACCTACGTCAAAGCCGACGGCACCAAAGGGGACTACTTAGAACTTTTTGCACAAGTTTTCCACAAGGACGGTCAACCTTGCCCGCGTTGTGGTACTACCATAATCAAAACTAAAGTCGCTGGTCGCGGTACGCATCTCTGCCCTCATTGCCAGGAGCTTAAATGATTAAAATTTTCTACGGCGATGACCGCGTAAAAGCAGGGCAGGAAATTAACCGCTTGCTCGGTCGGGATCACGAAGTTTTTGACGGCGATTCGCTTATCCCATCCGACTTGCCCAACGTTTTTTACGGTACTTCACTTCTTGCCGCCGACCGCCACATTCTCATCCGCGATTTCACGGCTAATAAAATGATTTATGAGCAACTCGCTACTTATATCGATACGCCTCACACCATTATTATGCTAGAAAGTAAGTTAGATAAACGCTCCGCTACGTACAAAGCCCTCAAAGACAAGCTTGAATTTAAAGAGTTCAAACTTCCAGAAGAACGGAGTCAATTTTATTCATTTGATATTTGTCGTACCGCCAAACGCGACGGTCAAAAAGCCGTTCAGATGCTTCGTGAAGTTGAACCTACTTCCGATCCGATGCTTTTCTTCGGTGCTCTTGCTTCTGTCGTGCTCAAAGATTATGCGACCCATCAGGGAATTAAAGAACGCAGTACTCTCAAGGCTCTCGCCACATTAGACCTCAAACTTAAATCCACAAAAATCAACCCATGGTTGCTTATTGAGTCTTTTTTACTAGAAATGCCATCAATCTAGCAACGCAACAAAAATCGGCAATCACTTGCCGACTTTTATTCAAACCTATGCTAGTTTAACACCGGCCTTCTTAGCGAATGCATGAAGATTCGCTTTGCGACGTGAAGCGGTATTCTTTTTAAGTAAATCTTTCTTTACGGCTTTATCATATTCGGATTGTGCGGCTGAAAGAGTCTTTGCACTTGGATTAGCTTTAAAAGCCTTCACCGCAGCTTTAATATCTTTCTTGATTTCTACATTGTGCTCTGTGCGCTTTTCCGCTTGGCGAGCCGCCTTCTTGGCAGATTTAATTATTGGCATTTTCTTCCTATTACATTAAAAATTAAAACTTTCACTCATTATACCCCATTTTCTCCCAAAAGTAAAGAGTAATTAGTTTTAACTATTCTAAATGCCTTGATACTTTTTTGGGCTTATGCTAATATAAAAGATGAAAGGTGATAATGCCAGACATAGATACAACGACAGCATCAGATGATCTCAGTGAATATGGCACACAGGCGCCAATGATTCCGAGCGAAGAAAACGATGACGAGGTTGTGGTAGACAGCCCAGATTCTGATACCGATACAAAGTCCGACTCTTCTCATAAAACTAATGTCAGTAGAGCTCCTGAAGTCAGCCAAGAACATCTTGCTATGATTAACGATATAATCGGCAAAATTGACGACGCTAATAACATTTTGGTTGCTTTGTCATCTGATCCGTCAGTGGATGAGCTTGCCACGGCTATTGGCCTTTCACTAAGTCTTGACCGACTAGGAAAGCGTGTCACGGCAATCTACTCTGGCGAAACTCCTGACGCCCTCAATTTTTTAAAACCAGAAAATACGTTTGAAACTCAACCCGACGCCTTGCAAGACTTTGTAATCGCCATCAACAAAGACAAGGCCGACCATCTTCGCTACAAAATAGACGGTGATTTTGTCAAAATCTTCATCACTCCGTACCGCTCTCGTATTTCAGAAGACGATCTGGAGTTCACTTACGGCGACTTTAATGTGGATCTCGTCATTGCACTCGACGTAGCAAACGGTGTTGATTTGGATTCCGCCCTTCGTGAACACGGTCGCATCATGCATGACGCCACCATCGTCAACATCACCACTAGCAAGCCAGGTAAACTCGGTGAGATTGAATGGAGTGACACGAAAGCTAGCTCAGTCTCTGAACTTGTCACAGAATTATTATTCAGCATTGGTCAAATTGAAAAGCCTGAAGCCACAGCCTTGCTCACTGGTATCGTGGCGGCAACTGATCGCTTCGCAAATGCCAGCACCACTTCACACTCAATGGAGATCGCCTCTTTCCTCATTGGCTCCGGTGCTGATCAACAACTCATTGCTAAGAATATCGCTTCCGCCACCGACGGCGATAACGAAAACACAATGCGCCCTCAGGTCAGGAAATTAACTCACGACTCTGTTGCCGCCCCAACACTTCCACCGGAAGATACTGACCCAACCTCGCTCGACATTCGTCACAATCACGTCGAGGAATCGGATGAATCAGAAAGATTTGAGGAGTCAGAAGAGCCAGATAATTCGGAAGAGCCAGATAATTCAGATGAGCCAGATATGCCGAGTGACAATGAATCCGAAAAATATTCTGACGAGCTGGAAGCGTCGAGCGATGAGCCTGATGCATCAGGCGAGAAAGAAAATGATACGTCCGATGAGTCGGATAATCAGGAAACTAACAAAGACGAAGACGATTCTGACAAAGACTCTTCCGATCAAACTGGTCCAATTGATGATTCAGAAAATGAAGATGAAGAACTCACGGAAAATCTTGAGGAAACTCAAGCCACCCTCTCTACCGCTGGCGCCGAAGTTGTGCCGGAGCAGGGAAAGAAACCTTTCAGTCTTGAAGTTAATACTGCTCAACCAGATTCACCCAGAATAATCAAAAAATCCGAATCTAATGGTCCAATTGTAGCGCCACCATCATCTGAATCGGCCGAAGAATCTTCATCCGATGCTCCCGAATCGCCAAGTGATGGCACTGAAGAGAAGGAAGATGAAGGTGACGGTATAGTTGGTCCATTTGGCTCGGACGACGAAAACGATGGTGAGGAAGAAAAAACAGAACCAACCCCAGCCAGCGATTTCCTCAGTAATAAGCCAGAAAAAATAGTTACTCCGTCTGCTGGTTTTAATGCGCCAACCAACCCGAATCCAGCCGCGTCTTTTGCTCCACAAGTTGCTTCCACGCCAGAAGTTAATAATATTCCAAATATGAATTATATGCCACTTCCAGGTGACGAGATTTTACCGCCGCCACCAACTCCGCCGGTTGATTTCAATTCGCCCATGAATAGTCCAGTATCACCAATGAACGGTTCATCTTCTATGGCTAGCTCTGGTTCTTCAATGAATCCTATGTCACCTATGTCGCCTATGTCACCGTCCATGCCTATAATGCCTCCGGCTAGCCCTATGCCAGCTCAAGCAAATTCCATGCCTCGCCCGGCAAATCCATTCTTGAACAATCCAATGGGAGGCCAAACCCCAGGTATGGCTGGTATGCCAAATATGCCGACCGCACAACCAGTGCGAAACGCCAACCCGTTTATTGCACAATCATCTATGCCAGGGCAAAACCCTAGCCAGCCCATGAACAATCCTGGTTCTTTCCAAATTCCAGGTATGTAATTCTTGCTTTTATTTCAAAAGTGCGTTATAATAATCATATTGAGTGGATTCGTAGCTCAGTTGGTTAGAGCGCTGCCCTGTCACGGCAGAGGTCGCGAGTTCGAGTCTCGTCGGATCCGCCATAAAATAGGCCCACAGGAGGGCTTGTTTTTTTGTCATCCCTGTGCTATAATACCCCTCAGTATGGCTATTAAAGTTACTAGAAAAGATCAAGGTGAGGCGAACGAGAACATCATTCGTCGTTTCAACCGCAAGGTTCTTCAGAGTGGTATGATGCCTCTTAAGAAGTCGCAGATGCGTTTTAGCAAGCCAATTTCTAAGCGCGAACGCCGTCTTAAGGCTATCATCCGCGAAGCCCGCAAGGCCGAAAAGACCGAACGCATCAAGCTAGGCTTGAAATAATAACAAAATCTCCCCCAAAGGGGAGATTTTTGTATGATATAATCAAGAAAAGGAGTATTATGATTATTTTATTTGGTTTAGCAGGTTCAGGTAAAGGCACGCAAGGTAAGGCCTTATCGGAGATTTTCGGGTGGCGTACATTATCGGTCGGCCAAGCCATTCGCGACACTGGTGAGTATGACGATATTACTAATGCTGGCGGTCTCATTCCGGATGACGATGTAATTCGTTTAATGACTAAGCAAATTCAAAAGTCTGAAGCAGAAGGTTTTGATATCATCTTAGACGGTTATCCCCGCACTAAATATCAAGCTGAGTGGCTTATGGCACACATGGCTGACGATATAGATGGTGCTATCGTCTTGGAAGTCCCCAAGGAAGAACTTTACGATCGTCTTTCCTTGCGTGGCCGCGACGATGATAAAGAACGTGCTAGTATCGAACGCCGCTTCGAAATATTTGAGCAAAACATTCATTCTATCTTACCACTTTTAGAAGCTAACAACATCCCAGTTGTTCACATTGATGGCGTCGGCCCCATTGAAGAGGTCACCGATCGTTTAGTAGATGTAGTTAAGGAGTTTGTCCCTACCGCCACTGAACAGGAAAATGACGTCAATGGCGAAGAGATAGAGAAAAGTTACGGAGAATAACATGCTGAACTATAGCAATTCTACCAATGAAAAGATGCAAGAAAAGATTACCGCTATGCGTGAAGGCGGCAAAATCCTTGGCAATCTCTTAAAAGATCTAAAAGATTATGCAAAACCAGGCATGACTGGCAAACAAATTGACGCTTGGGTGCGCGAACAAATCGTAAAACGCGGTGCCAAAGTCGCTTATGATATGCTAGACGAGTCATTTCCGGGCGCCATTTGCATTTCGGTCAATGACGAATTAGTCCATGGTGCACCAAAAGACGAACCATTAGAAATCGGTGATAAAGTCAGTTTTGATTTGGATATTTATTACAAAGGCTACTTCACTGACTCTGCTTTTACCATGTTGGTCGGCGGCGAAGGCTCGCCTGCTATTAAGAGAATGATTAGTGTTACTGAGTCGTCTATGTGGGAGGGAATAGAGCAAGTTAAACCAGGCGTCGCTATTGGTACCATCGGTCATGCCGTTGAACAAGTTCTGCGCAAAGGCCACCTCGGCGTTATTGAAAATTACGTCGGTCACGGTATTGACGAGGAAATGCACGATGCCCCCGAAGTCGCCAACTACGGTAAGAAAGGTCACGGTTACAAACTCATCGAAGGTGACACTATTTGTATTGAACCAATGTCTTGCCTCGGCAAACCAGCTAATTATTGCGATAAAAATGACAACTGGACCGTTAAGATGAAGGATGGTTCTATCGGCTGTCATTGTGAACATACGGTTCTCGTGACGAAAGATGGTTACGAAGTCCTCACTCTGCCAGACTAACTCCTCTGTATCGGCAAAATTCTCACCAGACTTGCATTTCTCCTCACACTCCTTGTCGCCCCAAATAGTGTTGTAAATATTGCAACACTATTTTTCACACAAGTCAGCAAAAGTATGTTATGATTAAAATGCAATCTTTAATTAAATAAAATCGGAACGGATTTTTAACACAGTTTATCCAGTTATAATGGCACCGTGATGGGCTTGAGCTGGATAAACCGTTTCGGTTATTTAGTTAAAGATTGCACCCTTTGCGGTGCCATTTTTAATAGTAGAAGATGTGACCGTAGGGTAGAATAACTTATTAACAAGAGAGGTCACATGAAGAAGAGCAGTAATCAAACATTAACTAGATTCATCACTATGTTACTACGCCGCCTAGAACTCATAGATTCTAGTAGCCTAGGTTTAAGAGTTCATCCCTCTCTTGGGCGGCGCAGTAATATGGTGATGATTATTAGCATTATGCTTATCACTTTCCTAGTTAGTGTTTATGTTAATACTAATAATTCTTATGCTGCTTCCTCCACCCTAGAACTAACCATTAGTGATAGTGGAGTCAATGTAGATGTAGGAACTTTGTCCACATCTGGCGTGTTCAAGAAATCCGATGTCAGCACGGTGAGCGTGAAAACGAATAATGCTACTGGTTACACACTAAGCATTGCTGCTAGTGATAGTACCTATCCACAATCCCTCAAGAACACGAGTGCTCCTACCGATACTAGCCTAATGTTATCGTCTATCGAGAGCAATGTAGATGAAAGTGATTTCTCGGCGATTACGCCAGTAGAAGGCACCGTCAATAGGTGGGGCTACTACTTCATTAGACATGACTCAGTGGCGGCTAACGCTACTAATACTTTCTCTCCGGCTCCCACTACGGCAGGTAGCATCATTGAGACTACTAATGTCGCTAATCCAACTACGGCTAACGAATATGACCTTGCGATTGGTGCTAGAATAGATAGTACTGTGAGAATCGGTAGTTATGCTAACACTTACGTAGTTCAATTAGTGGGTAATGCTATACCATATACTATTATATATAATGATAATACCGTATCTAATATGCCAGTAGATGTGAGTACTACTTCTGCATCGGAGAATATTAATATCTCGTCCGTGGTGCCAGTAAGGGATGGTTATACTTTCGCCGGTTGGTGTAGCGTAAAGCCAAACAGCGTGGCCGGAGTAGATACTTGTACAGGTACCACTTATACAGCAGGGCAACAGGTGAGCCTTAATCAACAGTCAGACACCAATAACTTCAACCTCTATGCGATGTGGACACTTAACACTCCGGTAAATGATGGTATCTATATGCAGAATGTAGCAACTTGGGCAGGTAGTCTAGGTATTAATCAGGAAGTCACGGCAGTAGATATACGTGATGGTAAAACTTATACTGTAGCCAGGCTCTGTATGGATACCACTGACCCATCTACTAACTGTGTGACTGGTACCCTAGACTCTAGCAATACCTACTCTACCCTCTGGATGACGCAAAATATTGATATAGTGCTTGGTGCTACGGGTGTTAGAACTCTCACTTCTAATGATTCAGATATCAACACAGACCTTGGCTCTACTATGGGCTATAGCACCGCTAATGGTGTGATTACCTGGACTCCAAGTGGCAGCTCGATGGATGTGCCTGCAACCCTCAACTCTGGTGATCCAGCAGCTGGCAATAATGCAAATTTCGTGACTGGTTGGGGTGGTGTAGGAAACAACAACAGTAGTCATACTATTGCGGCGCAAGCCGAAGGTGGCGAGCAATATGTATATACTTCTGGCAGTAGCAGCAATGACTCTATACAAGGTTCACGCTGGGCCTGTATTGCTGCTGATCATACCGATGCCGAATGCAAGCATTACCACATCGGTAACTACTACAACTGGTCTGCCGCGGTGGCAAGTAATGATACTGGTGCTTGGGGAGATAGTTATAGTGATGGCTCCAATGCAATGCCATACTTCCAGGCGGCTAACTCCATTTGTCCGAAAGGTTGGAGATTGCCTAAGGGGCTATCAGGCGATGATGCTAGTGATGATAATGACATTACCGAGTTTAACCGTTTAGCGTTGGCTTATGGTATTACGACGGGTAGGACGGTTCAGATGGTGGATGATGCAGCTAGTAGTAGTACTGGCCGGTGGATTAACGTAGACTTCACTACGGGTGGTTTTAACAGTTGGCGTACGGCTCCGCTCTACTTTGTTCGCTCCGGTAGCGTCGGTGGCGCCGCGCTTAACGGTTACGCTACGAATGGCTACCTCTGGTCCAGTACTGCGCGGTCAGGTTCTATTGCGTTCCTCTTGAGTTTCTATTTGGGCGAACTGTACGGACTGTACCCGGCGAGTCAGAATAATCGCGGCGGCGGTTTCCCCGTGCGTTGCGTGCTCCGCTAGCGCGCCGCCCCAGACCAACTGCCCCACTCCACTTTAGTCACCCCGCTCTCTGTCCAGCAATTATAAACACCGCATCTTGCCCGCCATATTGTTCTGTGCTACAATTAACTCATGGATAACGACAAGCGCTTTGCAACAGGCTTAGATTTAGGTACGGAAAATGTCCGTGCCGTTGTCGCTACTGTAAACAAAGACGGCGGCGTAGCCATCGTCGGCTACAATGAGGGTAAGTCTGCCGGCATGCGCAAAGGTATCCCTGCGAATCTCACAGGACCCGCTGAATCAATAGACCGTATGCTCGCTGAGGCCGAGCGCATGAGCGGTTACGAAATACATTCTGCTTTTGTATCTATCAATGGCTCACAAATCTTGTCTACCCGCACCGAAGGTATGATTGCTGTCGGTACTGTTGAGCACGAAATCAATGAAACTGATCTTGACCGCGTTGAAAGCGTTGCTGTTTCTGGTCGTATTCCGGCCAACCGCGACGTTCTGGATGTTGTTCCGCTCGAATACGCTCTGGATGGCCAAGGGGGAATCAAAGACCCTCTCGGCATGTCTGGTGCTAGGCTCGAAATGCGCGCTAATGTTATTTCTGCGCTAACTCCAAATTGTGAAAATTTGAAAAAAGCTACTCTCGCCGCCGACGTTAAAGCTGACCGCCTCATTCCTAGCGCCGTCGCAGCGGCCAAAGCCGTACTCACCGAACGCCAAAAAGAAAACGGTGTCGCCGTTATAGACATGGGCGCCTCCACAACATCCGTAGCTATCTATGAGGAAGGCGATCTGCAATATGTCGGTGTTGTGCCAGCTGGTTCAAATCACATTACCAATGACCTCGCCATTGTTCTTGCCATTGATCCAGACATGGCCGAAGAAATCAAAACCCGCTTCGTCACTGGTGTTTTTCACTCTGATAAAAATCCAGTTATTAAAATTGGCAAAGAAGGCAAAAATGAGCGTGCTTTTGACCGCAAAGAAGTTGAGGAAGTTGTTGAGGCTCGCCTCGAAGAAATTTTTACTGAAGTCCGTAAGAAAATCAAGAATGCCCACTACGACCAACGCTTACCTGAAGGCGTAATCTTGACTGGTGGTGGCGCCAAAATGCGAGATATTGACACTTTTGCTAAACAGATTCTAGAAGCCGCCGTCAAAATTGGCGTTCCACAGAATCTAGGCGGTGTTTGTGAGGCAATTGAAAAGCCAGAATATGCCGTCGCCGTCGGTCTTGCTAAGCTCGCTGCCGAACAACTTGACCATATCCCGACTGCCAATAAAAAATCCAAAAAATCCGCTAAGTCATCCAAGTCGCCCAACTTCTTTAAAAAGATTTTTAGTAAATTCTAGTATCACTATCAAACACCCTTGATTTTCCACTTTTTTAGGAGTATATTATATATTATATAAAGCGAGGATATATTATGCCAGAAATTAAACCGACAGAGGTGGAAAGTAAAGCAAGCATTAAAGTAATTGGCGTTGGTGGCGCCGGTGGCTCTGCCGTTGAAAGAATGAAAGAAGTAGGCTTATCAGGTGTAGAATTTGTTGCCATCAATACTGACGCTCAGGCTTTGCACCACTCTACCGCCGATACGAAAGTTCACATCGGTAAAGGTCTTGGCGCCGGTGGTGACCCAGAAAAAGGTCGTGAAGCCGCCGAAGAGGGAAGGGAAGCTATTGATAAGGCTCTTGATGGTGCTGATATGGTTTTCATCACCCTAGGTGCTGGTGGTGGTACCGGTTCCGGTGCTGGCCCAGTAGTTGCCGAAGAGTCACGCAAAAAGGATATTCTGACTGTAGGTGTTGCCACCAAACCATTTACCTTTGAAGGTGCTCGTCGTCGTGCTAATGCTGACCTAGCTATTGATAAGTTATCTCGTCAAGTTGATGCACTTATCACCATCCCGAACGATAGACTTTTGCAGACTATCGATCCTCGCACTCCCCTTATCGAAACTTTTAAAATCGCCGATGATGTTTTGCGCCAAGGTGTCCAAGGCATTTCCGAACTCATCACTGAGCACTCGCTAATCAACCTAGACTTCGCCGATGTTAAAGCCATCATGAAAAACGCTGGTTCCGCCCTCATGGGTATTGGCCGCGCTTCTGGTGAAAATCGAGCTGTCCTTGCTGCTCAACAGGCTGTTGAGTCACCGCTCATTGAAGTAAAGATTGAAGGTGCCCGTGGCGTGTTATTCTCCGTCGCTGGTGGCTACGATATGTCCATGAGTGAAGTTCAAGAAGCCGCTGAAGTCATTACTGGCGCCGTATCGCCCGATGCAAACATTATTTTCGGTGCATCTATCCGTCCAGAACTTGAAGATGAAATCATTGTTACTGTGGTTGCTACTGGCTTCGATTCCGATTACTACAATGAGCCAGAGCCAGCCGAAGAGCCTGAACCAGTTAAGGACACTAAGCCCACTACTGAAGCCAAGGATTTCGCTATTGAGAACAAGTCTAATATGTGGGACTCCATCAAGAATGAGCCAGAGCCAGAACCAGCCGTGCCAGCACCAGAAGATGACATGGATGTCCCGCCTTCACTCCGCGAACGCTTAAGGGGCAAGAAACGAAAAAATTAGCAGAAAGGAGTGGGAATGGATCGTAAATTTCGCATCGGCGACAGCAAAGTTCTTGAAAGCCGCGAGTCTGTTGATGGTACCATGATTCGTCGCCGTCGTGAATCTACTGACGGCCGTCGTTTTACTACCTATGAGCGCATTGAATTACCTCCACTCACAGTTTCTAAACGCAGTGGTAACAAAGAAATATACGATCGAGATAAACTTCTGCTAGCGGTCAAACGCAGCGTCGGCAAGTTTTTCAATTCTGAACTAGAAATTGAAGACGTCGTCACCCGCGCCACCGATATCCTATACTCTTACAATACTGATCAAATTACTTCCAAGCAAATCGGTGAAGCAGTTTTAGATGTACTCGCCGAAGTCAACGAAGTTGCCTATGTTCGTTTTGCTAGTGTCTTTCGTGAATTTAAAACTCTCGAAGATTTTGAAAACATTTTAAAAGAACAGAAAGAAAAAAATCAATGAGAATCATTTGTATCTATAGGGATAATGAAGACTATTCACGCAGTGTCAACGAGTGGCTAGAGAATTTTCGTCGCCAGACTGGCCGCGAACTCGAAACCATGAATCCAGACGAGAATATCAGTTTTTGCGAAGCATACGACGTCGTGGAGTATCCGACCATTATCGCTATCGGCAACAGTGGTGAAGTACGGAGTATGTGGCGCGGCGCAGACTTACCGTTGATCGACGAAGTTTCAAACTATATGGTATAATTTAAACATGGGCATCAAGAAACCTTCTAAACTCTTTTCTGATAAGAAACGCAAGACTTATCTTCGTATGCTCCGCAGTATCATTTTTGCCACTATTCTCATTATTGTTATTCTTATCATCCTCCAGGCTTTCGGTATTAATGTGAGCTCCATGCTTGCCGGCGTCGGCATCGCTTCTATCATTATCGGCTTTGCCCTCCAAGATGCTATGAAAGATATTTTCCGTGGTCTCGAAATCGTCTCCGACAATTATTACGACATCGGCGACGTCATTAAGTATGATGATAACTTCGGCCAAGTGCTTTCTATCAACCTCCGCACTACTAAGATTCAAGATATCAATAGTATGAATATTGTCTCCATCGCCAACCGTGAAATTGATAAGGTCGAAGTATCCACCGGCTACATTTATCTCAGCGCTCCTTTTCCACTCCGTATTAAGCCTGCCGCTGCTAAGTTGATTATGGCTGAAATGGTCAAGACTATTAGTAAAATGCCTAAAGTCACTTCTGTTGTCAATCAGGGCGTTACCGATATCACAAGCTCCTCGTTAAACTATCAATTTCAGATTACTTGTGACCCCATGAACCAGCTCCAAGTCCGCCGCGACTGTCTTGGCACTATCGCTGATACTTTTGCCGCCCACAAAAAACGCTG
>JAZOUF010000016.1:0-4898 GCA_045657985.1 Candidatus Nanosyncoccus sp. | reverse complement strand
AAGCGGCACCTACATTCGCACCCTCGCCGAGGACATCGGCGCCAAACTTAACACCGGCGCCTATCTCACTTCACTCCGTCGTCTCACCATTGGCGATTATAATGTCGCCGACTCCCACCCCCTTTCCGACTTCACTAAATCAAGCCCTGAGTGTACTCGTATTTAATTATTTCTTAGAAACGGCACTTAGCACATAGCGTCCGTTATCTTTCGTGAATGTCATAGCGTACACCGGAATGCGATCTGCAAACTTTTCTACAAATTCCCGCACAACGGTATCACTCATAGAATTCCCCACATAAGACTGATTAGGCGCCGGAATGCAATAATCACCATCCGCTATGCCACAAATCCCGGTAGTTTCATGGTACATATCCACTATTATTTTATCTCCTTCTAGCTGCACATCTTTAATCGCTGAAATCATCCCCACTCCAGCACCGCCACCATTATACTCAGAAACTTCAAATCCATTTTCATTTTCAACAAAAGCAAAGCTGTCCGAATGCCCAACTCCATAATTTCTCTTTTCCAAAACTCCACCAAACAATTCTTGATATTTTTTATTTATGTTATCGTAAGACACAAAAATAGTACGCCCCACTTCCTGGTTCTCTCTGATAATAACACTGGTAATGCCTAAATTCCTATACGCTATCTCCATCTTAGTATCTTCATTGAAATCATAGTTAAAAAGATTATTCAGATGATTAAATGAATACAAATACGGACTGACTAAATTCTGCGCTAAATCATTATCCATATATTCTTCTTCTGCATTCACTACCACATTTTCGCAATTCGTTGTAGAAGTCTCTTCTTTGGTTGATTGTTCGTTCGAATTATCATTCTGCTTTTTCAAATCATCCATTTTCTCATTAACATCTGCCACACGATTATTTCCATCCACCATCGCCCACACGCCAAATCCAATCCCGCCAAGCGCCACAATCGCTAGCACAATCAAGCCAATCAACATTCCCTTGTTTTTATTCCTTACCATCGCATCATTTCCAGCATTTTCTGCTATATTTGCACTTACCGTTTCCATCGTTTCACCACTATTTATTTTTTTATCTCCAGTTTCCATACAAAACCTTTCTAATCGGACTTATTTTTTATTATAATACCACAAGCCAAAACCATTAATACAAAAATGGCACCGCAAGGGTGAAACACTTTAATCACGATATCAAGGCTGACATACGTAATCAAGAACCTTCCGGTGCCAACATTCCGTACGTCAACAATACCAAATAAAAGTACCTTGAATTCTCAATGATTAAAGTGTTCCACTTACTATTATATATTGAAAAAACATTCCCCGCAAGTTATAATTTAATTATGTTAATTACTGCCAGCCATTTAATCGGCACTCCAGTTCTTAGTATGCAAACCGCTAGCGCCATCGGCCAAATCTCGGCCATCATCATCGATCCCACTAGTTTTCAAATTATCGCCTTCTATTTATTTGGCCCCGGCGTCGACAAATCCACCAATATCTTGGATGCCAAATCCATCCGCGAATATTCCAGCTTAGGTATGGTCATAGACTCCACCGACGAACTCGTCGCCCCTAACGACGTTGTTAAAATAAGCAAGGTCATCGCACTAAATTTCAGCCTCATTGGTCTCAAAGTTGAGACCAAAAAAGGCTCCAAGCTTGGTCGCGTTATTGATTTTACCGTCACCAACGACAATTTCAGCATTCAGCAAATCATCGTCAAGCGCCCACTCGTCAAAAGCTTTTCCGATCCAGAACTTACCATTCCTCGTCACGAAATCGCTGAAATCACCGACACTAAAGTCATCGTCAAGGATGAGGAAGACATCATCCGCAAAAAAGCCGCCAAAGAAGATTTCATCCCAAATTTCGTTAATCCATTCCGGAAGTCAGAACAAGCTCACGCACCAGCTCGTACGGAAACCCCTGCCGACATAGATATTGAATAAGCTTCTCATCCGTATATTTTACGCGTTTTTTTATAATCATTTTACGGATTTCATCCTCATCACTCCGTTCAGACTCTTCTAGTATCGTATCAATAATATCCTTCGCGACGCCTTTTTTCATTAGTTCCATTCGGAGCCTTTTCGTCGACACTCCTTTTTTCACAAACCGATTTTCCACGTACCATTCTGCGAATTTTTGATCATCCAAATACCCACGCGAATAAAACTTTTCAATCGTATCATCAATAAAACCCGAAGAAGGTTGCCTAAGTTTATTTTTCAAATACTCTCTAGTTTCTTTCTCACTTCTAGGCCTCGTAAGTACCCATTCCAACGCTCTCTGATATATCTTCCCAAACTCACTCTCCTGCTTCAGTTGCGCCAGCTCGCTATCATCAATTATCTTCCCAACCTTTACACCTAAATCCACCACTTGTGCCACACTCAAAGAAAAAGCATATTCATTATTCACATACACATTCACCCGTTCTGGATTCTTCACTCCAGATTTCAAATTGGTAATCACCAGTTTATAAATATCCATTTTGGCGAAACCATTCTTCTAGTAATGCAAAAGTTAACTTATCTTTTTTAAGTGGGGATTTGGCAAACTTTATCCTAAATTCTTCCGTCTCTTCAAATGGCACCCATCGCACCTCGCTTACCTCCGCGTCATCAAAGTGGAATGTCTCCGGTCTTCCAGTCCAATCCACCGCATAAATCCACGCAAAACGATTCTTATTGAATGCTCGCTCTGTCACAAGTCTCAAATCACCCGCCACAATCTCCGCGCCAATCTCTTCGCGCGTTTCTCGCACCGCCGCTTCCGCCAACGTTTCACCAAGATTGATATGTCCACCCGCCGATATGTCAAAATCGCCAGGGTACCTATCTATTATGTCAGATCTTCTCTGCCACAAAAGCTCCAGCACGCCATCACTAGACCGCCGAAATAGAAACACTACCGCCACCCCCACAATCGCGTCTGCACCGGTTTTCTCCGGATTATCTAGTGCCGCATCCCACCCCTCACCGGGAATCGCTTCTCCATTCGGGGCATATATTTGCCACATTTCATCCCTATGCATGGACTTCAAACTCCTTTAATTTCTAGGCTTCCGCCGATGCTTTTTCGCGCACCTTCGTTTCAATTTCCGCCATCAATTCTGGCTTCTCGCGGAATAACTTTTTCACCGCTTCACGTCCTTGTCCTAGTGTCTCACCATTGTACTTAATAAATGCACCGGCTTTTTCGAGTACACCATATTGAACACCAAGATCCAATACATCACCAGATTTCGAAATGCCCTCATTATACATAATGTCAAATTCCGCTGTTCTAAATGGTGCCGCAATTTTATTTTTCACCACTTTAATCTTCGTCCGATTCCCAGCGATATTCTCGCCATCCTTAATCTGCCCAATTCGACGAATATCCACCCTTACTGACGCGTAAAACTTCAGCGCATTACCACCCGTAGTCGTCTCCGGATTTCCAAACATCACTCCAATTTTCATCCGAATTTGATTAATAAATATCACCGTCGCCCGTGACTTTGAAATAATGCCCGTCAGCTTTCGCATCGCCTGCGACATCAACCGTGCCTGAAGACCCATCTGCGCATCACCCATATCACCATCGATTTCCGCTTGTGGTACCAACGCCGCCACCGAGTCTACCACGATTAAGTCCACCGCATTAGAACGCACTAAGGTTTCACATATCTCAAGCGCCTGCTCGCCATTATCGGGCTGCGAAATTAACAAATCTGCCGTGTTCACACCAATTTTCTTCGCATAAGCTGGATCTAGCGCATGTTCCGCATCAATAAACGCTGCCTGTCCACCTTGTTTCTGGATTTCCGAAATTGCGTGAAGTGCCAAGGTCGTCTTACCGGAAGATTCCGGCCCATAGATTTCAATAATACGACCTTTTGGCCAACCACCGCCAAGCGCCAAATCAAGCGACAGCGATCCAGACGGCAAAAGTTCCACATCCATTTTTGGCGTCTCGCCAAGTTTCATAATAGAACCATCACCGAACTGCTTCGTAATCTGCGCTATTGCAAGTTTCAAGGCCTCACTCTTACCATCATTCTTCCCGCCGCCGTTAGTTTTTTCTTCCACCGCATCCTTTTTTGCCATATCGTATTACCTTTCTTTTCTATTGACAATTATATTATATTTTATAAAATGAAGATAGGATTGATTTTTACAATCTCGTATGGTAGAATCAGTTTAAGTTACTGTGAAATCTCTTCGGCTTCTTGCCGAGGAGATTTCTTTTTGAGTTTGATAATGATGTAATCAATATCTAATTCTAGCTCACCCATAACCCTCCTTTCTTCTGACCACATTTTTAAAATTGCACCATCCTATCTTCTGTCGCTCTTTTACCACATCAAAATCACAATTACAACCCTACACCCCTATAAATATTCCTCATGCTTTATTTACTAATTCTTATGGCAAAAAAATTCAAACTTATGTTTATATCTATCAACCTTAAGTTTTAATTTCTCACCCATTGATGTTATAATTATACAATATGATTATCCGCAAGAATGTTCCCTTGTCAGAACTTACCACCATGCGACTTGGTGGACCCGCACGCTTTTTGATTGAAATCGAATCTGCAAGCGAAGCAGCCGAAGCCCACGAATTTGCCATCGCCCACAACTTACCATATTATATTCTCGGCAGTGGCGCCAACACTATCGCGAAAGACGAAGGTTTCAATGGCGCCATTATCAGGAACATTATGACGGGTATTATAGCGGGGCGGGTGACGGACTTGGAAGGGGTCCCACGGAGCACCCAAAGGGTGAAGCCGTGGGAAGGAAAAGTCCGGCAGGACCCGCTCCACATAATGACTGTTCTAGGTGGCACCGAGTGGGACGACGTTGTTACTTATGCTTGCAACCATAATCTCACCGGCATCGAAG
>JAZOUF010000015.1:0-12342 GCA_045657985.1 Candidatus Nanosyncoccus sp. | reverse complement strand
TTTTTATTCAGAAGCTATCTCTATAATATCGCGAAAAATTGCTTATGTCAACACATTTTTTGAACAATTTTTGTATATTTTTCTGAGTTTTCCACAAGCGTCTTGAAAGTCCATCACAGCAGTGTTTATGGTTTTCTCTTTTAGCATAAGCATTGTATGTAAACCGTGTTTATGGTGAGGGGTTGCAATTCTAGACATTACATGATAGCTAGATGGCATGATAAGTAAAATACATGCAGCAATTCCCTATGGTTTTGACGGGAAAATAGTAGAAGTTGAGGGGGATATGAACCGTGGGCTACCCGCCTTCAATATCGTGGGAATGGCAAATAAAACCATCAACGAATCAAGAGAACGTGTGCGAAGTGCGATTGTCAATTCTGGATTCACGTTTCCGGATAAAAAAGTCACCATCAATTTAGCGCCGGCAGACCTGGAAAAAGACGGATCATATTTAGACTTACCAATTGCGCTATCTGTCCTGTTGCTATCAGGGCAACTAGTAAAGTCCGATGTAAAAGGCAGGTTGTTTGTTGGTGAGCTTTCGCTCAATGGAGAGCTGAGACCAGTCAAAGGAATAATCAATATCATTGAAGCGGCTAAATCATCCGGCATTGATGAGATATATCTACCAATTGGCAATCTGGCTCAAGCGGCTCTAATTGGTGGAATAACTGCGTATGGCGTAGATACACTGCAAAAATTGTTCTTGCATCTCAAAAATCAATGTGAGATTTTGCCAACAAACAATGATATGGTTCTGAAGCCTGCGAAGACCACCCTAGAGCCAAATAGTGCAGTTTTAGACCATATTCGTGGTCAAGTACTAGCCAAACGCGCAATAGAAATTGCAATCGCGGGGCACCACAACATTTTAATTGCTGGACCGCCAGGAGCGGGTAAGACGCTACTCGCTAAGACGGCGGCTAATTTATTGCCTGATTTAACACCAGACGAAATGATGGAGATTACAAAACTGTATTCTATCGCTGGCATTGCGACGGATGAAATCGTAAGTATGCGTCCGTTCCGTAGTCCACATCATACCGCCAGCGCAACATCCATCATCGGTGGTGGCACTGGGGCATTGCCTGGTGAGGTGTCGTTGGCACACAAGGGAGTGTTGTTCCTAGATGAAATTCCCGAATTCCAAAGGTCGGTTCTAGAGGCGCTGAGGCAACCATTGGAGGATAAATGCATATCTGTTTCACGGGCAAATCGCAAAAATACCTATCCGGCGGACTTTATGTTAATTGCGACAATGAACCCATGTCCGTGCGGATATCTGGGCGATCCCACGCATGAATGTAAATGCACGGAAGCCCAGATTCAGAATTATCAGAAAAAAATTTCTGGACCACTACTCGATAGAATTGATATGTGCATCGAGGTTGAAAAAGTAGAAAACGCCGATTTGCTACGGCCATTAGAAAGCGGGGATTCCGAACATAATGTTGTAAAAAATACTATAACAGAGGCAATTTCAAGACAATTTGCAAGGTACGAAGCGAATAATAGGTATAATAGTTCTCTATCGTCATTTGAGGTGTCGTCAAAGTTAGAGATGGATGCAGAGGCGAAAAGGTTACTGGCTAGCGCTTCGGAAAGATTATATTTGTCGGCTAGGGCATATTTCAAGACCATTAAAGTAGCCCAGACAATTGCGGATCTTGAAGGAGCGCCCATAATTCATGCAGCACACCTAGCGGAAGCATTGACTTTTCGGAAACGATGAGATATAATGTTTACAGGTTAATTCAAGAGAAGAAAGGACTACTATAAAAACTACATCACGCACCCGACTTAATGGAGAAATTCGTTATCCGGAGGTACGCGTAATCGGTTCTAGTGGAGAGCAACTTGGCATTATGTCTAGTCGCGATGCCCAAATTCTCGCGAGGCAACAGGGAGTAGATTTGGTGGAGATTGCCGCCAATGCTAATCCGCCGGTCGTTAAAATCATTGACTGGGGTAAGTATCAGTACCAGAAAATGAAGGAAGAAGCCAAAAATCGTAAAAAAGCTCGTGAAAAACAGTCGGAGCTGAAGCAAATGAAAATTGGTCTTAAGATTTCAGATAACGACCTTAACATTAAAGTCCGCAAAATGCGTAGCTTTCTGGACGATGGCGATCGCGTAAAGATCATGATCGTGTTTCGTGGCCGCGAAATGGCGCACAAGGAATTAGGGCAGGAACTGCTTGAGAAAGTACTTGGGCTAATCGGTGACGACATCGTCGTAGAAGGCAAGATGCAGTTTAGCGGACGCAACCTATCAGTTGGAATACGGAAGAAGTAATTTCCTACTTTTACGGTTCCCTGGTCGTAAATTATAGATGGCTAAATGTTGTAATTATTACAAAAACAGATAGCCATAGACAATATCAATTATAAACTAAAGGAAAACCTATGCCAAAACTAAAGACGCATAAAGGTACAGCTAAGCGCATCAAGATTACCGGTAGTGGTAAAATTACGCGTGAGCGTGCTTTCGGGAATCATATTCTCGCAAAAAAATCTAAGGCCAGGAAGCGCAACATGAAGACTTCTGCTGCGATTAATGGCAAAATTAAGAAAAACATTAAGACTGCATTAGGGGTTTAATTATGAGAGTAAAACGTGGTGTGGCCGCAATGGCCAAACATAAGAAGATTTTAAAAGCTACCAAGGGCATGCAACATGCGCGCACTCGTAGCTACCGTTTAGGTAAGCAGGGTGTAATCAAGGCGCTTCGCTACAGTTATCGTGATCGCCGTAATCGCAAACGTGATTTACGTGCAATTTGGATTACACGTATCAATAACGCTTCACGCGAGCTTGGTCTTTCCTACTCGCAGCTTATCGCTGGGATGAAAGCCAAGAACATTAACCTTGATCGCAAAGTTCTTGCTGATTTAGCGGTAAACAACCCCGAAGCATTCAAAGTAATCGTAAATACGGTGAAGGAGAAATAAGATGGCAATTTGTGAAGTTACTGGTAAAGGTAAAATGTATGGTCATAATGTTTCTTTCTCCCAGAGACACACTCGCAAGGTATTCAAACCGAATGTTTCAAAAAGAACTCTGATTATTAATGGCCAAAAGGTCAAGTGCAATATTTCTACTTCTGCGCTTCGCACTTTGAAGAAGAAAGGCCTAATTGAATCGCCGAAAGAAGTTGCGGCAAAGAAAGCGAATAAATAATTTAATTTGCCTTACGCAAAATCCACCCGAGAGGGTGGTTTTTGTGTAAGGTTTTTGGTGGTGGTTAGTCTTATTCAAAAAGGCTCAAGACTCGCTGTGCTGTATCATCCTTTACAGTCAAATAGACTTTGCGCCTTTCTTGTTTGAGCCGTTTCCATTCTTCACTTTTTTTCTCGACTTTTTCTATTTCTTTATCTAGCGCTGCTATTTTGATGTCTCGTTCTTGTATCATTTTGGCAACCACAGCCTCAGCATCAGCTTTTGAGAGTACACGATTTTTTCCGTTTTCTTTATAAATTTTGTATAATAAGTCCGCGTCTTGCTCTTTTTGGGTAATTTTGGTGCGGATTTTTTCAACGGTTTCTTCTGCCGCTAAAACACTAAGTGGCGGGCGCGTGTTGCCTTCGACGTAACCATAATGAGTCTTCTCCCACTCTATGCGTCGCTGTTTTTCCTGCTCCGCTAATGCTAGATTCTTTTCGTAATCATCCCTGTCGGCATCCATTTGCTCCAGTGCGCTCACTGCATCAATTTGCGAATTCGATTTTACTTCCTGTGTTTCGTTTTGAGCGGGCCGTTGTGGATTTTCACTGAAATAGTTTACTAAAATCCTTCGAGCAGCGCTGCGTTTTCTGGCTAAACTTTTTCTAGAATATTCGTTTTGTTGGTATTCTGGTGTATCTTTTTCTAACCCCTTAGACTCACCTAATAACGCATTAATTTGTGAGGTACATTCATCTATGTAGCTAAGGATATTTGGTTTTACCGTTTCCTTTTTGGCAACTTTATGGAGTGGACTATTGAAAGCAAAAAGAATATCTCTTGATCGAGGAATTTGCTCGCGCCTTTCAAGCTCGTCTAATACTTCGTTTTCCTCATTAATCTGCCGCATGTCGATTTCGATATTAGTAATCTTATCTTTTACATCATTTAAGTCTACAGTGATTTCTTTCGGGTGGCCACTTGTATCGTAATGAATTAAGTGAGCGACACCCTTATCGTCGACGTCTTTATCACTGAGTGATTCGAGCTGATGCCTTCTGCCGTTTAATTCAATTTCGGCTTTTACTAATCTATCCCTGTTTTCGTTTTTGACTATTTCTGTAGAGAAATAAGGCGTTTCTCGTAAATTGCTTTGGTTGCAAAGCGCATGAGCCAAATGATCGCATAAATCGTCTATGTATTCTTTATAATCACGGAAGCCAGGAACATTTTGACCTCCCTTTTGTATGGTGTCTGATAAATTCTTAGATTTTTGAATGAGAGTATTAATTACACCGTCCTCTCCTTGCATAATAGACGAAAGAACTTTTTCTTGGTATTTGTTTCTAGCTAGTAGACGCTCGATGCCTTCATGGTAATATCCCCCATTAGCTTTAAGTTGTTCGAGCCGCTTTCTCTCGTTATCTATGTATCCCTGTAAGTATTCTATTCGGCCATCGTCAGTGCTGAGGTCAATTTTACTAAGATCTAAAAACAAAATGCCATCTTTTTCATAAATCTTATTATCTGCCTGCTCTTGTTTGACTGCATTCATGTGATCTTCATAAGAAGGCTCTTCGGATAGAGATTGCCAGATATTATCAGATTGTTCTAGCAATGATGAATCCTCATCACTCTTTCCACTTATCTTTTCTGAACTCATGACCACCTCCTGGTGTATTTAATTATATAATCATTATAGCATATGCTATCAGTAAATTCTGGTGCTCCACTTTCAAAAGCCTTGACGAAGTATTCCTCTACCTACAAAAATCCACCCTTTCGGGTGGATTTTTGATGAGCCTTCGATAAGCCGGGTTCTGTATCCGTGCGAGAGCACGGATGGCAATCATCTATCTAGATATTATATTGCTATAATATTCAAGCGGTGAGCGTGCATCTGCGAGCAACAGTATCTAGCACTCCTTGCAACAGGTAGGGTTTGCCACCGCATCACATCGCTATGATACGCTGTGAGCTCTTGCCTCACTCTTTTCACCCTTACCGGCAGGGCCGGCGGTATTGTTTCTGTGGTACTTTCCCTATCCTTACGGACGGTCGCCGTTAGCGACTACCTTGCTCTTTGTTGCCCGGACTTTCCTCTTGGGTGTTTCCAAGCGATTGCCTTTCAGGCTCCCCTATATTATATCATATTTTAAGCACCAATGCGGTCTTTGCCGTTGTGACGAGGAGCGTTAAGCTCAATGTATTCAATGATTTTAGAGGCGACGTCAATGCCAGTAACTTTTTCAATGCCAAATCCTGGTGAGGCGTTAACTTCAAGTACGAGTGGGCCACGCGATGAGCGCATTAAGTCTACGCCACAGATATGAAGCCCCATGGCTTTAGCAGCTTTGAGCGCTACGCGTTTCTCGGTAGCGGTTAACTTGACCGGAGTACCTTGACCACCCTGATGCAGATTAGAACGAAAATCATCATCCAGAGAAGCGCGTTGCATAGAAGCGACCACTTGATTCCCTACCACGAAGGCGCGGATGTCGGTGCCGGCTGACTCCTTGATGAATTCTTGGAGCAAGATGTTAGTACCGTCTTCATTATATAGATAAAATGCCTGCAAAGCAGATTTGGCGGCTTTTCGGGTATCGGCAAGAATCACGCCATTACCGTGGGTACCGGTAGCAAGTTTAATAATCACCGGCAAACCAATTTGTTCTAGCAAATCGTCAATATCTGAAGTATTGCGAGATACTAGAGTTTTCGGTGTGTCCACGTCATATTTTGCCAAAATCTGAGCGGCACGCAGTTTATCGCGAGCGCGAGTGATAGCAACGGAGGCTGCTGAAGTATAAATATTTTGCATTTCAAATTGGCGCACTACGGCACAGCCATAGCGGGTCATATTGTTAGAAATACGTGGCAAAATCGCATCAAAACCTTCGAGCTTCTCGCCCTCGTAATAAACATCTGGGTGTTTATCATCTAGCGCAAGATAACAATTTTTATACTTGATGACTTTGACGTCGTGACCACGTTTTTTAGCCTCTTCAACCAAACGTTTGGTGGAATAATTCCCTGGGCCATTAGACAAAATTGCTAGTCTCATATATCTCCTTTCTTTTTAAGATATTTTTGATGAAATTCATACGGGTTCTTGGCGAGCTCTTTGTTGAGCTGCGGAGTATGCGGGTTAGAATGACGCATGACGGAAGCTTTTGAAACATCTACAAGGAAGTGGCCGTCCAAAGTCCGTCGGCCAATTAGAACTGGGAAGTTATTTCGTGAACGATTTGCTAGAGTAAATGTCGTGTCGAATGATTCACCACCTATGACGACTGGAAGTTTAACGCGATACCTAATTTGTTCAGAACCATTGGAGGAACGTATGGTTTTTACGCGATAATCATTAGTGGTGAAAACCTCGCCAGTATAAAGTGGGGATTGTTCGCTAAATAGGACAAAACTTAGGGTGCCGTCTTTACCCATTTCTATGTTGGATGCCCAGACGGATGAAGTATCGGCGCCAGTATCGATTTTAGCGGGGACGTTTTGGATACCAGAAATTTCAACATACTCTGTTGAGCCGATTATATTCAGATCCTTCCGATTTTTAGTTTCCATTCTTTAATTATATCATGGATAAAGTAAGCTGTCAATGCTTATGTTATTTGCGCAAGAGGTGATCTATGGCAAGATTAGCCTCTGTGTCCGCAACTGTATTTTCAGAACGAGGAATATGTGTGAATGAGACGCTCTCAAAATTTTCAAGGAGTTTCTGGATATCGCCATAAATAGGGATGATGTCGGGATTTTTGACGGTAAATATGCCGTTTAGCTGATTGACCACCATAAGGCTATCAGAGAAGAAATGTGCGGTTTTTAGGTTCAACTTGATGGCGCGTTCAATGCCGTTTCTCATGGCGTAGTATTCGGCAACGCGAGAAGTAGCGAAGCCGATGAATTCCCCGCCCTGCTCCACAACATGACCGTCGGTGTCAAGGATACGGTAGCCAATGCCGGATGGGCCCGGATTGCCACGGGATGCGCCATCCACATAGATGCTATAAGAGCTAGCGGTGTCGCGAGGTGAAATGCGATCGGAAACAATCTTACCTTCAATAATTTCAAACACTGATGTACTAGCCTCATTAAGATGAGCGTTGGCGTTCGCAAAATCCTTAATGTATTTATAACTGGTGTAACGGTCACGTGGTATTGGCTTAGTGCCGCCGGCTGGTTCTATGTCATAGATAATGTATAAATTACTAAGACGGCTAGAGCCATCCAAGGCCAGAAATGTAATTACATCTCTAAGTTTCATGGTGCCAACACGAAGTCCTGTATATTCAGTAAGCGAACGTGCCATGGCTTCTTCTGGTTGCTCACCGAACTTTATCTTGCCGGTGGGAAGTTCCCAAAAAACCGGGGATGCGCTACGTCCTCGGTTACGTTTCAAAATTAGAACCCCCTCTTCATTTCTAATGATGCCAACTACGCGAATTCTTTGCTTCATGCCCACCTTTTAATCTTAAAACCCCATCGGCCTGTTTTCCCCGTAATATATACAAGGTGGGTAAAATCTTATGCGACACACCCACGGGTGTGAGCCACGAAATCCCTAAAACATGATTATTCAGGAAAATCATGCTACCGATAGGGTTAGTTTTATTATACCATAGAGATGACATTAATTGGCAAATTAATGCCCGATTATCATATAAAAGAAGTCTAATATTCCATTTACACTATTTACCATGACGGACGAAAAAAGATTACCGAATAGCAGGATGAGCATATACACAATAATAACGCCATAAGGTTCCACTGCGGTAAGTACATTGCGGACGGCGTCTGGCGAAATGGCATAAAGAATACGAGAACCATCTAGGGGCGGGATAGGAATGAGATTGAAAATCATAAAACCAAGATTAATGTAGATTATTTCTGACCAAACAAAATAGGCTAAGTCACCTTGCAAATAATAGATTGCGCCGGTGAAATGTCCGATAAGAAATGCGATAAAAGCAATGAGAAAATTAGTAAATGGGCCAGCAAAAGCCACAAGCGCCATTCCCCATTCGCGCCATTTAAGGTTGCGGTAATTAACTGGTACTGGTTTGGCGCCGCCAAAAACTGGCGCATTTAACATGTATAGAACAACTGGAACTAGAATAGACATGAATGGGTCTATGTGTTTCAATGGATTAAAAGTGAGGCGACCAGCGTCCTTGGCGGTGCGATCACCTAGCCAGTATGCAACAATACCGTGAGCTAGTTCGTGTAGAATGACGGAGCCAACGACGATAATAATGACAATAACTAAGTAGCCAATGTTCATTAGTTTAATACTACCACTTCTTGAGTTGTAGGGAGGCTGTCTAGCGATTTAACTTTGAGCTTCTTCTCGGTGTGGGCAGAAAGTTTGAGTTCGGAGACCATGCCGTCAACATTCCCCATGGAGACAATAAGCTTTGGCTCAAGCTCGCGAATCGCACGTACAGATGAAGTGCATAAGATGTCCGCGACAAGATCGTCAAGGTTCTCTTCAATGCCACCAATAATGCCGATGTGCATGCCGCCAACTTCTGCATCGTAAATAGTCTTGCCACTTGTGGTGGCGATGCCACGAATGGTGACGTCACCGATTTCGAACTCGCCTGGGCCTTCTATCTTTCCGACTGGCAAGTTTGCGTCGATAAGCGCATCGGCAATATTAAATTTCACCGCGGTTTTCTTGGTGATGATGGTAATCTCGTCTGGCGATTTGCTTTCTATTTCGTACATTTTACTCCTATCATTTGATTATTTTCTCTGGGTCGATAACTTCACTGATTTCCATTTCAAAGATGTCTTCGATAAAACGATCGTGAACGCTCTTACGGTAGGTGAAATCTTCTGCGGTCATAATGACGTAATTGATTGGCTTGCCCTGCTTCTTCTCAATGACTTCTGCCCAGCGCGTAAGTTTCTTGGTGCGGTCATTGCCGATAATAACGAGGTCTATGCCATCTTGACCCGGTAAACGGTTCGTGACGATAAGGCCTTTTAAGTAGTTACGGACTGGGCGGCAGTATTCTTCCCATGTAGTTTCGTGAACATCTTTTTCGCGTGAGAGATCAATTTTTTTAGAAAACATTTCCGTTAGCGCATGGGTGAACGGATGCCTGCCGTTGGCTGAATAATAAATTTTATTATCGTAAGTTTCATTTTTGATAATACCGATGCTCTCAAGATTTAGTAGTTCCCTACGAACTGAATTAATCTGCTCATCAATCACCCTCGTCATCTCACGAACGTAGAACGATTTCTCTGGATTTTCGAAGAAAAGTTTGAGTAGCTTAGCACGAGTTTTGCTGCCAAATAATTTTTCAATTGGTGTACTATTTTCTTTACTCATTCTGTATATTATTTTAGCACGAATTAAATTATTTTTGGTAATTATTTACGACAAAAGAATAAACTTTATCAAGTGGCAACCAATGAATGTTTTTATTACGCTTGAACCAAGTGAGCTGGCGTTTGGCAAGATGATAGTCCTCATAGAAACATTTTTCTTTGGCCTCGGCCAATGTCAATTTTCCTTGCAGATACTTCCAGGCATATTCATAAATATCACTTTTCATAGCCCCGCTGCCCCAGCCGTAGCGTTGGACAAGTTTAGTAGTTTCGTCGTACAAATCTTGACAGAACATCTGAGTAATTCTTTTGTTCAGTCGTTCACGGAGCTGTTCTGTTGGCCAATCTATACCTACCAGTAAATAATCACCTTTTATCTCTGTTCTGTCTGAACAAGTTTTTTGTTCAATATCGCCGATTTTGTGGCCGGTGGGTCCTTTGAACTGATAATCATAAATTAGTGCGTCAATGTAGAGTCCAGTGCCACCAACAATGATCGGAACTTTACCACGCGCTTTAATATCTTTGATTTTGGCTTTGGCGTAGGTTTTCCAGTCGGCGACAGTGAAGCGCTCGCCCGGTTCAACCAAGTCTAGACCGTAGTGCGGAATGCCCTGCATTTCGTCTTTGGTCGGCTTGGCGGTACCGATATCCATGCCCTTATAAATAGCTCGGCTATCGGCGGAGATAATTTCGCCACCTAGAGTTTTAGCAATCTCAATACCAACACCAGTCTTGCCGGAACCTGTGGGACCTAAGATAACCACTACTGACGGGTCCTGCCGGACCTTCTCCTCCCCCACTTCGCTTACGCTCAGCGGGGGTCCCCCTCCAGGTCCGTCACCCGTCATGTTATAATTCCCTTAGGTAATCGGCAAGTTTGGTAAGCCTGACCTTCTCTTCTTTGTCGCGGAGACGAATGGAAACAACACTATCCTCTACATCTTTCGGGCCAACTATGAGGATGGCTGGGATTTTCATCTCGGTGGCACGCTTGATCTTCTTGCCGAGCGAATCCGCAGAATCATCTATGGTATAACGAAGTTCGTTGTACTTTAATGGTTTTTCTAGCACAATATCGTCTAGGATGTCCGTTATTTTACCAATATAATCACTTACTTTGTCATTGACGGTAAGGATACGAACTTGTTCTGGGGCGCACCAGAATGGGAACCAGCCACCGGTGTGCTCTATGAATACTGAAAGGAAGCGTTCAATGGAACCGAGCGTGGCGTGATGGATCATTACTGGACGTTCTTTCTCGCCTTTTTCGTTGACAAATTCAAGTTCGAAGCGTTCTGGCTGGACGAAATCAAGCTGAATGGTAGCAAGTTGATGTTCGCGGCCAAGAGCGTCCTCAGCCATAAAATCAATTTTTGGGCCGTAGAAAGCGGCTTCGCCTTCTTGCTCAAAATAGTCTAGACCATTATCTATAGCGGCTTGCTTAATCTGATTTTGAGCCATTTCCCAAAGTTTCTTATCACCGAGGTATTTGTCTTCATCGGAGCGATAACTCAGACGAGCGCGGAGTTTCTGCATACCCATGGTGGTGTATAATTCTTTTACGATAGCGACTAAACGTTTTACTTCCTCTTTGATTTGGTCTTTACGGCAGAACACATGGGAGTCATCTTGAGTAAGGGAGCGGACACGAGAAAGGCCACCTAGCTCACCAGTCTTTTCGTCGCGGTAATCTGTGGTAGCTTCCATGTAGCGAACTGGCATTTCCTTGTAGGTGCGTGGACGCGAAGCGAAAATCTGCGCGTGATGCGGACAATTCATTGGCTTCATGGCAAAGTCTTCGCCGTTAACTTGCGAATGAACCATGAAGAGTTCATCGCCAAACTTAGCATAATGACCGGAGGTCTTATAGAGATCGGTCTTGGTGATATGTGGAGTCCAAACTTTCTTGAAACCTTCCCTACCGCGGAGACTAAGCGAATAATTCGCCATGAGTTCACGGAGCTCAGTGCCACGTGGAGTGAAGAGCGGAAGACCGGCACCAACTAAATCTGAGAAACAGAATAAATCTAGCTCTTTGCCGAGCTTGCGATGATCACGAGCTTTGGCTTCTTCTTGACGCTTTAAATAAGCGTCCAATTCTTCCTGAGTGGCGAAGGCAACACCGTAGATGCGAGTGAGCATTTCCCTTTTTTCGTCGCCACGCCAATAAGCACCGGCGATACGGATGAGTTTAAATGCACCTACTTCGCCGAGATCCTTCAAATGTGGGCCTTTGCAGAGGTCCGTGAAAAGGTCGCCCATATCATAGAATGAAATTTCCTCATTTTCGGGCAATTCTTCGATGAGTTCTATTTTGTATTTCTGATTATTCTCGCGTGCCCAGTTCAGAGCGTCGGTCTTAGATGTGGTGCGTTTTGTCATGGGGAGCTTACGGGCAATAATGCCGCGCATTTTTTTCTCGATCTTCGGAAGGTCAGCGTCGCTAAGCTTGGTATCACCAAAATCTATATCGTAGTAGAAACCGTTATCTATCGCTGGCCCGATGCCGAATGTGACTGTAGGATAAATCTCCCGTACCGCCGCAGCGAGTACATGGCTTAAGGTATGTCGCATTTTCTCTAGATTGTCTGAATCCATTATTTATCCTTTCTGTTACCATATTATTATAGCACACATATTTAATAATGGGGTTGTCACTAGTGAAAGAGCCTAGGCCCTAACGGGCTACGCAACGCACTGACCTTCCGTCGCGGCGACCGCTGGCGTTGGCCGGGGTCAGAACGCCGGAATTGAAGAGCAGGTTGTAGGCATAGGAGTCATTATGTACTGTACTAGACCAGTAGTACCCGTAGCTGGTAAAA
>JAZOUF010000014.1:0-22487 GCA_045657985.1 Candidatus Nanosyncoccus sp. | reverse complement strand
GCGAATAGGTGCAAGTGCTACTAATACTCAAGTAGCAGGAGAATTCACTAACAAGATTAACTTCTTTGTGACTACTAATGTAGTGACTTATGATTATAGTATTACTTATAATGCTAATGATGGAGATGATGGGAGTAGTGTGGCTAATATGCCAACAAACGTAGCTGGAAGTTTAAACACTGGTGATACATTGCAGACTAGTAGCAGTATTCCTACTAGAAGTAACTATCTCTTCTTTGGTTGGTGTGATGGTACGGTAGACAATACTACCAATGGTACCATTACGAGTCCTGTATGTACTAATGGTAATGTTTATCAGGCTAATGGCTATATTAAAATTGCTAATGCTCTAAAAACGGATGGAACTAGTAACACACTTAATAGCATCGCTCTTACTGCCATGTGGGGGAAATATGCTATGCAGAATGTAGACTTATGGAGCAAGAGCATTAAGATAAATGAAGAAGTTACCGCCATAGATGAAAGAGATGGTACTGAATATTGGGTAGCGAGACTTTGCATGAATGCATCAAATCCATCCGCCTGCGTGAATGATACATTAGACGAAAATAATACTAATTCAAAGCTTTGGATGACCCAGAACCTAGACTTAGTTCTCGGTTCTACTGGCGTAGCAACGCTCACTTCTGAGGATTCAGATATCAATAAGGATCTTGGCACGACGATGGGCTATACTACAAGTAATGGCACTATCACTTGGACTCCAGCTGGTGGATCTATGTCTTCGCCATCAGTCCTGAACTCCGGTACTCCAGCGGATGGTGATAATGCTAATTTTGTGACTGGTTGGACCAATAGTGATACTATTCCATATCAGGCTGAAGGTGGCACAAGATATGTCTTTACTTCCGGTAGTAATAGCAATGATACTAAATTTGGTACACGCTGGGAGTGTATTGCCGCTGGTCATACAGACGCTGAATGTAACCATTATCATATAGGTAACTACTACAACTGGACTGCGGCTGTAGCGAGTAATAATACAGGTGCTTGGAGTAATGATTATGTAGAATCTGACGATAATAAAATGCCTTACTATGATGCCGCTAACTCCATTTGCCCTAAAGGTTGGGGACTCCCCGAAGGACTCTCTGGTAGTGACTCTAGTGTAGTTAGCAACTTAACTGAGTTTAACCGCTTGGCCTTAGCCTATGGTATTACTACTGGTAAAACTGTACAGTTGTCTCCATCTGCTACCGAGAGCTTATGGGTAAATGTGACATGGGCTACTAATGGCTTTAATAGCCTCCGCACTAATCCACTCTACTTTGTGCGCTCCGGTTACGTCCGTGGGGCCGAGCTTCGCGATTACGCTGTGGGCGGCAGCCTCTGGTCCAGGACTGCGCGGTCTGGTTCTATAGCGTTCGGCCTGGGTTTCCATTCGGGCGTACTCTACCCGGCGGGTCAGAATGTACGGTACCGCGGCTTCCCAGTGCGTTGCGTTGCCCGTTAGCTATACTTAACTTGCGGCACACAAGATATTATAATAGGCAACACGGTATTGATATCAATACAAGATTTCAACTATTCTTTTACACTTTCCTTTTCTTTTTTCGTGCCGTTTCAATCGCCCAGTCTAGTTTGTATTTAAGCGGTTTAAGTATCATATCGTGCGCTGGTGTATATCTTAATTCTTCGCAACCAAATGACCGTTTGAACTCTGAAACTCCATAAAACCGATGTTCTTTCTCATCTGGTTCTACGATCCCCCACAGATTATAACGCACGCATCCACGTTTTCGTGCCTCATCCATCGCCATCATATGCAGCAGTGGCGCCGCCGAATATTTGGTTCCGAGCTCCGAAGACACTCCGTAGTGATAGCTCGCTTCTGGCCCATAGAAAATCATAAAATTCTGTGCCAGCACTTCCCCGTCTTTCTTCGCCGTATAGATTAGCACTTCTCCACCTTTACGAAACGCTTCAAATTGCTTTTTTAAGAATGGTTCCGAGAATGCTACATAGTGTTGCCTTTCAGCGTGCAGTTTTTCTAGTCGGCAAAACTCCTCAATCGCCGCATCACTTGTGTCGGCAGCCACTTCTATATCGTTCTTCTCGGCCTTGCGTAATTTTCGCCGAAATCCCTGCGATGCCCTAGCCAAAATCTCCTCCTGCGACTGGCGCAAATCTAGCACTCCAGCATATTCCACCGACAAATACATCGGTGCTCGCCTTAGTCCCAGTTCTCGCATCAGGTTTAACGACTCATCAGACAGTACTAACTGCGGCCTCACGCGCACGAACACACACGCATTTGCTTTCCCCTGCTCCTCAATATCATGAAAAACCATATCAATAATTTTGCGGTTATCCCAATCAATCAATGGCCCACCAGCAATCGCGAGATACCGCCCACGCTTCGCCGTCTCTATTACCCCTGCATATACACCAATAATCTTGTTGTTTTCAACCAGTGCTCGCCGTACCACCTTTTTGCCGCGCGCAAGGTGAAATTCATAAAAATCCCACGATTGCAAAAAGTTCGCTTCTACTTGTGATTTTACGAACTCATCCCAAGTCGTTTTTTCTGTCGCGTCGATTATTTTCACAAATGCCTCCGTTTCTTCCTCGCTGTTTCCACTACTAGGTCTTTAAGATAGCCGACTCTAGACAATACTAAATCGTGTGCCGGTACATATTCTACCACTTCGCCACCGAACCCCGTCTTAAAAGTCGTCACGCCAGCGTAACGATGATTTGGCTGCCCCGCCGGTGCGATTCCCCATAGGTTGAATCTTTCGTATCCAGCCTTTTTTAAATCGCGCATCGCTTGCCAGAGCAAAGCGTACGCTCCCGGTAATTTTCGGTTTAATTCCGTCGAAGCCGCCTCGTAATAATCCGCTTCTTTACCGCCACCAATTATTAGCCCATACGCAATTGACTCACCAGCCTTAATTTCCGGAACTTTACTACGCGCTTCGTTCGCAGCTTCTATGTGACTAGTCTTCGCTACATACATCCAGATATTTTCCTTAAACGCCTCTCTTTCGGCCATTAAAGTTTTCAAATTGGGCGGCACAAAACCTTGTCGTTGCGCCGTTTCTATCTGCACTTGGTGAAACTCTTCAAAAATCGCTTTATCTCGCGACCACTCCACGACGATTCCGAGTTTATCCGCTCGCCGTACTTCGTAACGCGTCTGCCGTCGCATATCGGCCATTAGCTCAGCTTCGGATTTGTGCAAATCAAGCATTACGGTATGTTCTGCCGCTAAATGCATTGGTGATTTTTTGAGGCCTAAACTCTCAAGCATTGCTAGATTGTCTGCCGACCCCACAAGCTGTGGACGCATCCGTACAAATACACATTTCTCGCGCTTTCCAATTTTGGCAATTGTGTCAAGAATCTCTTTTACGTTCGCGAGGTTATTCCAATCAGTCAGTGGCCCGCAGGGTATCTCAAGATAACGCCCCCTCTTGGCATTTCTGACGATCATTAGCGCCATGCCTTTGCCACCAAAATCCTCTTTTATCACCTTATCGCCAAGCAATTCGTTCATTTTGCCGTATTCATCTAGCTGTAAAAAATTCGCCTCTGGATAACTCTCTACCTTCGTGTTCCAATCGTTATTCATCATCCGCCTCCAGATATTCTTCAATAATTTTCATAGCTGGTGCTAAATCTTTTTTATTATAATAATTTGGCACGTTGATAATGCGCTCACTTACCTCAACCGCCGTAGGGCAGTCCAACTCCGGAAAATGCACTTTCTTGTAATATCGTTCTGGCGATACTGGCTTTTCATACCATAACCCGTCAAAGTAATATCCTGCCTTGCGTAATTTTTCTAATACTTCTGCACGATTCCTGACCAGATAAAATTCTCTAAGTGGTGGCTCACCGCTTGGTTTCAGATGTTTTAACTGTTCGAGTGCCAATTTTGCCTCAAACTTCGCAGGGCGTCGCGCAAGATCTAATTTATTGTCGGCAGATTTTTCTACAAAATGTATAGCCACTAAGCCGCGCATCAATATCCCACCTAGTTTTACATAGGACAACCCGCGACAAATTGCACCAAACATCGGGTACCATCTTGCCCTTAGGGTATCGGAAATTCTCGGAGCTTGCTTAGGCGCTTTAATGCCGTGTAATTTCGGATCGCGGAAAATTACGGCGCCACCTGTAATCGTATCTATCGACTTATCCTTGCCAAATGACAACACTGCCGCGCTTCCTACCGTTCCGGCTTCGCGTCCATCGGGATATTTTACCCCAGCCGAGTGGGCTAAATCTTCAATGATGGCCAAATCATACTTATCAGCAATTTTTTCAATCGCCTCCATATCTACCGGATTGCCTAGAGTGTTCTGAATGATGATTCCGACTGGATTTTTGTCGGCAGGACCCGTCCGAAAAATATCTTCGATAATATCAGTACTAAAGTTAAGAGTGTACCTGTCAATGTCGGCCCATATCGGTACTAGCCCAGCCGCCTTGACCGCTTCATATACCGCATAGCAAGTAAAACCATTTATGATTACCGCATCACCTTTATCGAAATACGCTTTCAGCGCCAGTGCTAATGCCGAGCGACCATTTTTGCAGAGCATCGCTTCGCCCTCGTATTTTTCTTGTAGATACATTTCTAGGGCCATCAAATCCCGCCATGATCCATGCGTAAATAACTGTTTGAACGCCCCCTTTCTTCCTGCCGCTAACCCTAAAAAGTAATGTTTTTTCACCCCTCATCCTCCCCTAGTGTACTGATTATCGCTTTTGCTAGCCCCTTCGGGTCTGTGATATATGGCGCGTGAGACCAATCCTTATAAAATCTTAAAGTGGCATTTGGCAGCTCATGCTTCATTCGCTCCGCCTGTCGTGGTGGCGTAATAGTGTCTTTTTCACCCCATAAAATTGTGGTCGGAGTTGTTACTAACGATAGATTCAAATTCTTGTCCGAATCTAGCATATTTTCCAGTGTTCGTTTCATATTTTCTGGGGCCTTTGCGTAGTCGGTAGTCCCAGTTGCACGATGAAAAACTTTATTTATAATCCCGATCTTTTTAAAAGGCTTACCGATTTTCGCAATTGCTTTCACGATTCGTTTTTTTGCCGTCATTTCGTATATTCCGGCCGCATCTAGTAGTATCAATTTTGACAACTTCTCTGGTTTTTTCGCACATAAATTTAGTAATATTCTGCCACCATTAGAATGCCCAAGCGCCACGGCCCCATCCGGTATTTGGCCGTCCGCCCATTTAACATAATCATCAATCGTGTAGACCTTTTCGCTCGGTTCTGTGAGTCCCGGCACATGCAGCATTTTTACTCTTAGTCCTGCTTCACTAAGCAGCTTCAAAGTCTTCTCCCACGGCTCTACCGTGTAAGTCCAGCCGTGAATAATGTATAAATCAAATTTCTCATTCATGAGTCCAGCCCCCAACTTTTCCGTCTTGCCACTGCGGCTTTCTCGCGTCGACATAATTTCGCTGCATCTTTCGGGTCTGCGAGCAATTTTTCAATAATCCACTCCAGGTATTGACTCCCCTTAAAAATCAGCGTTTCCTTCCCGGTAATATGTTTCTCAATATATGCCAATGCTTTCCGTGGATCCGTCGTTGCCACCGCTGAAACCCCTAGTCGTTTTAGCTCTGGCGCCGTGTATTCTTTCGTTCTCCGCCCCACTAAAATCACTCGCTCCGGCCTCACTTCGGCAATTAATTTCGCTAATCTTTTATGCTCTTCGCCTTCCATTGATCCCTGATCTACAATATCGCCAATCACTAGCCATTTTCGCTCCGCATGCATCCGCTTTGCCATGTCCAAGATTGACGCTACCGAAATCATATGCGCGTTATAGCTACTATCTACGATATCAATTCCCTTCTTTCCTTTGAAATACGAGCTTCGTCCCGGTGCTATCGGAACGTCCGAAAAATCAGGATTAAACGGGAGCTTGAGATATTTCATCAAATCTTTCAAGACGAATAGATTATAGGCAATATCTTTAGGCTCAGGATGATTGAAATGGAATGTCGTATCACCGTAAGTGAAATCAGTTGAATCTGGGTAAACTACATATTTTTTCATTAATGATTTCTTGATTGGTATCACTTTGGCTTTAATTCCAGTGATAGCGTCCGTCATAGTTTTTGAATCTGCATCAATGTAGACTCGCTTTGTAGTATTGGCTGGTAGGTTAGCAAACTCAGCTGTAATTGCCGCGCTCAGGCTCTCGAATTTCCCATCCGCAACTAGCTTTTCAAATTGCACCGCATGGGACAAACCGTTTGATACCCATATTGTTACCTCTGGCTTGAGCCATTCCGCCAAAAACTCAGCCTCATGTGGTCTTTCACCGTCGATTTCTACGACATAAAATCGCTCTTTGTGCCGGTATAGTAAGCCACGAAACGGAGCCGCCACAATTAGCCACGCCCAACGTATCTTAGACCCACGGATTCCTTTCAGCCCTAACATGTCAAATGGTACACCAAAAGCCGAGTTCGCATCGTGCGAATAATGAGCCTTATCCCCCATTTCATGCTCCAACATCGTCATCATGGTCGTCTTTCCGGCCGAACCAGTCACCGCAATCACGCGCGGATTCCATCGCCGAAATGCCATATTCGCAAAATGCCGAAAATACCTCGCTACCGCGAAATAAAAACGCTTCTTGAATTTAGCGATTTTGCTCATGCAACTATTATAGCGCATCTTGCTTTTCGTCGCAAACTGTGGTATAATGGAAGTATATTAAGTTAATCATCTACCCCTAACAACTTATCGACTCGTCATCTAAGCACGAATCTAAGGTTATAGGGGTGAAAGGACAAAATGACAGAAGCTAAAAAAGACAGCGGACTCACCATTCGTATCCGCCTCAAGGCCTATGACCATCGCGTCATTGACCAGAGCGCTCGCCAGATTGTAGACACTGCAATCCGCACTGGAGCCAAGGTCTCTGGGCCTATCCCTCTACCAACTAAGCGCAGCACCTTTACCGTAGTGAAGTCACCACACGTCTATAAGACCGGTGGCGAAGCCTTCGAAATGAAGGTTCACAAGCGTCTTATCGACATCTCTGACGCTACGCCGAAGACTATCGAGAGCCTACAGAATCTCTCCCTCCCAGCTGGTGTAGATGCCGAAATTCGGATGTAATCTATATAATTGAAAAAGAGGCCCTAGCCTCTTTTTTAATATAGATGAGATTTAAATCAGAGCTGGAAAAAGAGGCCTTAGCCTCTTTTTCTCGCTCAAATACAACTATTTGATAACCTTGGTAATCACACCAGAACCAACAGTCTTGCCACCTTCGCGGATAGCGAAGCGATCTTGCTCATTCATAGCGACAGGTGCGAGCAGTTTAACCTTGAAGGTTACCTGATCGCCTGGCATCACGATTTCCTTATCAGCTGGAAGTTCTACCTCACCAGTCACATCGGTGGTGCGGAAGTAGAACTGTGGCTTGTAACCCTTGGAGAATGGAGTGTGGCGACCGCCTTCCTCTTTCTTCAAGATGTAAACCTGTGCTTCAAACTCGGTGTGTGGGGTAATAGTGCCTGGCTTGGCAATTACCTGACCACGCTCAATCTGATCGCGCTCGATACCGCGGAGGAGAAGACCAGCGTTATCGCCAGCTTGACCTTGATCGAGAGTCTTGTGGAAAGCTTCAATACCAGTCACGACTGACTTCTGGGTATCTTTGAGACCGACGATTTCAACTTCGTCGTTTAGCTTTACGACACCTTGCTCAATACGACCAGTAGCTACAGTGCCACGGCCTTTAATTGAGAAAACATCCTCGATTGGCATTAGGAATGGTTTGTCGAGGTCGTGCTCAGGAATATCAAAGTATTCATCCATCGCCTTGACGAGCTCCATGATGGCATCTTCGTTTTCCTTATCACCTTCAAGAGCCTTAGTAGCAGAACCCTTGATGATAGGAGCGTTGTCGCCGTCAAAACCGTACTTATTCAAAAGATCACGTACGTCCATCTCGACGAGCTCAACGAGTTCAGGATCTGCAAGATCCATCTTGTTGAGGAAGACGATAATCTTAGGTACGTTCACCTGGTGAGCGAGAAGTACGTGCTCGCGAGTCTGTGGCAAAGGACCATCATTGGCGGCTACCACGAGGATTGCACCATCTACCTGAGCAGCACCGGTAATCATGTTCTTAATGTAGTCTGCGTGACCAGGCATATCTACGTGTGCATAGTGACGCTTTTCAGATTCATACTCCTGGTGAGAAGTCGCGATAGTAATACCACGAGCCTTCTCCTCAGGTGCGTTATCAATTTGATCATAAGCCACCGGCTTGTTTACATCCGATGGGAGTCTTTTTGCGAGAACAGTAGTAATCGCAGCAGTTAAAGTGGTTTTACCATGGTCGACGTGACCCATGGTGCCGACATTAATATGCGGCTTGGAACGGTCAAAATTTGCCATTCATTCTCCTTATTATTTTATTTACGTCTGGAGCGCTAATAAAAACCAGCTCCAAATCTCTACATTAATTATTCTAGACCATTTTACCCAAATGGTCAAGGGGTTATTTCGAGTTCCTCTTCTCGATAATCTCTTGTGCTACGTTAGGTGGAACTTCCTCGTAGGCGAAGAGTTCCATTGATGAAGCCGCACGACCCTGGGTCATACCACGAAGATCACCAGTGTAGCCAAATAGATTTGCCAAAGGACAGAATGCCTTAATGAGCTTGGCGCCACCGTTCAGATCTTCCATCTCGTCGATACGACCGCGCCTAGAGTTGATGTCGCCAATTACGTCACCCATAAACTGTTCTGGAGTGGTAATTTCGAGTTTCATCACCGGCTCAAGAAGTACCGGATTAGCTTTCTTGATACCCTCACGAGTCGCGAGTGCACCAGCCAAGGTAAAGGCGAGCTCGGAGGAGTCTACATCGTGATATGAACCATCATAAAGCGTAGCTTTGACGTCTACTACTGGGTAACCAGCAATCACGCCCCCAGCAAGAGTGTCTTCTACACCTTTCTGGACCGGCTTACGATATTCTTGAGGCACCACGCCGCCTTTAATCATATCAATGAACTCAAAGCCCTTGCCTGGCTCATTTGGTTCAAACTTAATCCATACATCACCGTATTGACCACGACCACCAGACTGTTTAATGTGTTTACCTTGTGCTTCTGCGGTACCGCGAATGGTTTCGCGATACGCTACTTGTGGCGCACCAGTATTAGCTTCTACGCCGTGTTCCCTCTTCAAACGGTCAATAATAATCTCAAGATGTAGCTCACCCATACCAGAGATAATTGTTTGGCCAGTTTCTTCGTCGGTGTGAACACGGAAGGTTGGATCTTCTTCTGCTAACTTCGAGAGTCCAAGTCCCATTTTCTCCTGATCTGCCTTGGTCTTTGGCTCTACAGCGATAGATACTGGTGGGTCTGGGAAATCGATCGACTCTAGAAGAATCGGATGTGCCGGCGAGCAAATTGTTGTACCAGTGGTGCAGTTCTTGAGTCCCACTACCGCAGCGATATCGCCTGCTTTAATCTCGGAAATTTCATTACGATCATTTGCGTACATTCGCACCAAACGACCAATTCTCTCTTTATCACCAGTTGTTGCATTCATCACCGTGTCACCAGATTTCAAAGTACCAGCGTAAACGCGAATGAAGATGAGCTTGCCTACAAACGGATCCGTCGCAATCTTGAATGCAAGAGCTGTGAGAGGCTCAGAGTTCTCGGCCTTGCGCACGATTTGGTCGCCAGTCTTTGGATCAGTGCCCACGGTCTGACCTTGATCACGGTCAAGCGGACTAGGCAAATAATCAGTCATGAGGTCAAGCACCTTCTCTACAATCACGCCACGACCATCACCGCCAGTGACGAGGAAGAAATCGCCGTCAAGCACGCGCTTTCTCAGTGCAGCTTTCAGCTCTACCTCACTAATTGAATCTTCACCTTGATTGAAGTACTTATCCATCAAGGCTTCATCGGCTTGTACAGCTTCCTCTACGAGAAGCGAGCGAGCATTTTTGGCTTTCTCAAGCATATCAGCTGGGATTTCGCCCACGGTAAGTTCGTGGTCGGCATAATCTTTATAGGTGTAAGCCTTCATATCTACGAGGTCTACCACGCCACAAATATCCTTCTCGAAACCAATTGGCAAATGAATCGCCACGGCATTCTTAGACAAGCGTTTATGAATTGAATCGAGTGATTTGTAAAAATCACCACCAATTTGGTTAATCTTATTTACGAAGCAGATGCGTGGAATGCCGTATTTGGTTGCTTGGCGCCACACGGTTTCAGACTGCGCCTCAACACCCATTTTGCCATCAAATACCACTACAGCGCCATCAAGCACGCGAAGTGAACGTTCCACCTCAGCTGTAAAGTCAATGTGACCCGGGGTATCGATAATGTTGATTTGATGATTCTTCCAGTACACTGTTACGGCCGCTGAAGTAATCGTGATGCCACGCTCCTTCTCCTGTTCCATCCAGTCGGTTTCAGCACCACCAGTGCCACCTTTTACAAGATCAATTTTATGTTTAAGTCCGGTGCGATACAAAATCGCCTCAGAAGTAGTGGTTTTGCCAGCGTCGATGTGCGCAATAATACCGATATTCCGCAACTTAGCTAGATCGTTAATCTCAGTAGCCATATGCTCCTTTTTAAATTATATTATTTCGTCTATTGCGAGCTCCACACTCAAAAACAAGAGACAATTTCCATCATTATATCACATATCTTCTAAAAAATACAAAGAAAATCCCCCGTGCATATTACACGGGGGAACGCTGGGATATTACGGTCCAAAGATCTCTCCCCATCTTTGGCACTTCGGTTGAATTGCTTACACTTCGGGAAAGAAAACACAAAACACATATAAGGAGTGACACCATGGCTACTGAGAAACGGTAATGCGATGTAACGTGTGGAATTGCAATTTGGTCGGATAGAACGCTTGACGTTTAATGTTGCGCCACGCAGCGTAGCGGGACAGGTGGCTTAGCCACTAGGGATACTAAGTAGAAGTATCCGCGGCTGAATGATACTAAACTTAGTATCCCCATAGCTACTTCGGAATTAACCCGAGCAATGGTTTTCTGGCCATATATACACGTTCCATGCCTAAGCCCACGAAAGGCGCTCTGCATCCTTCCGCTCTCTTCTGTTTCCCTGAAACTATCAGGACGACATCGTCAACGCGACTAACCCGAAACGGAAAATAGAAAAAGCGCATCCTCAAGTTACCCTCCTTTCCTTGGGTATGATTTTCACGAATCCGTGAACCCCAGTTTATATTAAAGTGCACTCATCAATGATGTCCCCTTATCGTCAATTTAACAGTCCTTCAACAGTTCTCGACAAAGACGCTCTGTCTTAGGCACAAATTAAACCAATGACCATCATTGAGAATACTCTCTATTCTAGCGTACCTTAATGAATTTGTCAACAACTTTTTAGTTACTTAGTTTTTTTCGTAAAATCTCTTGCACCGCCGACGGGTTCGCTTTGCCGTGCGATTCTTTCATTACTTGGCCAACCAAGAATCCCAGCACCTTTTCTTCACCAGCTTTAAAATCTGCCTGCGCTTTTGCCGTCTCCGGTTTTGCGAGAACGGTGTTCACAATCGCCTCCAAAGCACCGAGATCGTTTTCTTGGATTAAGCCAAGTTCTTTTGCAATTGTTCTCGTGCTGCGCCCCTTCATTTGTGGATCAAACAATCGGAGAAATACTTCTTTTGCTGCCGTAGATGATAATTCTTTCTTTGCATTCATCTCCGCAAGCTCATCTAAATCCTTCGCGCTCGGCAAATCGTTTAAGTATTCTGCCGACTTCTCCTCGGCTAATAAGACCGAAGCAAACAAATTTGACATACTTTTGACATTTTTTTCTTCAATTTCACCAAGTTTTATCATTAACTCTGGGTAGTCCAGTAGCACTTCTAATGTATCGCCAGCAATCAAGCCGCCAAACTTTCTTCGGTAATCATTTGGCATCAATGGCAACTTTGCCGATTCAGCCTCAATAAACTCTTCGGATAGATTTAGTGGCGGCAAATCTGGTTCTGGCATATAGCGATAATCTTTCGCTTCTTCCTTGGAGCGTTGTCCAGTTGTTTTACCAGTTGCGTCGTTCCACCCCAAAGTTTCTTGATAGACTTTCTCTCCCGCCTCTAGCAGCTTAGTTTGTCTAGCGATTTCATATTCCACCGCACGCTCAACCGAGCGGAATGAATTTAAGTTTTTCACTTCCGTGCGCGTACCTAGTTTGCCAGAACCTTCTGGTGCGATAGAAGTATTGATGTCGAACCGCATATTACCATTGTATAAATCGCCATAAGTCACGCCAGCATAGCACATCAGTCGCCAGAGCTCTTTGCAGTAATCATGCGCATCTTTTGCTGAATGAATATCTGGCTCTGATACAATCTCAATTAACGGTGTATCTACACGATTTAGATCTACTAAAGAATAAGTATCAAAATGTGTCAATTTCCCTGCATCGCCTTCAAGATGCGCATGGTTGATTCGCACTTTTGCGCCACTTGGCAATTCTATGTACCCAGTGCCTATAATCGGTTCATAGAACTGCGTAATCTGGTATCCTTTCGGTGAATCAGGATAAAAATAATGCTTCCGATCAAACCGCGAATGAGCATTGATTTCACAATTCATTGCTCGTCCCGCTAAAATTGCTAGCCTTACTGCTTCACCATTAAGTCTTGGCAACATACCCGGCAGAGCATAATCTACGGGTGACACGCAGGAATTTGGCTCTTTCCCCCTAGCGTCATTATCTACTTCTGAAAATAATTTAGTTTTGGTGCGTAGCTGAACGTGGCATTCAATGCCAATGGTGGGTATGTATTTCATATTGCTCCTAAATCTTTAAGTGCTTGTTTGTAAATCGCTAAGGCGTTTGCGGCTTGGCGATACGATACATCGTAGTCGCTCTCGTGTGCAATTACATTTCGCAATTTATGCGCACGCCACACCGCATTTTCGTCTGTGAATTTCCCACCTACACGTTTCAATCTATCCCCCATCGTTTTACCTGGTACACCCATTTCATTTAGTGCCCTGTCAAGCAATTTGTCGCCATTAATAATCGCGAGTACATATGAAGCGGAGTTGTCTTTATTTAATCTATTTTCTATAGTCAAAAACCGTGCCTGATAATCTTCCACATTAAATCTATGCCCGCGCTTGCCAGTTAAAGCAATCGCTAAAAACACAAATACTGCTACTATGATGATAGCAATAAAGAATGTAATAACCCCACCATCCATTATTTAATCTCCTTTGCGAATTCTAGCAACATTCTGTCACTGCGTCGAGGCCCAATAATCTGTAGGCCTAGCGATAGATCATTATCAGTTTCTCCTACTGGTATTGCTAGTCCTGGCACACCAGCTAGATTCAGTGACACGCTCATCATATCCTCAAGATACATCGCTACTGGATCGTCGACCTTTTCGCCAAGCTTGAAGGCTTGGTTCGGTGAAACAGGCGACAGAATTATGTCGCATTGCGAAAATGCTTTTTCGTATTCCTTGATAATTAGCGTGCGTGCTTTCGCGGCTTTTAAAAAATACGCATCATAGAACCCAGAAGAAAGCACGAAATTGCCTATCATGATGCGGCGCATGTTTTCTGGCATAAAGCCTTCACTGCGCGTGTCGATGTATAACGAGTTTAAGTCACGCGCCTTTTCGGAACGAAACCCATACCTCACTCCATCATAACGTGACAGATTGGATGCTACTTCTGCTGGCACGATAATATAATACGCAGCAAGCGCGTATTTAAGTGTAGGCATCTCAAGCTCCACAATGTCGTATCCTTTTCGCTTCAACTCTTCACATTTTGTTTTTAAGGCTTCGCGGATTTCTGGCGCCACCGCATCGTTATCAAAATCTTTAATGATGCCAACTTTTTTCGGTTTACTATGTTCACCACCATAATAGTCAGGCAACGTTGTCATGTCTTTTGGATCTCTCCCGGCCGTTACTGACATCAACAAGTCCATATCTTCTGGCGTTTTAGTGAAAAATCCTACACAATCCGTAGAAGACGCCATTGCCACTACGCCATAGCGTGAGATGCAACCATAAGTTGGCTTTAGTCCATATACTCCGTTGAATGACGCTGGTTGTCTAATCGAACCACCAGTATCGGTGCCAGTTGCAAATTCTACAATATCAAGCGCTACTGCAACCGCCGAACCACCAGATGAACCGCCCGCTACTCGCTCGCGATCGTGTGCATTAAGTGTTGGGCCAAAATACGAATTCTCAGTGGAAGAACCGTGAGCGAAGGCGTCCATATTCGCTCGCCCAATCATAATTGCACCTTCAGCTTCCAGCTTTTCTACTGCTGTTGCAGTAACGGGAGATTTAAAGCCCTCCAAAATATGTGCAGATGCCGTCGTTTCTCCGCGTGGGCTCAAGAAATTATCTTTGAGCGCATACGGTACTCCCGCAAGCCTCCCAACATTTTCTCCGCGTTCTATTTTTGCGTCAATCTCAGCCGCCCGCTTCATGGCACCTTCTTCGTCTAAAAATGTAAATATATTATAATCTGCGTAGCGTCTGGCTTTTTCAAGAGCTTCTCTCACGAGCTCCGTTGCCGTAATAGTTCCATTTGCAATTTTCATAATTATAATACCTTTGGCACTTTAATTTGATTATCTTTTTCTTCTTTAGTGAGCGCAAGCAATTCTTCCCTCGTTGCGTCCTGCGGTAAAATCTCATCATTGCGCCAAACATTTTCCATTTCAAATACTTGATAAGTCGGCTCCACGTTTTCTGTATCCAGTTCGTCTAACTGTGAAATATATTTGATGATGTTTTGCAAATCTTTTCCAAGACCGTCAGCCTCATTGTCGCTTAGAGAAAAATCCGACAAATCCGCCAAATGTAAAATATCCTCGCGTTTAATTTCCATAGATTAATTATATCAACTATTTGATATTTTTAAATAACTTCTTTTTTATGTAACTAAAAACTGGACTAACTTCATCCAAATTCAAGAAATAACTCGCAATGATATACGCCAAAATCGAAAGTGCTGAAATAATCAAGAACTTCGGTATAGTAATTACGAGCGAGTTATCGGTCACCATCAACGGAATAAATTTAGTCATCGAAAATGCTACGCATCCAGCAATAATTGTCGCCGCACCCATTCGCCACATCGCTTTCCAGAAATCTTTGTTTAAAATTTTACGTCCAGAGCGACGCTGCAATATATATAATAGTATAATGATTTCGATAATCGCACCAAGCGATTGTGCTAGACCTAGTCCATCTACGCCCCATCCCAAGAAATAAAACCAAACAGACAAGAGTATCGTAAGGCCTATCGCTACAATAGACACTCTGAAAGGTGTACGGGTATCTTGATACGCATAGAATCCACGCGATGCAATATGAAACACTGAGCGCGCAAAAATTGCAATACATAGCGTTCCAAGCACCGTAGCAATTGTGCCGTTTTGGTCACTACTACCGATATTGGAAATAAAGCTCGTAACATACCCTCGTGCAAAGAATGCAATTACAGACACCGGTAGCGCTATCCAGATAATCATTCGCAAAGCTTTACGAAAAGTATTATAAAACTCATTATTATCACCAGTTCCTAATTCTTCGGTTAATTTTGGGAAGAACGCCGTAGAAATTGCTACGCCAATTAAGTTTACCGGCATTTGATGCAGTGATGAAGCTTGGTTAAAAGACCTTACCGCTCCAGCGCCCATTCTTGACGATAAGTTGGTATTCACAATCGCGTTTACGTAGTCGATTCCCTGGTCTAGCGAGCGCGGTGGCAACAACTTCAAGATTGTTCTAAAACCTTGGTTGCGCCAACTAATTTTAAAATCGTAGTCAAAACCTAGCCCGAACAGTCCAATCAACGACACTATTAACTGCATCACCGCTCCCAGAATTACACCAAGTGCTACCCCCATAATGCCACCTTCAAATATTTGAATGCCGAACAAATTTATACCGCCCGTAAACCAGGTAATACCAATAATTATTCCTACATTATATATAGCTGGCGCGAACGAATAAAATACAAATCTCCCCACCGCCTGTTGGATCGAAGTTAGTACGGTTGCAATGCTAAATAAGAATGGATTAATTGCGATGACCCTTGTCATATTGATGGCAAGAATCATTCCCGATTCATCCAAACCAGGTGATACCACGTAGCGAATAAGCGGGTCCGCAAAAATCATAATTAATATACTTGTAATTAATGTTAGTAGCGCTAGCAGGTTCAATAGTGACGAAGACAACTCCCAAGCAGATTTCTTATTTCCAGTCATCAATCGTTGGTTAAAAACCGGAATAAACGATACCGCAAGTGCCCCAGACGTTAAGATGAAAAACATAAAATCTGGAATCGTAAAAGCGGCTGTGTATGCATCGATTCCAGTTGGATAGGTGCCAAGATAGTATGAATTGAGTAGACGGTCACGAAATAGTCCAAGTAGTGCTGAAATCAAAGTAGATGACGCCAATACGATTGCTGCAGACTTCACTGACATTTTGGCATTTGCCATGGCTACCACTGACTTGAACCGAAACTTTTTCATATTTTTTATTATAACACGTGATATAATGTTTATATGGTTAAAAATAAGAATGTGGATGTTATTTTACCATCAAACGAAAAAGAGATAAACGAGTCAATGGCAACAAATAATAAACCAACAAAGAAAACGGTTAAGAAACCTAAGCAGGGTAGTTTTTGGGATAATCACCGCGAAAAACGCAAAGCAAAAAAAGAACTTGCTTCCCGTCGTCGCGCAGAAGAGCTGGCCAAGTTACCGAAGCAACCAGTCAAAAGATTCTTTGCACGGCTCCATCCGAAGCGGGTATTCAAATGGTGGTTCTCGTGGCGAGGTCAAAAAGCAATTTTGAAAACTATCGGTGTCCTTATTATTCTAGTCATCATCGGTATCGGTGGACTCTTTCTATATTACAAGAAAGACTTAGACGCTATTCGTCTTGACGAGATGTCAATTGAAGAAACAGTTAATACTTATCTTGACCGTAATGGCGAAGTGCTTTGGAAAGATACCGGTAGCAATAACTATCGTTTAGTGGTGGATTCGGACAATATCTCGCCGTATATGTATCAAGCGACTATCGCAATTGAGGATCGTAATTTTTACAACCATATTGGCGTAGACTTCTTCGGCCTCGCACGCGCAATTGTCAGTACTGTGACCGGTAAACAAGTTCAGGGTGGTTCCACATTGACTCAGCAGCTCATTAAGCAGGTCTATTTTGCCGACGAAGCACAAAGCGCCAACCGTGGTGGTCTTGCCCGTAAGATTAAAGAGCTGATTTTGGCTATCGAGCTTGAACGCATGTATAACAAAGACCAGATTATCACTATGTATCTCAATCAATCACCATACGGTGGTCGTCGTAATGGTGTGGAGTCCGCTGCGCAGACCTACTTTGGAAAAAATGCTAAGGATTTGACATTGGCGGAATCAGCTCTTATTGCTGCCATCCCGAATAATCCGGCCGTACTTAATCCATATAATGAATACGGACATGACCAGCTAATATGGCGTCAACAATATACATTAGACGTAATGGCGGAAATGGGCTTCATCACGAAAGAGGAAGCTGAAGCGGCTAAGCAAGTTGACATCCTCGCAGCCATCCGTCCAGAGTCAAGCCAGTATGCCGGCATGAAAGCGCCGCACTTTGTCCTAGAAGTTAAAAAACAACTTGAAGAAAAATACGGCATTTCCACTATGCGCTCGGGCGGCTGGACTATTAAAACGACGCTTGATTATCGTGCCCAACAAATCGCCGAAGACGCAGTCGCAGTAGGTAGAGAATATACCTATAAGAACGATTCAGATAACATCGCACTGGTTTCTATTGATGTGGAGACTTCTCAGGTTATTGCGATGGTTGGCTCTGTAGATTTCTTCGGTACTAGTTATGGTGAGTATAATGTCGCCGCCGACGGCCTTATTGAACCAGGCTCTTCTATCAAACCGATTCTAGACTATACGCCACTGTTTATGCAACGTGAGGGCATTAACTATGGGCCAGGTTCTATCTTGAAAGATGAAAACATTGATAGAATATATTGCGCTGGCGCTAGTGGTCGTTGTACTATGACTAATGCCACCAATTCATTCTTTGGTGATGTCACTATTCGCTTCTCGCTCGGTCACTCTCTCAATATCGCTGCCGTTAAAGCGTTGTATATCAACGGCATTGATAACTCGCTTGAAATTGCGCACTCACTTGGCGATAAGACATATTGTGCTGGTCGTAGTGGCTATGGTCTTTCTATTGCTATTGGCTCCGGTTGCAATGTCCGTATGGTGGAGCATGCTAATGCTTATGCTTCTCTCGCTCGCGGTGGTTCATACAAAGATGTTAGCTATGTACTTGAGGTAAAAAATTCAGTTGGTGACGTTATTGAATCGTGGACAGACTCGCCTGCTAAGCGCGTGGTTGACGATCAAGTTGCCTATATGATTTCCGATATTTTGAGTGATGGCGGTGCCCGCTTCAGTATTTATGCTGCTGGCGGATCGGAGAGTTTTGGCTATGTGGTGCCAGACGTTTGGACTGCTACCAAGACCGGTACGACCACTACGGAGAATGCTGCAGTCACTAAAGATTCACTTATCGAGAGTTACTCTACTGCTCTCTCCACGTTCGTTTGGAATGGCAATCATGATGGCTCTGGTCTTTCGTCCAATTCTAACGCCGTCGCACGTAATACAGTTGGTACTTATATGGAGCGTGTTCACAAAGAAGTGTATGAGCCAGATGGTAAATGGCACTATGGTGACCAACCAACAAAACCAGCTGGCATCCAGACTCTCACCGTCAATGGAAAAACCGACATCTGGCCGAGCTGGTTTAACAAGGAAAAGAACTCTGGCGTCGCCAAAGAAACCCTCACTTTCAATAAATATAATCACCTCCTAGCCAGTTCATGTACTGCAGAGGCATATAAAATCGCAGTAGAAGTAACTAAGATTACCGATCCTATGACTGGTGAAGAGTCTTATGATGTCCCAGAGCCATATAACCGTGAAGAAAGCGACAGCTGCAAATATATCCCACCTGAAGTTTCTGTATATACAAGTGGTAAGACCATCCTGATAAATGTCCGCAAGGGTTCCGACCAAATCGTTGGCGAGTCACTCTTTATCAACGGCAATGAAATCAGTGGAATTTCTATTGGTGAAACAGGTGTGATTAGCGGCTACACATTAAATGGAACGGAGTCCTCCATTAAAGTCATGATTACCGATGCTGCCGGTTATACTGCGGTTTCAGAAATCACCTTAACCCCAACTGTCACCCCCTCCCCTACTGATTCTTCCCCGAACGAAACAATTTCGGAACCAACGCAATAATCTTACCGCCTAACGTTTTCTGCCTAGTCGTGCGAATATCATTTTTCCTGCCGACGTTTCGTAGAATTTTACGAATTCTACTGTTACGTCCTGCCCAACACGACTAGCAGCACCATCTACTACCACCATAGTTCCATCTTTTAGATGCCCAATTCCTTGACCGCGTCCGGAACCTCTCTCTACGATTTTTAGTTTAATTTTTTCGCCAGGCAGAAACTCATTACGTACGGCGAGCGCCAAATCATTCACATTGAGCGTCTTAACTTTTTCGGCGGCTGCAACTTTAATTAAATTATAATCAAGTGTCAGTATTGCATATTTGTTTTCTTTCGCATACTTCAGTAGTACTTCGTCAACTTTTTTATGTCCATCGCCATCGTCGTATATTATGGTGTTGACATCTTCTACCCGCTCTAGCTCTGATACTACTTCCAATCCGGCACGTGCACGATTGCGTTTTAGTGTTTCCTTACTGTCGGCAAGCAATTGTAGTTCCAGCAATACGCTTCTTAGGATAATCAAATCCCCATCAATAAAACCACTTCGTGCGATATTGAGGATTCGCCCATCAATTAGTGCTGAAGTATCTACGTATATTTTACGTTTATTAGTGAAGCTAGATTTATATTTCCTAAACACTAATACATTTGTCTCGACAAAAATCGCGAGTACCACCAACAATATAAATAATTCCATAATAATGCTATTTTATCAAATCTTCACCAAATTGAATAGCGTGTTTATGATTAGATGCTAAAATATCCTGATATTTATGCACCAAGCTACTTTGCCCAAGCATTCTAGCTACGTCAATTGCGATGTCATATCTCGACGCACCGTTCCGCCTCAACATCTCGAATGGCGTTGTTGTGGAACCTTCCTCAATGAATCCATGCACGCGCAATCTTCTTCGCTCCGTGTAATTTTCTAGAATATTTTCCAAAGTCTCCGGATAACCATGAAAATTAGCGATAATCGGTCCTTTTTCACCAAACATTTCTAAAAACTTTTCGCGAGGTAACTTATTTTCCGTCGTACCAATTGCACGATATGAAAGCGCATTGATGCCAACGAAGCGCATTTTTAACCCGGGCAAATCTTTGCGTAAAATTTTAATCGCCTGCAATGTCTCATGTGTCACGATGTCGCCAGCTGCCGTGAAAACGATATCTGGATTTTCGTCCGAAGCAAACTGGTATACTGAAGCCCCACCATTATCAAATTGATATTTCGCATGATTTGAGTCAATGTATCTAGGCATCGGATTCTTATTGAATGTTGTAAGATTTACAACATTCCTAGAGTCTAGCATGAAGTTGTAAGCCGCTTCTGCCGCCACGTCATCCACTGGAAAAATACAATTTGCTAAATTAGACGGCGAAGAAAGTAGGGTGGATATCAGCGCTGGCGACTGATGCGTAAAACCGTTGTGATCTTGCCGCCAACAAGTTGAAGTAGAAAGAAGATTTACGGCCGGCATTGGTTCCCGCCAATCTACTGATTTAGCCTGCTTAATAAACTTAATTTGTTGCAAAAGTTGCGCCGTAATAATCGGAAAGAATGCTTCGTAGCTTCCCATCATTGCATGTTCTCCATTCATTAGGTGACCAGTCATCACCGAGAACAATACATTTTCAGATAACATTTCTACGATGCGTCCATTTTCTCCTTCGGGCAAATCCCAAGCCTTGATTGGTAAATCTCCCCACGCGCGCTTTTCCACGTCAAAAATTGCTGTAAACTTATTGGAAGTCGTTTCGTCTGGTGAAAAGAAATAAAAATACGGATTATCACGCATTGTTGCTGCCAATAATTCGCCTATCCGTTCGGCTGATGAATAGTAGTCCTCGCCAGGTCGTTCCACTTGTTCAATCATAGCGCAAATCCTTTCTCCATATTAAATAACTCTTCAAAATGATAGCTTCTCATCCACTCATCCAGTTCTTTTAGCTCCGCGTCGTTCGTCGCAGGTTCTTTCAGTGGAATTTGATGCGCTTCATGGTAAAGATTCGGCCCAGTCTCACCTTTTGCCGTGCGCAAAATATAAAAGGGTGATTCTGCGTCTTGCCGTAACGCTTTCTGAAATTCTTCCGGATCACTACCATAAATCCAAATCGGCGAAAAGCCAAAACCTCGAATCATTTCATTCAGCTCGCGTTCAGATTTTCTTGCATACAGCGACGGCGCCGAGATTTTATAGCCGTTAAGGTGGAGTATCGGTAATACTTTTCCATTGTTCGACCCAGCCAAGATGTTGCGCAAGTTTAATGAATCTATTGCCGTAGCCGTCTCCAACTCGCCATCGCCAATTAGCACCGCCAAGGTTTTTTCCGGATGCCCCAACGCTACGCCATAGGCATTGGCTAGAGCGTAGCCAAGCTCACCGCCTTCTGTAATAATGGTTGGGGTAATCGGACTGGCGTGAGATGGAAACCCGTCTGGCCACGAAAAATTCCGGCAAACGTAGCTAATACCATTATAGTCAGCTGTCGCCATTTCGTCTATCTTGGCTAATTCTTGGTCAATAAATAGATTCGCTTGTAATGCCGGAAATCCATGCCCCGGACCTAGCACAAAACTAAAATTCGGATCTTCCTCAAAAAAACTTTTCAAATTTGCGTATGCTACGTTGATTCCATGGCAAGTGCCCCAATGACCGAGTAATCTCGGTTTAATATCGTTTTTTTCTAGTGGACGTTGCAATAAGAAATTATCACGCAAATATAGCTGCGCTACTGACAAATAATCACAAGCACGAATTCGTCGGCGAATTTTTTCTAAAGCTGCATAATTTAATTGCCCACTCATATACATCTATTATGCCATAACCGTTTCGTAAAAACAAGGCTTGTAAAAATATAATTTTTACATTAAAATAAAAGTGTCATATCTAATTATTAAATAATACACTAGTACATTTTTATAAGCAAAGTCACATGGTTTAAATGGCACCGTAAGGCATCCATTTATTCATGTGGCTAATGCTAGTGTGAGTAATTAGATATGACACCCTTGCGGTGCCATTTTTGTGCATACTCCATTATGATTTAAGTGGCACCGCAAGGGGGATAGTAACAAAATAAGTGAGGTAAGCTATGCGGTCAATA
>JAZOUF010000013.1:0-3008 GCA_045657985.1 Candidatus Nanosyncoccus sp. | reverse complement strand
CATTTTCTCTTTAATTTTGATAAGTTGTTTTTGGACATTTCTGGTAGGAGTGTAGCCTTTGGGGGTTCTGATTTCGGAAGCGTAATATATTATGCTTAAATCTTTCTCTCCCAAGACATCTTTAAGTAGCCCGACTATGTCATATTTGAAATTGGCATCTTTATCGGATATAGTACTGGAATCGGCCAATAGCTGCGCAAGATTCTGTCGGAAATTTTCTCCGTCAATAAAAACTATCATATGATTGATTGTATCAAAAAGCCCCGCTGAGGACAAGCCAACACGGGGTGTGACTCTTTTATTGTAGCACATGGCGGCTATTTTGGCAAGAGTTGGAGATATTGTTCTTGTAGGTTGGCAGTTTTTTTATTTTAGTTGCCGACTTTGAAATGATACTGTCCATTGTCTTCGGTATATAATAGCGATATCTTATGTATCTTTCCTCTATTGTCTTGGAGATAGTTCGCAAACAAATGTATCATATTCTGCGAATTTTCGATAGCGGAGGCTGGCTTATCACTAAGCGCATCGTATTCCCAAAGATAGCTCGCAGTGCCATCTTCCAGAACAAAGAACACCCAGCTCGTACCTCCATTACCGAACTGCATGGATGAGATGTCAACTACGCGACCTGGAATGAGGGAAGTGATATCTTTTTCAAAATACCCATCAACGCATGTATTGCTATAATACTGTCCATTCATATAAGTATTGTCGTAATACTTACAGGCATCTCCAGTAATTTGCATCCTCACCACACCGTCTGCTTGAAGTAAAAACTTGGCACCAAATTCGGTTCGTGTGGATACACTCGCTATTGATGTATATTCCTGCGTTAATTCAGAGTATTTTACAACGGCATCACCAATAAAATTTTCGGATGCAAAGCCGTAGTTTTTGGCATTAACTAGCGAGGCAGTGACATCTGTTTGTTCTTCTATATCGGTTGATTCTGGCGTAGCCGTAGGCTGGTTGGAATTGATTTGTGAATTTAATGTGGCAACTTTAGCGTTCAGATTGGAGATTTCGGTGGTTTTATTGTTGGAATCTATGAAAAAATAAACTCCTGTGGCAATACCGGCGAGGGCGAGGATGGAAGTGATGGCAGTAGTAACGATGAGTGGTTTGTTAGATTTTGATTTGTCGGTGAACTCAGCCGTTTTGACCGATTGGTTGGTTTGTTGGTTTGGATTTGATTCCATGAGTAGTCCTTAATGTTATGGTTTATATGGTTTATATTACCCCCCCCCGAGATTGTCAAGACTGGAGATTAATCAACGAGTGGGGTGAAATCTGGACAATTGGGGTGGAATCTGATATAATAGAGAGATAAGGGTGGTGCAACTTAATAAGGAGGTGCCTAGATGATAGTGCATGATTTTTTACGTAACCCTGTGAAACAGACTGAGGTGATGAAACCTGAGGTATTCAGCAAGTATATCGGCATTTGCAACAGGCAGAAGGAAGGCGAGATGACAGACCCGGAGATGTTGGCGACAATCCACGACGATTTCTTTGGGGCGCATCCCGGAGTCCACGAAGCGACTCTACGCGGAAACTGGTCGTGGACGAAGCCGAAGCTTGAAGTGAATCCTGGTCTGGCGCAGTTTGTGTTGGACTTTGGGGCAACAAAATCAGATTTTTTCTTCCCTTGGCTGGTGAATGTGTGGAATTCGCCCTCGGCCGCATTGGAGATGGCATACGGTGAAGGTCGTGACTTAGTTGGCAAATGGCGGACGGACATCTTGGAAACGAAAGACGAGATTGTACCGTTCGTACACAATGTGCCGACTTTCGTATACAACCGCGAAAGGCAGCTCAAGGTAGCGGATCTCGTGACGACATTCCAGGACCGCGCGACAGTGGCGAAACCTTCCAAAATTGTAGATTTTGGAGCAGGAAGAATGGCTTGGGCAAGGCATCATGGGTTCAGATTCGGTTCTACAAAGCAGATGATTTATGCTTTTGATAAGGATACGAATATTGATCCGGATGAGCTGTTCAAACGGCCACCCACAAGGATGCCGGCGGGCTGGTTGAAAATTGAATATCGACACAATGATTTCGCAAGAGAACTGTGCAATCCTGAGCTCTGTGACGCAGACCTGGTAATTCTCGGTGGCGTAGCATCGTATATTCCGGCAGAAACGTTTTTCCGGAAGATCGTACCGGCGATTTATCAAATGTTGAAGCCGGGCGGATGTTTCTTCTTCGACCTGCAGCTGCAGTGCCCCCAGTATGAGTGGAGCGTGAAGCTCTTTGATTGGCCGGAAATCCGGTTAATTGATGAGCCGGAAGAGGCTATCAAAATGGTGGAAATGTCCAGAAAGATACTGTTCTGGGACGGCATTAAATTCAGTGCAGAATATGCATTGGATACGGGCAGCGTTCATACTTCGTCGGTGATGGTAACGCTGACCAAACTTTGACACCCCCTTATAACCTGCATTTAAAATGCAGGTTTTTTATGCTATAATAGAAATATAAAGGAGGTCTAAGTGCATCTTATTTATATCTTAGTAATTGTGGTGTCGGTGCTGACGATTTTGTCGGGACTAACACTGGTTTTTGGTAGCTCTAAGTCGGAAAAAAGTCATAGTGCGTGGTTTCTTGCGGCAGCGATTGGGGAAGCGATTTGGGGACTATCTATTTCTGTATTCTTAGCGCTTGGGACTGGTTCGGGGGAGCAAGAAGTGGCACCGTGGCTAGTAAAGGGGATTTATGGTGGTGCGATTTTGATGGATGTGGCACTACTTGGATACATATCATGGAAATACAAAGTCGGAAAGGCGGCGACAGTACTTTTTGCGGTGATTGGGCTAGCATTAGTGGCGGTATTTGCATATGATCCGTCCGTGCTATATTCGTCAATCAAATTGTCTAATGTGGGAAATTCAATTGCAATTGATTTTAGTAAGTGGTTTTATGCGGCTTATGCGATATATTTCTGCACGATTACGCCGGTGTTCTGTGGTTTCTTAATCCATCAGATTCGACACACAAGAAGT
>JAZOUF010000012.1:0-10801 GCA_045657985.1 Candidatus Nanosyncoccus sp. | reverse complement strand
CGCTTTTCCACTTTTTATCATAAGTCCCATGCGGTGCCACTAAAAAGCGTATATAAAAATGGCACCGCAAGGGTGCAACAACCTGATGAATGTATCAACTCAAATTGACATAAACACTCGGCTACCTTACGATGCCATTTTAGTATTTATATCAACTATCTTAAAAAACGCTGATACATTCACTTCATCAAGTTGTTGCATTACCATTATCGCACACTTTTTTCCACCTCGCAACCCCCATTTTTCATTCATCCAAAAATCACACAAACAACAAGGCCAGCCTCAATACTAGCCAAATCAAAAACCTCACAATTATCACTATTGCAATGATCAATGTCAACAGTATCACAAATCCCGCCACCGTCGGTGCCCACACTGGCGATGCATAATTGTGGCGATATAGTTCCGTTGAAGGCAGTGACGCGATAATTGTATCGTGTAACTCTTCCGCCGCCGGATATTTCTGAATCTCTGACAGCATACAGTTAATAAACTCTGGCGAACTCCACAGCCACCCATTCGCCAACGCCTCTTCACGGCAAGTCTCCCCTGCCATACCATACACATTGCCATAAGGATTCTCGTCACCCGTCATATTCTGCTCAGCTTCCTCGAGCGCCCTAGTTGCGTCCCGCAAATATTGATGCTCCAAATAAAACGGCCCCGTGCCAAAGCTCACTCGTTGCACGCCATTCTCTTCCACCACGTTCACCACAATATGTGAAAAAACAAACTCTTTCAATTGTATCAATGCACTAGCCAGCTCCTTATCGTTCGTAGCCGCCTCAGCATCACTCTCATTCTCACTAATCCTCGCATCTACGGCAAGCACCGCATCTCTAAGCTCCGTCATCCGGATGTGATTGAATCTAAGCAACGTCGCATCAATCGGCAACAATAATATCAACAAAATCACCAGCACCCACGTTTTCACTCGCACGTGCCATTTCCGCTTTTGCACAAATTCCCTTATTTTCCCACCCGTTTTCACCATATATTATATATATTATATTATTCTTCCGGTACAATCGCAAGGTGTGCTTCATCAAGTTGGATTTGGTCCACTGCAGACGGTGAATTCATCATCAAATCCACACCATTACCATTCTTCGGGAACGCAACAATATCGCGGATATTCTCGGTATCTTCTAGCACCATAAAGATCCTATCAATTCCAAACGCGCATCCCGCATGTGGTGGTGCACCAAACTTAAATGCTGACAACATCCCACCAAATCTCGCTTCTACGTATTCATTGTTGTAGCCCAAGATATTAAACACTTTGTACATAATTTCCGGATTATAATTCCGTACCGCACCCGAACAAATCTCATAGCCATTCATCACCATATCATACTGATCTGCCACAATCGCCAACTTCTCTTCTACCGTTTCGGCCTTCTCCAGCGCTTCTAGTCCGCCCTTCGGCATTGAAAACGGATTGTGACCAAAATCTAGCTTCTTATTCTTCTCATCCCACTCGTAAAACGGAAAATCCACAATCCAACAAAGCGCCACCACATTCGGGTCTTTCAGGCCAAAATGATCCGCAAAGGAAATTCTAAGTTGACCTAGCACCTTGTTTACCTTATCGCGCTCATCCGCGCCAAAGAATACCGCATCACCATCTTCTGCCCCCATCCTTTCGCGCACCCCAGCAATTTCTTCTTCGCTCATAAATTTCAGAATCGGCGACTTGGCTTCCCCATCACTATATAATATATATGCTAGTCCGCCAGCACCCAGTTTTCTCGCCTGTTCCGTAAATTCGTCAATTTCACGTCGCGTCAACTTCGCGCCACCCTTCACGCAAATCGCCTTCACACATGGCTGTTTGAATACCTTAAACTCCGTCTTACTAAACACATCCGTCAGCTCCGTAAGCTCCATGCCATATCTCAAATCCGGTTTATCCACGCCATATCTTTCCATAGATTCAGTATAAGGAATTCGCGGTACCTTTTCAGAAAGCAACTTCTTCCCCGCAAAATCTTTCACTAACGACTTAATTAACGGCTCCATTTCTTCGCGCACCATTTCGCCATTATCCGCAAAAGACATTTCAAGATCTAATTGATAAAAATCACCATACAATCTATCCGCCCGCGGGTCCTCATCACGAAAACACGGTGCAATCTGATAATACTTCGGCACACCGCCTACCATCAAAAGCTGCTTAAATTGCTGCGGAGCTTGCGGCAGTGCATAGAACTGTCCAGGGTGAAGCCTGGATGGAATCAAGAAATCTCGCGCCCCTTCCGGTGATGAATTTGCGAGTATCGGCGTCGTTACTTCAATAAATCCATGCTCTTCCATATAAGCACGCATAAAACTATAATACCTTGCCCGCTCTGTCAATAGCTTCAACATAGACGGCCTTCTAAGATCTAGAAAACGATATTTAAGGCGCATTTCTTCCGACGATTTCTCACCATCATCATGTGTATTTACCGGTAACGGCTCACTGCGGTTAAGCAATACCAACTCCTCCACCACTAGTTCAATCTTCCCAGTAGGAATATTTGGATTTACTAGTTCTGGCTCACGCTCGCGCATTTTACCTACCGCTTTTAGCACAAATTCATCACGCACCGACTCCGCCAATTTAAACGCTTCCTCGGTTTCTGGCGTCACCACCAACTGAATAATTCCAGTATGGTCGCGCAAATCAATAAAAATCAATCCACCATGGTCACGGCGCGAATTCACCCAACCTTCCACCGTTACTTTTTTTCCTAAATAATCAATTAGTTTATCAGTCAAGATTCTCATGTGCTATATTATATCACATTTTACCCAACCAGATACTCTAATAATATCTGAACCGTGAAAAAACCCGCCAATTTTTCTTCTTTATCCATTACCAAGAAATAATGCTTACCGGTCCTCTCGATTTCATCCGTCGCAAATCTCAAAGTATCATAAGTATGCAAATAATAAACTTCCGCATCTAGATACTTCTCTGCTTTCTCCATCTCGCGCACCTCTAGCGCATTCAAAGCCTCAGTATTTATAATTCCTTTAACTTTCCCTTTAGCGTCAACTACCGGAAAATTCGTAAAACCAGACTTATATAACTTATCGAGCACCAATGGCCCTAGCATCTCTTTATCTTTCACGAAGACCATTCTATCTTTCTGCACCATCAACTCGCCTACCGTTCGCGAGTCATAGCTCATCACCGCCGCGATTCTATTGCGTTCTTTCGTACTTAACACCGAAAGTGGCGTCCGTCGAATCACTCCCACGAAATCCTCCATTGTTTTTGGCGTATATTTCGGCGCTATTTTTTTCGCAGGCTCCGCCGGCTTCTCGCGATACCTCTCCAACTTCGGATCAATAAACTTAACAATTTTTTGCAAAAAGTTTTGCCACATGCTACAATCATTATATCATAAAGGAGTTATATGAAAATAAAACAAGGCTTTTCTAAAGCAGGTCTCATTGCCAGTATCGCGACATTCGCTTTTGTCATCGTTGCAACCATTCTCGTCATCAACGCCAACAACAAAGCCACCAACTACGATAATTACGATTTCTATTCCATTATCGCTGGCGACGAACATAACGGTAATATCGGCGACAACATCAAAGGCGACAAAAACGCACCAGTTCTAGTTTTTGAATATGCCGATTTTCAATGTCCAGGTTGCGCTTCCATGAACACGCGCGTCAACGACGCCATCAAAAAATCTGACGGCAAGTTAGCTATCGTCTACCGCAATTATTTACTTAGCTACCACAAAAACGGCACCGCCGCCGCTTCTGCCGCCGAAGCCGCCGGACTTCAAGGCTACTGGAAAGAATACGCTGATAAGCTTTTCTCTGAGCAGGCCGAATGGGAATATGCCACCGGCTCCGAACGTACCGCTCTTTTTAATAAATACTTTACCGACGTTACAGACGGCAAAGGTGACCTAGACAAATTCAATCAAGACATCGCTTCCGCCAACGTCTCGCAAAAAATCAGCTTCGACATGGGGCTAGGCAAACGCCTCGGCATTCCAGGCACGCCAGCATTTTATGTGGACGATCAGTTTATCAACTGGAACAACAAAGAAGGTGGTTCAATCAAAATCAACGGCCAAGAGCTAACCTGGGATCACGCACTAAACGGCGATGAATTTGTTGACCTTCTTCTCGATATTGTTGATGCCAAGACTAGCAACTAAATCTCAATGAATTTTTGCCACTCGGCAGGCGCTATTTTTACTTTTTTGTTCTCTTGAGAATTTTTAATTCTTTTGATACGCATGTTGTCTATTCTATCAAACATTGCAAACCTACGCAAGTGCTTATGCTTGCAATCTGTTAACAAGAGTGATATAATGTGGCCACTGGAGTAATATGGGAAAATTAATTGTTAAATTTCGTCATTTAATTTTGATACTCGCTTTGGCGGCGCTTGTTCCATCTTTCATCGGCATGATGCTCACTCGCGTCAACTATGATATGTTAAGCTACCTACCAGATAGCATGGAGACAGTCATCGGCCAGAACGAGCTGCTCAAAGATTTCGGCAAAGGCGCTTTTTCCATGATCATCGTGGAAGACCTGCCAATTTCCGAGCAAGCCAAACTCGAAAATAAAATTAAACAAATCGACCACGTTGATACCGTACTTGGTTTCGGCACTCTCGAAAATAATAATATCCCTGCCGCTATTCTGCCAGATAGTATCTACGAAACTTTTAATAAAAACAATGAATCCCTCATTGCCGTATTTTTCGACACATCAACTTCCGCCGACGAAACACTAGACGCCGTAGCTAAAATTCGTAGCCTAATGGACGACCATATTTATGTTTCCGGTATGTCCGCTTTCGTTGTAGATCTCAAATCCATTAGTAACGGCGAACAAATCGCTTACATTGTCATTGCAGTTTCTCTTGCCTTACTCGTCATGTTCACCATGCTAGACAACTGGCTTATTCCTATTGTCTTCCTCGGTAGTATCGGTATCATGATTCTCATCAATCTCGGCACCAATATCATCTTCGGTGAAATATCCTATGTCACCAAAGCCCTCTCTGCCGTTTTACAACTCGCTGTCACCATGGACTACTCTATTTTCCTATGGCATAGTTATCGCGAGTATCTAAGCCAAGGCAAGAAAACCAACAACGCCATGGAACATGCCATTAAAGCCACTCTTAGTTCAGTCCTTGGCAGCTCCGCAACTACAATTGCCGGTTTTATCGCTCTTTGTTTTATGACTTTCACCATGGGACTTGACCTTGGCCTCGTCATGGCCAAAGGTGTCCTTCTTGGCGTCATCGGTAGCGTCACCGTTCTCCCCGCTATCATTCTCGTCCTCGACAAACCTCTCCGCAAATTAGACCACAAAAGCCTCTTACCAAAGTTCGATAAACTCTCCGACAAAATCATCAAACTCACTCCGGCTTTACTCATCATCTTCGTGGCTATTCTCCCGCCAGCCATATATGGCTACACCCAAACCAATGCCAATGTTAATTATGCAATCGCAAATGGCTTGCCAGGCAGTACTCCTTCTGCCATCGCTAACGCCAAACTAGACGAGACTTTCGGACTTTCCAATGTCCACATGATTCTAACCAGCGCCAACTTGCCAGCATCTGAATCGCACGCCATTGCTACCGAATTAAAACAAGTAGCCGGAGTAAAATCCATTCTCAGCGTAGATTCCCTTCTTGGTGACAACATTCCTAGGGATATTTTACCAGCCGAAATTGATAGCGTTTTTCGCAGTGACAAGTGGGAACTCACCTTAGTTGTTTCCGAATATAAAACCGCCACTTCCGAAATCGCCGACCAAATCACTGCTATCAATACTATTATCAAATCGCACGATCAGTCCGCTCTTTTAATTGGTGAATCTAGTTGCACCCAAGACATGATTGGTCTCACTTCCAACGATTTCCAAGTCGTCAATACTGTTTCTATTGCCATCATTTTTATCATCATCGCTATCGTTACGAAAAGTATTTCCCTTCCAGTTATTCTTATCATCCTCATTGAAATGGCCATCTTCATCAACCTCGCCATTTCCTATTTCACCGGCACTTCACTTTCATTTATTGCGCCAGTCTGCATTAGCACCATCCAACTCGGCGCCACCGTTGATTATGCTATCCTCATGACCACTCGCTATCTTCGTGAACGTACCGATGGCAAATCAAACAAAGAAGCCGCCAAAATTGCCTTGCGCACCTCTCTACCGTCCATCATTATTTCCGGCTCCGTCCTCTTCGCTGCCACCATCGGCGTTGCTGTTTATTCTAAAGCCGAACTCGTCAGCTCTATCTGCATGTTGCTTGCACGTGGCGCCATCATTAGCATCATCGTCGTCCCACTTTTCCTACCACCACTACTTTCTTTCGCCGATCCACTGATTATTCGCACTACTAAAGGAATGAAAAAATTATCTAAAAGGAGTACCAAATAATGAAAAAACAAATCATCACCGCTTCACTCATTAGTGCAGCCATCCTCACTGGCAGTTTTGCAACTGTCGCCATAAAAAATGCGAGCGCAAGTCAAACCGAGAAAAACGCACCAGTTCTCGCCGTCGCCGAATCCCCACTCGCCCCTACTAGCCCGATTACCATCGCACCAAAATACGAAACCGTCTACGCTATCACCAATAACGATGGAGTCATTAGTCAATCTTTCATCAACAGCACCATCAACAATAGCAAAGAGCCTTTGCCAGTTAATCTCACCATCAATTATTATCTAGACGGCGTAAAAACTACCGCCGCCGACCTCGCTGGTAAATCAGGGCATGTTCGTATTTCTTTCCATTACGATGCAACTAAAACTTATCAAGAAAAATATATTCCATTTGTTGCCATTACTGGCCTCATTCTAGATGATACCAAATTCTCCAACATTTCACTCGAAAATGGTAAAATCATCTCCGAAGATCGTGGTGTTGCTATTGTCGGCTACGCTATTGCTGGCATCAATGATAATCTCGGCACCGACTTCTTGCCAAACAAATTCGCTTTTGAAGCCGACGTCAAAGATTTTGCCCTTGATACCACTTATACCATCGCCACCAATTCCATCTTCTCCAGTATCGACACTTCCAAGTTAACTTCCATCGATGGCATCATCAATTCAGTCAATGATCTCGCCGGCGGTCTTAACCAAATCGTAAACGGCGCCACCGACCTCTCAAACGGTCTTGGTCAACTATCTACCGGTATTAACACTTTACAAACCAACGTTACTACTATCGTAAACAAAGTCATCAGCATCGCAAATGATGCCGAATCCGTACTCGGCTCGTTCAACGAATTAGTCGATGCCGGTCGCACGGCTATTCAAGAAATTCCAGCCACTTCCGAATTCTTAAATGACGACATTGATGATTTCGCGAGTAAGCACGAACTATCAGTCGAACTCGCCGACGAAATTAAATCCCTCATCGCCGCTAAATACGCCGAGGTCTACACTGATTTCTCCACCAAAGTAAATCACATTGATTCCACCATCACCACTGCCACCGACACCGTCGCAAGCTACATTACCAAAATCAAATCTGGTGCCACCGAACTCAAAAACGGCGTAGACGCCATCGCTAACGGTGCCGACCAACTCTACAACGGTTCCATAAGCCTAAAGAATGGTCTCCATACTTTCAAGTCTCAAGGCATCGATCGTCTCGTCAGTTTTGCTAACAACGACCTAGATAATTTCATCCGCAATCTTCGCAAAACTATCGAAGCAGCAAACAGCTATCATAATTACAACAGCGACTCCGCCCAGTCCGTCAAATTCATTTTCAAAACTCCAAGCATCAAATAATTAACGCTTCTGGAATAATTTAAATTTTGCAATTTCAAAGTTAATTGCATTTTTCTGGAACGTAACCACTGCCAAGCGTATCATCACCACAGCAAGTATCACCACTTCGCCTACACCGATAATAAATTCTACCGTACTGAGCGTTCCAAACCCACTTCGAAGCATCAATGCAATCGGCGCTGATAGTGGGAAATATGTTAAGAATTGCACTAGCATATTTGGCTCTGTCATCATAAACGACTGCATAAAGTAAAGTGGGAACACCATAGCAACAATTGCCGGCCCAATAAACGAAGAGGCATCTCGTGCCGTCGGCACAAGTGACCCTACAAACACACAAGTTCCTGCATACAAGAACACCGCACCAATAAACAACACCAAAATCATCGCTATTGCGGCTGGCTCAATCACAATATTACTAAGTACCGTACTAATTAGAGGATTTTCACGATTCACAAACACAAGTATTACAAGCGGCACCACGAAAGCCAAAATTTGAACCATCCCCAGTATCAACATAGCCACAATTTTTCCTACAATCAAATGTTTTGTCGATACCGACGTCAATATCATTTCCGAAATCCGGTTCTCTTTTTCTTCCACTACCGCCATCAAGAATCTGTTTCCAAATAGCGCCACGAAAACAAAATACACTACCAAAATCGTAAATGGTACCACTGCCTTACCCAATGGATTTGCTTTCTCACCATTCGCAGTCAACTGATTATTCTCAACTTCGTAATTACCACTAAGTATCATCACGTCCATCGGCGATACTTTTTCCGCTACACTTTGGCTAAGTATTGCTTTCAAAATACTCGCATCGTTATTAAATAAATCTAACCCCTCTGAAATATGATAAAACTCCGCTTTTTTATTCTCTTCAAAATCTGCCGGAATATAGAAATATAAATCTGCCTCACCTTTTTTAATCATTTCTATACCATACTCTTTGCCACCGTTTATTACATATTGACCCGTGGTTAATACCCCAGCCTCATCGGTAATCGCAATTTTTGTATCTTCATCCCAAGTCGGCTCCTTATCCGCATCACCTGAATTAAACACGAATCCAATCAAGAACATCACGCCCATTAATATTGGCATTAGTAGTACCGCCGCCCAAAACGCTGGCTTCTTCAGCTGTCGCACGATTTCAAATTTTGCTACCTTCAAAGTCGCACTATTCATTTTCACCTCCATATACATCTACGAAAATTTGGTCTAGTGACCTACCACCAAATTCTTTTCGTATGTCACTTACTTTACCATAAGCTCGCGCTACACCATCCTTTAATAACAATGCTCTGTCGCACAGCTTTTCCACTTCATCCATGTAATGCGTAATTAAAATCACCGCAGTTCCTTTTTGATGTAGTTCATCAATTATTTCCATCAACAGTCGCCGATTCATCGGATCAAATCCCTTCGTCGGCTCGTCTAAAATCAATAATTTTGGATTATTCATTATCGTCACACCAAGTTGCACTTTCTGCTGCTGTCCACCAGAAAGCCTTTCCAACTTTTGATTCGCCTTATCCGCTAGCCCTACACGATTCAAATATTTAAGTGACCACTCCAACGGATTTTTTAGCCCCTTCAATTCTCCAAAATACACCATCGTGTCAATCACGGATTCCTTGCGATATAGTCCACGCTCTTCTGGCAAGTATCCCACAGTTACTTTGGTATCCTCTGGATTATACTTCTTGCCATCAATCAGAAGTTCTCCACTTGTAGGCTCATAGAACCCTAGTAGCGTCCTAAGTGTCGTAGTCTTTCCCGAACCATTCGCACCTAAGAATCCAAATATTTCCCCCTTTTTCACTTCAAAAGACAAATCTTTGATAACAGTCTTATTACCAAATTTCATTTTGAAGTTTTTCACTTCGACAATGTTATCCATATATATAATATATACTAGTTTTCAGGTTTTCTCAACTTATAATAAATAGATGGTGCAAACCGCACTGGCGCCAACATCTGTTGAGCACGATTTTCCATCTTAACTAAGTTTCCTGTTCCGAATATTTTTTTCAATCCCCTACTCCTAAAATTAGACACCGACAATACTTTCTCTCGTTTAAAACCAGTTTTCTCAAAAATCTCTTCCACATATTTCGGATGATAATTATAAAATCCGTCCTTAGAAATTTCCTTGTAATTTGCTACTTTCTTATCAAATGGATTTACCTTGCTGCGACCAGTCACAAACCTCGCCATCTTCGGCAAAGTTCGTTTGTTCGCTACCTCGATCACCGCCACCCCACCCGGCTTTAATACACGATAAAGCTCACTCATCGCCTTCGGCATATCTTTCAAGTGATGTGTCACCCTCACCATCATTAACCCATCTAGTTCATCATCTTTAAATGGCAACTTATAAATATCTCCCGCCTTAGTTTCTATCTTATCACCATAGATTTCTTTTGCTTGCTCCAGCTCCGTCTTTGAATAATCAAAAATATAGACTTTACGTGCCCGTTTCAAATATTCATTCGCCAGTCTTCCGTATCCACCACCAATATCCGCAAATCTTTCCATCCGCTTCGGCAACAACTTCCTAATCGCCATCCTATCCGCCTGATCCTCATACTCGCGGTCTACATTTTCCCAGAATTCTTTTTTATAATCGTAACCATTATAGTCCGAAATAACTTTTTCACTCATAGTTTTCATTATAGCATTAAAAATCTATTTTACAAAACCAACATAAGTGTGATATGATTAAATTGTTACAAGTTTATATCTATATTTAACGGCACATTTTATTTGTTTTTACACAATCAGTCAAAACTTTAAATGGCATCGTAAGGTAGCCGCACAGTTTGGATTGGTTGTGTACCGATATAGATTGTAAGCTTGTAACACCCTTGCGGTGCCATTTTTGTGCATACTCCATTATGATTTAAGTGGCACCGCAAGGGGGATAGTAACAAAATAAGTGAGGTAAGCTATGCGGTCAATACATCATATCATTCATAAGTATCATCATCCTAGTACATATT
>JAZOUF010000011.1:0-3560 GCA_045657985.1 Candidatus Nanosyncoccus sp. | reverse complement strand
GTAATAAGTTCATATGCTTATTATAAGCGTGTATGTTTTATTTTGCAAGTTTTAAATAATAAAATCTTTCTATGTTGCCCGTCTTGCCGTGGAGTTCGTTGTCATGCTTTCCAATAATGATGTAGCCGTTTTGCTTGAGCCAGTACTCAAATTGTTTGATGATTTCACGGCGGATGGTCTCGTTTTTGACAACACCTTTGCGGAGCTGGAATGGTCTTGCTTCGAATTGAGGCTTTAGCATGACGAGAAATTCAGTATGGGCGTCCGCTAGATTGTGCTTGGCGCAAGAAAGGATTTTGGTGAGGCTGATAAAAGAAACGTCAGCCACGATTACGTCTGGAAATGTATTTTGGCTACCTGTTTCCAATTTAAAATCAAAAATATCCGTCTTTTCGTGGAGTTCTACGCGTGGGTCATAGCGGAGAGGGGACTTCATTTGGTTGGTTCCCTTCTCGACCGCGATGACTTTATTGGCGCCTCTATTCAGGGCTAGTTCGGTGAAGCCACCGGTAGAAGAGCCAATATCTAGAACTGTTTTGCCACGAAAATCAAACTTGAAGGCGTCTGTTGCGCCTTCAAGTTTGTGATAGCCTCTATTTACGGCCTCGGTATTCATAAGTATCCGTGTCGATAGAGACAACATCACCTTCCTTGATGAAAGCAGGGACTTTGACTACGACGCCAGTTTCAAGGGTGGCATCTTTCATAACTGAGCTAGTAGTATCACCCTTAACGGCAGTCTCTGTATAAGTAACGGTGAGCCATAGGTTCTTAGGCAGCTGTAGGTTGATGGGTGTACCATTATAGAATTGGATCTCCATCTCGTCGCCGTCTTTCATGAAATCTTTGGAATCACCAACCATGTCTTTCATGAGTTCGTATTGCTCAAATGATTCTGGATCCATGAAATAAAACTTTTCATCATCCTTGTAAAGATATTGAACTTTACGAGTGGTAACTTCGGCTGATTCTATTTTCTCTTGGCCTTTGAAAGTCTTAGGGAGAAGGGCGCCAGTGATAAGGTTTTTTACTTTGACATTCACGATGGAGCCACCACGACCCATGACTTTCTGGGAATATTCTACCACCTTATACGGCTGACCGTCTAAAGTGATGAGGGTGTTTTTCTTTAGATCTGTTGGTCCGTACATATTACTCCTTAGTTATTAGAAACAAATGGCAAGAGAGCTAAGTGGCGTGCACGCTTAACGGCGGTAGCCAGTTGACGCTGTTGCTTGGCGCTCAAGCCAGTCTTACTGATTGGCTCAATGCGACCGTAGCTATCAATATACCGTTGCAAAGTTTTGGTATCGCGATAGTCAAAATAGAGATTTGGATCATTCTTGTATTTTTTCATATTCATCCTTCCTTCGCTTTAAATTATTAGAATGGAACTTCGCTGAGATCAATTTCATCAGGAATGTCTTCCGGAACATCGGCAGGTGCCTCCTGATTAGATGATGAGGAACTATAATTATTGTTACTAGAACCACCGTCACGACTAGATGAGCCAGTGAAATTGAAATCTTCAACGACGATTTCGGTGCGGGAGCGCTTGCCACCACCGTTTTTATCTTCCCAACTACGTTGGCTGAGACGGCCAGAAACGAGGACGCCACTTCCCTTCTTGGCATACTGAGCAATCATTTCGCCAAGTTTATTCCAAGCGGAACAATCAATGAAACTGACTTCTTCCTTGTTTTCGCCATTGGCGTCACGGTAGGTACGATTGACGGCGACAGAGAAGCTACAAACGCTGGCACCGTTCGGGGTGCTACGTAGTTCTGGGTCGCGAGTGATGTTGCCGGTAATGATGGCTTTGCTAAATCCGCGCATATTTATGCCTCCTGTTCTTCGGTCGTTACGGTTGACTCGGTCTCACCTTTTGCGGCACGACGAGCGGCGTATTTCGCCTTACGCTCATCGACGCGAACGAGAAGATAACGCAGGACTTCATCGGTGATGTTGAGGGTATTACTAATCTTCAGCGGTGCGTCAGCTGGGAGCTGAACGTCGTAGTAGTAATACACTGCAAAATCTTGGCCGTTGATGCCGTAAGCAAGACGTTTCTTGCCATCGTTCTCTTCTTTCGTGATTTTGCCGCCAGCCGATTCCACAAGTTTCTTGACTTTGGCGAGGGCTGGGTCCAGATTGGTTTCCAAGTCTGGATGATAGAGGACAGAAAGTTCGTAATCTTTCATAATACTCCTTTGGTTAAAGCAAACGCGGCTCTCCATCTTGTGCCACGAAGTTGCTCGTGGCGGGGCTTGGTTCTCGCCCGGATGGGTTGGCTCGTTTGCTGAGCTGATATTATGGGGTTATTATAGCATAGATCTGATGAATAAACAAGAGTAAGTGCGATATAGCTTAGTGGCAATGAGAGCTACGAGCGGAGCACGCAACGCACCGGGAAGCCGTAGTACCGTCTATTCTGATGCGCCGGGTAGAGTCCGCCCAAATGGAAAGACAGGTAGAACGCTATAGAACCAGACCGCGCAGTACCGGACCAGAGGTAGCCGAACGTAGCATAATTGCCAAGCACGGACCCATGGACGTGACCGGAGCGCACAAAGTAGAGTGGATTAGTGCGGAAGTTATTAAAGCCATTAGTAGTCAAGCTAGCACCTTGCCACATACCATCAGTACTACTAGCAGGATTATCTGGCATATCGGTTGTCCTACCAGTAGTAATACCATAAGCAAGTGCCAAACGGTTAAATTCAGTTAAGTTACTATCTACACTAGAGTCACTGCCAGAGAGTCCTTCTGGAAGTCTCCATCCTTTAGGACAGATGGAGTTAGCGGCATCGTAGTAAGGCATACCAGCATAGTCATTTCCCCAAGTGCTAGTATCGTTACTAGCTACAGCCGCAGTCCAGTTGTAGTAGTTACCTATATGATAATGGTTACATTCAGCGTCTGTATGACCAGCGGCAATACACTCCCAGCGTGTACCAAACTTGGTGTCATTACTGCTACTACCAGAAGTAAAGACATATCTTGTGCCACCTTCAGCCTGATATGGAATGGTATCACTATTGGTCCAACCAGTCACAAAATTAGCATTATCACCATCCGCTGGAATGCCGGAGTTTAGAACTGCAGGCGTCCCCATAGATCCCCCAGCTGGAGTCCAAGTGATAGTGCCATTACTTGTAGTATAGCCCATAGTGGTACCTAAGTCTTGGTTAATATCTGAATCATTAGAGGTAAGCGTTCTTACACCAGTATCACCAAGCACTAGATCTAGGTTCTGGGTCATCCAGAGAGTAGAGGTTTCGCAGGGGTTAGCCCCATTGTTATAATTAGTGTCCATACAAAGTCTAGCTACTGTATAAGTCTTGCCATCACGAATATCAACGGCAGTGACTTCCTGGTTGAGGCCTAGGCTTGCTCCCCATACACCTACATTCTGCATATAGATATTATCATTAACTGGAGTGTTTAGTGACCACATAGCATAAAGGTTAATGTTATTGGTCTGTGCAGTTTGATCTAGATTAATTTGCGCACCTGTACTGTACTGTGTTCCATTAGTACAAGTATCTACGCCTACATTA
>JAZOUF010000010.1:0-6692 GCA_045657985.1 Candidatus Nanosyncoccus sp. | reverse complement strand
TCGTAGTTCCCGTGCAGATCAGAAGCGGCGTAAGTCTTTCCCAAGACCAACACCTCCCTTTCAGATTATTAATTTACTCTTACGCTTTTATTCTAGCATAAAACATTGGTTTTGTCAAGGAATGGTAGGGTATCAAAAAAGACCTCTTGGGGTCTCTTAGTGGTGCGGGTGCAGAGAATTGAACTCTGATCTCAAGTTTGGAAAACTTGCATACTAACCACTGTACTATACCCGCAACAAATTCTCAATGGGGTGGGATACCAGGATCGAACTGGTGACCTTCTGGACCACAATCAGACGCTCTAACCATCTGAGCTAATCCCACCATACGCTAAATTATACACTATTAAATCTATTTCGGCAAGAGTAAGAATGCTACCGTCCCAGCCGCTGCACCGAGGATAATCGTAATGATTATCGTCACCACTAGCCCCACCTTGGAATCTTTTTCAGGCTTGTCAATAATCGTCACTGGCCCAGACGGCGTTTCTTTCGGCACCGTCACATTCTTACGGTAAACGTTCTTCGACAACGGACGCTTTGTTACTTTCTCGGTATTCACAAAAGATTTTTTTACTGGAAGCATCTGCTTCTTCGCGCTAACGCCAGTCGTTGTAGCTATTGGCTTCTTCGTAGGCGCCGCCGCAACTGGCTTCTTTGCTGTAGCCACAGGCTTCTTCGCAACACTACTCAGCTTCGCCATGCCACCAACAGGCTTCGTTACTACCCTCGGTTTCACACTAAGCGGTCGCTTATTCACCTCTGTTTGCACAAACTTTGCCCGATAATCTTCCACCTTCGGAGTACGCAGAGCAGTCTTCGGCTTCGTCACGCCAGCTTGCACGACTTTTTCCCGTGCCTCAAATAACTGGCTCACATCCAGCTCGTTCACCTCAACAAAATCTTCCTGCCTTATTCCTGCGGCAGGTCTCTGAACAGGTTTCTTCGCTGCACCTTTCGGCACAAAGTCCATGTATCTTTTGTTCATGCTCTCACTCTCTTAGCAACCTCTATTATATCAGCAAACTCATCAAGAATCAATGATGCCCCACCCACCAAAAGTCCATTTACACCAGGCACCGTCAAATACGCACCAGCATTGGAATGATTCACACTACCACCAAATAAAATCGGTACTTCTTCTGACTTCTCCTCCCCGTATATCTCCTTCAAATTTTTTCGAATCAGCTTCACCACCTCAGTTACATCCATCGGAGAAGCCAGTTTTGAAGCCTTAATAGATGAAATCGCCCATACCGGTTCGTAAGCAATAATTACCTTATCTATATCCTCTTCTGACACCTCAGATAGTCCTCCTAGCACCTGATCACGAATCACATCTGCCGTTTCGCCAAATGCGCGCTCGCTCTCCGTTTCTCCCACGCACAAAATCGGCGTTATCTTATTTCGTACCGCCGCCGCAACCTTTTTGCGCACCACTTTGTCATCATCGCCAAACTTATATCGTCGTTCTGAATGGCCCACGATGCAATAATCAGCCAAACCTTTCAATTGCGCAAAAGATGTTTCACCCGTATATGCACCGAAATCTTGATAAAACGCATTCTGTGCTGCCAATTTCATCTTGTGTCTATCAATCTGTAATGACAACGTTTGCAGTGCCACCGTCGATGGTGCTATCACCACCTGTACATCCCGATAATTTGGTATTCTTTTTAATAATTTATGAAGATAAATCGACGCCTCCCCCACCGTAAAATTCATCTTCCAGTTGCCCACGATATAAGTTTTCATAATAACATTATAGCATGTTATAATTAAACTATGAAAAAAGTTTTAGCATTTGACATTGACCAAACCCTTAACGTCGCCAAGACCCCCATCACCGATGAAGTCGCAGATTTGCTCGTTAAGTGTCTCGACCATTTTGAAATCTGCCCAATTTCCGGTCAAAAATTCGACCAATTCCTCGTCCAAATCGTCAACCGCTTGCTAGACTGCGGTGTCAAGCCAACTGAGCTCACACACCTGCATCTCTTCGTGGCTCAAGGCACCCAGTATTACCGCTACGAAAATGGCGACTGGCACCAAATCTACAACTACCCCCTTACTGACGAACAAGTCAAAGAAATCAGCAACGCCATCGAGCAAGCCGCTAAAGAACTCGGCTTCTGGGAGGCCGACAAGCTCACTCCAGGTGATGAAATTATCGAAAACCGCTTATCTCAAGTTACTTTCTCCGCTCTCGGTCAAAGCGCCGGCACCAAAGAAAAATACGCCTGGGATCCAGATTGCAAAAAACGCGAGCGAATTGTCGCCCGCTGTAAAGAACTTGCACCAGATTACGATTACGAAATCGGCGGCACTACCTCAATCAATGCCATCATTCCTGGCATGAATAAAGAATTCGGCATGACTCATCTTTTAAAAGAGCTAGGTTGCGAAAAATCCGATATCCTCTACTTCGGCGACATGACTCAGCCAGGTGGTAACGATTATCCAGTCGTTAAAATGGGCATCGACACCATTACCGTCAGAAGCCACGAAGACACCGCCTTCGCTCTTCGCGGCATTCTCGGTGTCCTCGGCGCCTTGTAGTCCCATCAAAGCGCGTAGCATTATTCCGAAAATCTCACATTATTTTTAGCCACAACTATGCTATAATATGCTTATGAATATTCTAATCGTGGGCAATATCTTAAAAGACGTTTATCTCAACCTTGACAGCCGCACCGAGGCTTTTGAGCAAGACAAACACCATGTCAACTGGTTAAATCTCAGTTTCAATGCATCCGAACATCATTATTTCAACCGCCACAGCAGTTTCGGTGGCGCCGCCATCACTCTTCAAGTTTTAGAAAAGCTCGGTCTCACCGCCACTGTTACTGGTTCCGATTTTCGTTATATTGAACACGACGCAGCCGACGCTCACGACATGAATACCGCTCGCTCCCACCGCTATATCCTCATTTCCGACGATGGCGTTAGCTATATCACGCCAAGCAATTTTGAGCCTACAGTCTTTATAGCCCCCACCACCGAACCAGATTACATCTACTTAGATCGCTCCGCTTTCATTAACGAAGAGAACGCGCAGCAAATCTCCAGCTACCTTGATGCCCACCCGCACACGAATCTCATCGTTTATCAAAAAGACGACACCAATTCGCATCTAAATCAACTCGCAAATCGTGCTACTCTCATTTTTACCGAAAAAACCACCACCGATATGTCTAGCTTCGATAAAACCATCTTCTTATCTGAGCATGACATTTCGTACAAAAACATTACCGAACCCATCACTATTGAACGCATAGATAAACTCACTCATCTTTCTGCTTATTCTATCGCCTCCGCCACCGTGCTCGGTAGTTTCCTGCTTGGCCTCACCGTTGAAAATAGTCTCAAAATGGCTCGTGCCAACATTGAGAGTGCCAATCTAGATTCCGTCCTTACCTTAGACGAACTAAATGCTATCGTCGCTTCCCCTTCCGAAAGTCTCGACCTCATCGCCGCCAGTCTCGTCGCTCCCCACAAAGGCATTCTTGCCGCTGATGAATCAGGCGGTTCTATCAATAAGAAATTCGCTGAGTTAAATATTGAAGATACTTTTGAGCACCGTCACGACTATCGCAACATCTTCTTCTCTACTCCAGACATCGAAAATTACACCAGCGGCATCATCCTCTTTGACGAAACCGCCCGCGATTTCGCCGATAATGGTCAGCACATCCCAGATTATCTCATCTCCCGTCGCATCATTCCAGGCATCAAAGTCGATCAAGGTCTTGAACCATTACCAGACCACACAGAAGAAACCTACACCAAAGGCCTTGCCGATTTACCACAAAGGCTTCGCGAATACTATGGTATGGGGCTTCGCTTCGCCAAATGGCGCGCCGCCTTTAATCTCACTCTGGATGATCACGGCAACATTTTGACACCCACCGACCACGCCATCACCGAAAATTGCCGCATTCTCGCCGAATACGCCCGCGATTGTCAATCCGCTGGTCTCGTCCCTATCGTTGAGCCTGAGCTAGTCTATGACGGCAACTATTCCCTCACCCAATCTGTTGAAGTCACTGGCCACATTTTAAGCATCCTCTTCAAAACTCTCGAAAGTTTCGGAGTTAACCTACGCGCTTGCATCCTGAAATGCAACATGGTTCTCGCTGGCAAACGCTACCACACTCAGTCCACCCCAGAAGAAGTTGGCAAAGCTACCGCTGAAGTTTTGAAAAACCACGTTCCATCTGAGCTTGCCGGTATCGTGTTCCTCTCTGGCGGACAAACTCCAGAACAAGCCACCGATAATCTCGCTTCTGTCATCAAAAACGGTCCGTTCCCTTGGCCAGTCACCTTCTCGTTCGCTCGTGCCCTGCAAGACCCAGCCCTCTATGCCTGGAAAGGCGATCATGCCAATGCTGAAGCCGCCAAAGAAGCCTTCCTCGCTCGTCTCAAAGCCAACTCCGAAGCCTTAAATAGCTAAACCATACCAACAAAAAATCTCTCGCCTTTTCGCGAGAGATTTCTCTAGTTTTGCTATTCAGCTTTTTCTTCTGGTTTCGCACCGTTGTCTGATGGCACATCTGCCGCATCTACTGCTGGCTCCGCAGCCTCAGCTTCACGCTCTGCCGCTTCCGCCGCTGGATCATAAAGCGATGCGACCACCTGCTCAGAATTAAGCTCCTTATCGGCAAGTTCTACACCTTTTGGCAACTTAATGTCAGCAATCGTAATCTTGTCGTCAACATCTTTTAGTGCACTTGCATCTACTGTAAGTTCTGCCGGCAAATCCGCTGGCTTCGCTTTCACGTCAATCTCTTCCATCGCCTGAGTCATTGCAAAATGATAAATCTTCGACGCATCAGAGGCTTCAAAATTCACAATCACGATTGGAGTCGTAGCTTCCACTACTTCATTTGCCGAAATCGCCTGAAACTCTACGTTTACAATCTTACGAGATACCGGATCAATCTGTACGTTCTTTACAATTGCAAGCTGTTTCTTACCAGCCACGTCTAAATCAATTGGTGAATGGTAGCCAGCCTTTTCCAAAACTTTTTCCGTTGCTACATATTCTGATGCAGCAAGCACTGGTGCCTTTTCGCCATAAACAACCGATGGAATAAGTCCGCTTGCCCGCAAGCTCTTAATCTTTTTACCTGTCACTTCACGCTTTTCAAGCGTTAATTTGTATTCAGCCATTTTAATCCTTTTCTACTAATTAATATTATTTTATCACTTTATAGCTATTTTTTCAAGATACCCTCTTAACCTTCACCATCGCTTCTCGCAAAACTTCGCCCTCATAATAATACCCAGCCCTTAATGTTTCCGCCACTATCTCTTTTTCACCATCACCTTCCGCCATCACCGCTTCATGCACATCGGGATTAAAATCTACGCCTTCCCTTGACTCTATCTTGCTAAGACCCAATTCTTTCATTACCTTGGCTAGTGACTTTTCTAGCGGCTTTAATTCCTCGTAACTCTCAATCGCTCGTTCAATATCGTCAAGTAGCGGCAACATTTTATATACCGTCGCCAGCCTTGCCGCCTTTTTCTCATTTTCCTTCTGCAATTCCACTTGTTTACGAAAATTCTCAAAATCCGCCCGCGTTCGCTGTAAATCTCCCACTAGTTCCGCCATTTGGCTTTCTAGCGTTGAGGTATCAATTTCCTCCTTGCGCCCCTCCATAACATCATTTTTTTGCTCTTTTACTTTCTTATCTAACATCTTTCCTCCTTACAATATTTCTTCCAGCATTTGACCAGTCCGCTTCACGAGTTGCGTCACCAGAGCATAATTTTGCCTAGTCGGCCCCAGTACACCAATATAACTCCTGTCCGAAAAAGGTGATTTAAAACGTGAAATTATGAGCGACACCTCAGAATTTTTCCCAATCGGATTCTCATGACCAATAAAAATGTTAAGTGGCTGTCCAGGCGCTGCCTCTCTAAGCCACGGCTCCAAATTATCTAATAGCTTCGCCACCGCCTGTACTCGCCTCGTATCGTTAAACTCCGGCTGAATAAAAAGTCGCGATATCCCAGAAAGATACAACTGCCCACCAATTGTCGCGAGCCCCAAATTCCCCGTCAATTCCACCAAAGTGTCCACCGCACCCCTAATCGCCGCATCCGCACGCGATTGCGAAGACACTCGTACCTCTAGCGCGTGCGTCCCTCGCTCCAGCGTTTTTTGTTCCACCACACCAGGTCGCTCATCCATTGCACCATCCAAAGTATTCACATAAAATCTATACCCCGCATCAGTCGGTACTCGCCCAGCTGAAGTATGAGGCTGTGCAATCAGCCCTAGCGCCTCCAACCTCGCCATTTCTGCCCGAATCGTCGCTGGCGATACCCCAAACAGTCTCGCCATCGTCACGCTCCCCACCGGCGATGCCGTCTCTGCATATTCTTCTATAATTTGACACAAAATCTGCTTTTGCCGTTCTGTGATTTCCATACCTCCATTATATGAAATTAGCACTCAACTGTCAAGACCGCCAACCACGCTTTTACCACCCGCCCATCGCAACAATAAGCATTTTTCTCTTTACAAAATAGTAATTTTGTGTTACAATGGAATTATATCCTTTTTCAAAGGGTAAATTTATGAGTTATCTCAACGAACCTTAGGAGGAAAACATGGCAACTAAACAGAGGATCTTCAAAACAGATCGTAGCAATACTGGCTACACAGCCACTCTCGCCAAAGG
>JAZOUF010000009.1:0-3737 GCA_045657985.1 Candidatus Nanosyncoccus sp. | reverse complement strand
AATGACGGACATACGGCGTGAGGCCATCATGCCTACGGTGACAATAGGGTTGAGACAAGCGCCTGAAAATGCGTAGATTGCGATAAATACCGCAATCACAGCAAAGGCGTATGCGGTCATATTATGGATGCCGATGAGTGAGAACGAGAATAGGAGCATCGTAATGAGTGCAGTGCCTAGAATCTCACCAAGCAAAGCACCATAGAACTTGTGGTTCTTGAATACGGTAAGGATACTTTCTTTTTCTTGGTATTTTTTAGCAAAGAAACCTTTGGGGCAAGAAGTTTGTTCTTTCTTCGTCTCAGTCTTAATTTCTTTTTCTTCGGTTGTGATAACCGTGTTGGTTTTAGGAGCCTCGGATACTGGTTTATCGACAGTCTTCGCGGCAGTCTTGGTCGTCGTTTTCGTCTTGTTAGACTTTGACGCTGTCTTTGGCTTTTTCGTTGCCATTATTCCTCCTTAAATAATATTTACTTCATTATAGCATATTTTTTATGATACAATGAAAAAATGGGAATAATGCTGAATAAACAAGATGATTTAAATGATGATTTGTCGCGTAGAATAAATGCGGATTTGCGAGCAAAAATGAAGGCCGCGTCTAAACTTGAGGGGCCGGATTTTGTGGATACGGAAGAATACGACGAGGATTTATTTAAAAACATCCAGGTGTGATATAATAATATATAGTATGGAAGAGTTGGAGCAGTTAAAACAAGAACTGAAAAAGTTGAATGCGGAATACGCAAAGATTAAGGATGTAGCACCCGAGAAACGCGGTGAATTTGGTCGTGAGCTGAATGTAAAGAAGAACGCAATTTTAGAAAAGATGCGGCTTAAAGAAGAAGCGTTACTCGATGCGGATGTGGAGCCACTAGATATTACTGCGCCGTGTGCGCCGAATGAGAAGTTGCCTGAAGTTTATTCGGTGTTTCAAGGCTCTAGCCATCCGTTGATGACGGAGCTTGACCGGGTGATTCGGATTTACCAAATGATGGGGTTTGATGTGGTGGAATCACGGCAACTGGATGATGAATTTCATATGTTTGATTCGTTGAACTTCCCGAAAGAGCATCCAGCACGTGACGGCTATGATACGTTTAGGACGGAAGAGGGATTGATTCCGCCAGCGCATACTTCTACGATGCAACACCGGGTGTTAAAGGCTTATCGTGATAATTTGAAGCAAGGCAAGGAAATTGCTGTGGTGGTACCTGGGCGCGTATATCGAAATGAGGATGTAGATGCGACGCACGAGCATACATTTTATCAATGCGAAGGAGTATATGTGTCGCGTGATTGTACGATGGGTGATATGCTAGGGATTCTGAGAGAGTTTTTTGAAAAATATTATGAGCAAAAGCTGAACATTAGGACGCAGCCTGGGTATTTTCCATTTACGGAGCCGAGTCTTGAGTTTATGATTGAAAAACCTAGGGAGCTAGGTGGTAAGAAAGGTGACTTTTTGGAAATGTTGGGTTGCGGAATGATACATCCGAACGTGCTTAAAATGGCAGGGATTGATCCAAAAGAATATCATGGTTTTGCTTGGGGCGGAGGTATCGACCGTTTGGTAATGTTGCGCTATGGATTAAAAGATGTGCGTTACTTTGAATCGGGAAACCTTAATTTCCTAAGGGAGTTTTAAAATGAAAATATCACTAAATTGGCTTAAGAAATATGTGAAGGTGCCGGTGCCTGATGATGAGTTGGTGCGCCTTATCGGTGCGCGGCTCGTGGAAGTGGAAGGCGTGATTAATGAAACGCATAAGTATGACAATATATATATAGTGCGCGTAGTGAGCGCGGAGAAAATTCCTGACACGCATTTGACGTTGTGTAAGATTGATGTGGGTGAGAGGAGAGACCTGGCTAAAGTCTCGTATGACGAGAATGGTTTAGTGCAGGTAATGTGTGGGGCGCCAAATGTGCGAGAGGGGATGCTTGCGGTTTGGATTGCGCCTGGTGCAATAGTGCCAGCTTCGGTGCACGAAGATGCACCGTTCGTGATTGGCAAACGGAAAATGCTTGGCAAATACGATTCATATGGTATGTTGGCTGGGGCTGACGAGTTGGATTTTGACGATAAGCATGAAAAAATAGCTGAAATTGATCCAGAAGTAGCAAAACCGGGGGATTTGCTAGCTGATGTATTTGAGCTTAATGATTTGATTTTAGAGATTGAAAATAAATCGCTGACACATCGGCCAGATACGTTTGGGTTGATTGGATTCGCTAGAGAAGTGGCTGGGATATTGGGTGAGGCATTTGAAACGCCTTATTTAGGACACACTCAAGGTCGTTCGGCCGAGCCTATGGTCTTTAATGATGCACTTTCGAATGCCATAAAAATTAACGATCCTGGTATATGTCAACGGTATACCGCGATGGTGCTAGAAAAACATGGTGAACTGAAAAAGAAATACTTGACTTGGCAGGATACAATTTTGTGTAAGTCGGGGATGCGGCCGGTGGATTCGATTGTGGATGCGACGAATTACCTGATGCTTTTAACTGGGCAGCCATTGCATGCGTTTGACTATGATAAGTTTGTGGCAGTTGGTGGTAAAGGCGTTGCTGAAATTGTGGTACGACTAGCGCGTAGTGGTGAGAAGTTAGTATTACTTGATGGTAAGGAAATTGAGCTAAACGAAAATGATATAGTTATTTGTAGCGGTGATGTGCCGGTGGCGCTTGCTGGTGCGATGGGCGGAGCATCAACGGAGATTTCTGAAGAAACACGGAACATAATTTTGGAGTCGGCGACTTTCTCGCTGTATAATTTGCGAAAAACACAAATGGCACATGGGATTTTTTCGGAAGCAATTACGAGATTTACGAAAGGGCAACCACCATATCAAACGCTCGAAGTGGCGGAAGAGTGTGCAAGGATGTTGACGGACGGATTCCGCGTAGTGGATATGGCAGATAAATATGATGCGCCACAAGCGGATGTGGTCGTGAAGGTCGGTGTTGACGAAATAAATGCGCTACTTGGTACCGATTATGACGAAAAATTGATAGTGAAGACACTGGAAAATGTTGGTTTTGTAGTAAAAGCGAAACATGGAATGTTTGATATCGTGGCGCCAGTATGGAGGACGGATATTCATATAAAAGAGGACATCATTGAAGAAGTCGGACGACTTCTTGGATATGATAATATAACACCGACTTTACCGAAGCACGCGACGGCAGATAACAATAAGATGCTGACGCTTAAAAGTGACATTCGCGAACTAATGAGGAGTTTTGGTGCAAACGAGGTGTTGACTTATAGCTTTATCAGTGAAAGGATATTGAGGCGAGCGGGGCTTTCGGCGGATAATTCTTATAAGATTATTAATTCTATCTCGCCGGATTTGCAGTATGTGCGTCAATCCATTGTGCCAAGTTTGCTAGAAAAGGCACAGATGAATCAAAAGCTACCAGTGAATCAATTTGCGATTTATGAGATGAACAAGGTTTATCGTAAAGAATGGGGGATGGATGAGGAAAATGTGCCCCAAGAGCAGATGCGAATGGGGTTAGTACTTGCAGAACGTAAGACTTTGGGTACGCCGTATTATAAAGCGAAGAAATATGTGGAAGAATTGTTGAGGGAACTTGGTATCTCGGCGAGCTTTCTTCCAGTTAAAGGTGATGATGCTGAAAAACTGCCATTTGAGCCAAAAAGAGCGGCGGAAATTTGGGCGAGCGAAACTTATCTTGGCGTTGTGGGGGAGTTTAAAACTTCG
>JAZOUF010000008.1:0-7902 GCA_045657985.1 Candidatus Nanosyncoccus sp. | reverse complement strand
GGTCGGCGCTGTGCTGATGGTTGGTGCGGTGTTTGGTACTAGCGCTAATGCAATAAGTTTGGATGATGATAAGATTAACCCAGTTTATTTGGATTATTTGAACGATGTAAGAAATGGTGAGGGGTATAAGTGGAAATTAATTCCGAATATGTATATGCCGAAATCGCGTGGTGACGGATATGGAGCGGATGCGAATTTGCCAAGTAGCTATAATTTGATTGAGGAAGATTTTGCGACACAATTAAAAAATCAAGGTTCGGATGGGATTTGTTGGGCATATGCACTTACGACGGCGATGGAATCAAATCTATTGAAAACGCAGGGAGTGTCGGCAACTTTTTCGGCGAAACAGCTTGATTACTTGATGGCGAATGGAACGCCATATAATAATTACGTGCAGTCATTTCTTGGTGAAGATGCAGGTCATGAAATAGGTGGTGGCTATAACTTTAGTTATACAAGCTTTGGTTTGTCTAGTTCTAGTGTGCCGGCGGATGAGACTGGATTTTTCGCAAAGATGAAGGCAAATGATTCTACCTTGGATGAATATGCGAGTTGGGGCGAATATGAAGATTTTAGAAGGATGAATTTGGTGTTTAATGAAGATGTCCCGGCTTATACGACTCCAATGAATGGGGTGTTAGTGTCTGGGACCGAAAGCGATTATTATGTGAGCGATTATACGCAGTTTTATGCTTCGTCGGCTAATGTAAACGAGATAAAGACGGCGGTATATAATAATGGCGCGGTGTATGTAGGTACGCAGGCTCCTGGAACGCCGAACTGTTATGATGTTGCGAGCAATACGGTAGTTGATAGGGGAAAGGACGTGTGTGGCGTTGAGCATGGTCACGCTATGGCTATTGTGGGGTGGGATGATAGTCATGTCTATACCGATCCTTCGGATGGGACGAGCAAAACAGGTGCATTTATCATGCAGAATTCATGGGGTAGTGACGAGCTATTTCAAAATTATGGTGTTACTTATGAGAGATTGGTTGAGTCTGGCGCGATTAATCCAAGTGAATTAACGGATGAGCAGATTCAAGCTATTAAAGACAGGATTGCTAATTATAATGCCTATGAATATGTTTATCTTGCTTATGAATTTGAGTCTTCAGAACGAGATGGTGCGACGATTGATTTTGCTACGGTTGGTATGGCAAAAAATGAATACGACTTTGTTTCGGATGTCACGAATGAAGTTGATGGATTGGGTGGTGTTTCGGAAGATGGCTCCAGCGAAATAATTTATACATACGAGGCTGGGGAAACTCCAGAGCGGATTGAGGCAATTGCGATGACGATGCACATGATTTTTGTTGATGGTGATACTGTGGCGACTATCTATGTGGATAATGGTAATGGATATGTTGAGTTTGGTTCAATAACGGTGCCAAAGAATGTTTCCATAAAGAGGACGGTTGTTGCGGAGAAGAATATTGATGTGAGCGGTGTATATAAAGTGAAAGTAGTGTTTGAGAATGGTGAAAGCGTTGGGGACTATGCTCCGTTTTTCACGACGACTGTTTATGCTAACGAAGCGCCAGCAGATGATGGTGGTGATGGTGATAATCCTGGCGGTAGCGAAGGTGAAGATGGCGGTGCAGAAGATGATGAGGATGGCGAAGCGATTAAGGTGCCGAATACAGGTTTATTTACGGGTGATTTTAAGGGTGAGTATGTACTAGTGTCGCTTGCAGTGGTGATGCTGGGTGTAAGCTATGTGATACACCGAGTCTATGTGAATCGTAAGAGTATATTCCACAAGGTGAAATTTGATAAGAAAAAATAATTGAAGCATAATTAATAAGGGAGAGTAACAATGAAAAGCATAACCAAAATCGAAAAAGTAATGACTGTGGTTGTGCTTGGGCTAGCTACAGGTGTATTTGCTTGCTGTGTTGCCAAAGACGCAAGCGCATTAAATGTTGGTGATGGGCTGAAATTGAACCCTGTATATGAAAAGTATCTCGATGATGTGGCGATGGGGAAAGGTGGCGACTGGAACATTATTCCTTCAAAATATGTGCAAAGTCGAACTTCTAGGGGTAGTTTTATTGTGCGTGACAGTGGTACCGCTTCGCTTCCAGCTGCTTATAGTTTGCTTGATAATGGCTATGGTACAGAGATTAAGAATCAGGGTGCAGACGACACTTGTTGGGCATATGCACTGGCTACGACGATGGAATCAACGTTGCTTAAAAGTAAGAATGTGGCGGTGGAATTGTCACCGAAGCAACTTGACTATCTGACGAGCACAGGAACGCCTTATTCTGATTATTTGGTAAGTAAATTTGGCAACAATGCAACACATGCAGTGGGGGATGGTTATAGTTTTGGTTATGCTAGCTATGCGATGACGAATGCGTTTACGCCTGTGAAAGCATCGGACTTCTTTGTGCGAATGCAAAACAATGACTCTAGCTTGGCGAATTATGATAGTTACGAGCAGTACCAAAATCGTGCAAGAGAATTTCTCGTGCTGATGTCTACTTTTGGCGGGATTTTGCAACCATATAGCAAGTCAATGGCGAATAATGACATCATGGGTGAGCAGCCACCTTATGTAGTTACCGAATATACGAATTTATCAAGAAACCCGGCAGATGTGGATGCCATCAAGGAGCGTATATATAATAATGGTGCTGTATATGTGGAGACGATTGCGCCAAATACGACTGGTTGTTGGGATGCGACGACTAATACGATAATTGATAAAGGTGCGACGGAATGCAATGTAGACAGTTTACATGCATTGGCTTTGGTTGGTTGGGACGACAACTATACATATAACAATGGAGCTAGCAAAGGTGCGTTTCTAGCTCAAAATTCGTGGGGGACTACGGAAGTGATTAGTAAATTCAAAGGCGCAGATTATTATAATATATTGGAACAGTTGGTGTCGTTAGGGTTATTGACGGAAGATTATCTGACGGAAGAGAATGCTGCAGCTTTAGGTGAACGGATTGAAAATTATAATGCTTACGAATATGTACATTTAGCGTATGATTATCAATGGAGATCTGATAACGGGGCGGTGATTAAGTTTATATCGTTTGATGATTTGTCGGTAAACGAATATGAAAATATCTATGATATTATAGACACGAAAGACGGTGAAGGTGGTGTGTTAGGGAGCGAGAAAACTGATGAGACCTATTCTTACACAACAGAAGGTGGAATAGAGGAAAAAGTCACAAGTATTGCGGTGGCGAATCATCTATTTCCAATAGCGTATGATGTAACGTATAAAATCTATATTGATACTACTGGAACTGGCGATAATTATCAATTGTTTGGTACGGTGGATGTGCCGACTGGGGTTTATGGGCAAAAGAGGGTTGATACAACAAGCGACGTTACAGTGGCTGGTGACTTTAAGGTGAAAGTAGCGCCTTTTGTCGGTGATACACCGATGCATCTAGTGTATCAAGATGAAAATGGCAATACTACTGATCTTGGCGAGTATTTTACGACAGCTGTTTATACTAAGGAAATTCCCGGTCAGGGTGGTGGTGACGAACCGGGGGAGGATCCTGATCCGGAACCAGGTCCGGGTCCGGATGTGCCGGGGACGGGGTTGTTTACGAAAGAATTTGGGGGAGCGTTTGGCGTGGCGTCGGTACTCGTGGTGGCGATGGGCGCAGTGTTCGTGATGAGTAGGGTATATACGAATCGGAAGAGTGTATTTCATCGGGTGAAGTTTGGGAAGAAATAAAGTTGGTGCTTATAGAATAAAAAGTTATGGTTGATTTTGATGGGAAAATTTGATAACAATTTGGGTATGAAGTTGAAGCATCGAAGGTTGTGTGCGGTGATTGTGGTATTGGTCGGTGTAGTGGTCTGGCTAGTGACTAATCCGGCAAGTTACGAACAGATTTTTGTGCAGGCAGAAAATGAGGGGGAAGATTACGCGGCGGTGCCGGTAACGGCGGAGAGCGCAGATGCAAAATTAGCGATAGAGGTGTTAGAGTTGTTGGAGGTAAAGGGGCGGGCACCAAAAACTGGTTATAATCGGGAAGAGTTTTATAAGAATTGGCCGACAATAGATGGGTGTTCGCTGAGGCAAAGGATAATTCGACGGGAGTTTGGTGAGACGGCGGTGTTAGATGGGTGTAATGTGGTGGCTGGTGAATATGATGAACCGTATACTGGACAGCATCTGGAGTTCTCGTCACGCGAGGAGATTTCAAAAGGTGTGCAGATTGATCATGTAGTGGCACTATCGGACGCGTGGCAGAAGGGAGCACAATACATGAGTGTGGAAACGCGGTACGCGATGGCGACGGACTCGTTAAACTTGTTAGCGGTGGATGCAGCGGCGAATGGCAAAAAGTCTGATGGCGATGCGGCGACTTGGTTGCCGTCTAATAAACAATTTCGTTGTCAATATGTAGCAAGGCAAGTATCGGTAAAATATAAATATGCTTTATGGGTGACGCAGGCAGAAAAAGAGGCAATTAGTCGAGTGCTCGCTAATTGCCCCAAAGAACCTGTGATAGGAATCTAATTTTTCTTGCGGAACTTCATGACGATGAAGCCGATGATGGCAGCGATAATGATGACGAGGGCGACGATGAGCCAGATAGGGCAGACAATGACCATCTTGCTAATTTCGTTTGTTTTGCCTTCAAAATCTACAGTATAGACAACGTTGAAGATGCCGATGCCGGGAGTATTATCCCAGGAGAGTTTATTGTAATATGAACGATTTGGCAGAATGTCGTGAGTAACTGGCTCTTCGGCGTTAGTGTATACTTCCTCGCTAGAAAATAGTGGAGTAACCTTTAGTGTATAGGTGGCTTTGCCATGAACATTGCCAGTATTCTTAATGGTGGATTCGCCACTAATGTTGCCAGAAGATAAGAAACCTGGAACGTTGATATTCATAATATCACCTTGCCGAGTAGTAGTACCGGTAACTTCAGCAAAAATAGTATGAGCAATGGCCGTGCGTTCTAAAATAGCGGAGCCTTCACCGATATTGGTGGGGTTGGCGGATTGGACGATAATGGCGGCATACTGACCGCCAGCTGGAGCATCGGTCGGGGTATTGATAGTGAAATGGATTTCTTCGGTATCGTTCGGCTTCAAAGTGCCAGTGAGTGGAGAGTTGATAGTGATCCAATCGGTTATTTCGTTAAGGCCGCTTTCGGCGGTGAAGGTATTGTTGTAGTTTTCGTCAACGTAGAACGGACTGATAACGATCTCATAAGGAAAATCTTTACCATTAGTGGCTGGATTGGCGATGGAGAAAGAGCTTTCGTAGGTCTCGCCTGGGTTTAAAATGACATTCTCTTTCATGGGACTGAGAGTGAAGCCCTGAGTGCTGTTATTGTCGGCATAGGCGCCAGAAGTGAAAGAAAAGACTGAGCACAAAACCATAGATAGGCAAAGTCCAGTCATGACTATTTTTTTAGCGATTCCTCGCATTTGATATTACCTCCTTGAATTAACTTACTATTTATTATAGCAAAAAATTGTCTAAAAATGTCAAAATCCCCCACGGATTGTGAGGGATTTTGGTAAATGGAATGAGGAAAATGGCGGAAATTAGTTCTCAGCGAGAGTGTAGGTGGCATAGCCAGTGTAAGTACCAGGATTGTGACCGGATTTGGCGCTGACTGAGTACCAGACAGTAGCAGAAGTGCTATCAGTGCCGCCAGCGATAACGCTACCACCTTCGGAAAGCGCAGTGGCAGTGGCAGAAAGGTCACCAACGGTAGCACGCCAGGTACTAGCAGAGCCGTCTACTGCGTTTGAACTGTAGATAATGTCATTTGCGATGTCACCATCTGTAAGTGCAGTGAAGCTAGCTGTGACCGAAACGTTCTGAATGGTAGTAGGATCATTGCAGGTTGTGGTGAACGTGCTGGAGCCGAAGTTCTCAACGAAGTTACCTGGGATGATGGTTGCGTTATAAGTGCCTTCGCCAGCCGTACGATTAAATGTGCAGGTTTCATCGTTTACGGTGACATTGATAGTATCAACTACGCTAGTAGCGGCGAATGTTGACACTACTGGCAAAGCAGCGATTGCGAGTGAAGCAGCGCCAGCGATTAATGATTTCTTCATGTTAATCTCCTTTTCCGCGAATGCGGAGTTTTATGTTTGTTGTGTTTGTGTTAAACGTGTATTTACCTTTAACTGTTTTTAGTATAGTAAATCATAAACGGTTTGTCAAGACTTTTTTTCAAAGAAAAAAAGTCTTGAAGCGTCCCAAGGGGCAAACAAGACTTTTTCAAAGAAATGTAATGATTAGGCTTCGTCGTTAGATGCATCAGCGGTTGGACGACGCTTCGTAGTGCGGCGAGCGCGGAAACGGAGGACGCACCAGGTAATGAGGATAATGATGCCGAAGATGATGATGAAGAGGAACCAAATTGGGCATTTGATGACGAGTTTCTTGACTTGGCTAGTGACACCCTCGAACTCTACAGTATAGACGACATTGAAGATGCCCATGGCGGGGGTGTTTTCCCAGACGGTCTCGTTATAAAGGGTGCGGTCTGGGAGAATCAGTAAAGTGTCGGGATTTTCTTCGTTGGTAAAGACTTCTTCACCGGAGAAGAGCGGAAAGATTTGCATGACGTATTTGGCGCTGCCGTGGACGTTACCAATGTTTTTGATAGTGGATGAGGCAGTGATGTCACCAGAAAGTAGGAAGCTAGGGACGTTAAGACCGCTGATTTCGCCTTGGCGAACGGTGGTACCAGTGATTTCGGCATAGACGGTGTAGCCCATGGCGATGGATTCTTGGATGTTGATGCCGCCATTTTCGGATACTGGTCTGCTATCGGAGCCGACGGTGATGGTCATGTATTGGCCGCCGGCAGGAGCGTCTTTGGGGACGTTGATGGTGAAGCTGATGTCGGTAGCCTCACCTGGTTCGAGAGAGCCGTTCATTGGTGAGTTGATGGTGGTCCAGTTCATGATTTGGCTCATGTTACTGTGTTCTTCAAAAACGACTTGGTTATCTTCACTACGATAAAATGGTTGATTATAGACTTTATAGAAGAACGGTTGCGTTGCCGTATTGGTAGCGCGGATGCGGAAAGAGCTAGTGTAAGATTCGCCTGGATCAAGGACGATTTTTTCGTACATTGGCGACATGGAGAAACTACTTGTATTGCCGGTAGTGCTAGAAGAATCTTCTTCGGCGAAAGCGCGTGGTGCGACCAATGTGGTGACTGCAAAAACCACGGCGAGTGCGCCGGCAGTGACACGACTAAATAATTGATGTGTGAATTTCATGAACCTCCTTACTCTAATGTGTATATTATTATAACAAACTTATTGATTGTTGGCTACACATTTGTAGCCTTGATTTTCGTAAATGGTTTGGATGTGAGACTTGGTATAGATGCCGTTATCTGGGTATTCGGTGAGCATGAGGTACTTGGCGGATTTAAGGTCGATATGGCTGGCATCGGTGTAGAGGCGGAGCTCGAGACGGTTAGGAAGTTTGTTGAAATGGAGATTAAAAATGTCTGGGCCGAGGCCTTCACCCTGAGAACTTAGGTTTATAGCGGCGTGTTGGACGGCTTCACCGCCGTTTACTGCATTGCTACCACCGTAATACATGGAATAAACGAAGGCGATAGAAACGAGAGCATCTTTATTAAAGGTAGCGGTGACGCGGGCAGTTTTGTCGGTGATGTCGGTGGTCTTGAGGATAGGGAAATCAATGCCGGAGGCTTCGCAAGTGATGGACTCTGATGATTCTGGCTCTGGGTAGCCGCCAGATACGGTGGTGGAGCCACGCATTAAGAATAGTAAGATGGCGACGACGGCGACGATAATTAATATGATACCAATGACTAAATAGATGCTGGCACGACTTTTTTCTTCGTGCGCATGCGAAGTGGATTGCTCCATTTATTAACCTCCTTATGTATT
>JAZOUF010000007.1:0-7072 GCA_045657985.1 Candidatus Nanosyncoccus sp. | reverse complement strand
CCACAAAATCCCTCTCCCCTACACTCAGCTCGACATCCACTCCAAGAAATGATCTAGCCTATTGCAAAGTAAGCCTAAGCCTGTGGAAAAGTTTTCCACAATTCAAATTTTCCGCTTGACAATCTCGGGGGGGGGGGGGGTAATATAAAAGCATAAAGGTTACATACACAAAAATATCATAATAAAAAAGGAGAACCATGAAAAACAAAAACTACTACTTGGCAACCGGAGCTTTGCTCTGCTCTACTGCGCTAGGCATTCTGGCGCCAATACAAAATACATATGCCGACACTCTCACTCCAGAGGAAGACGCAGTTCTTACAGTAATGGAAGGCATTGAAAATACAGTGCAACCACTTCTTGATGGTGCAACCCCTCCGACTGGCTATAATTATGATTTTTCTATAGAAACATATAATACGGATGGGGACGAGATGGTCTTAAATGAAGACAATTGGCAATACTCCCCAATGTATAGACCAGGTACGGTACCAGCCTACATCCATCTAAATAAAAGTGCAGTTAATTATGTAAAATATGCCTACACTAAAGATGATTCAGCGGATTTGAATAACGGCATCTTTGAATTTGCGCAATCCGTTACGGGGGCTATTGTCGATTACTTAAGAGATAATGGTTTTTGGCTTTATCAAGACTCACCAACTTATCTAGGTGGAAAAGAATATATTAATGGCACTACTGGCATAGTGTGTTCCATTCAAGTTAATAGTATGTCGGGAGGAGGACCTTCTTCTAATTATTACTCCTCAGATTATTCATGTGGCCACATCGACTGGTGGTCCATGAATGACGAATGGACTGCATTTGTAAACTCAATTGGCAATGCATATTATGAAAAGACCGGAGCTTACCCAAGGTTACCATACTCTGGCTATGATTACGAACAATCTGACCTACCAGAAGTGCACAATAGTACATATTCACCATACCAATGGACCGACTTGGCCGTAGGTAATGCCTATGGTCTGTTCTATCGTGTTTCGCCAGAATCCGATTGGGTGTTCTTTACTGCCACACAGGCAGTGCTGGACTGTAGCGATTTTGAAGGTGAAGCAGAAAAAGGCTTTGGTGGCTTTGTTTGCTATGATACTGAACTAGGAGAGCTCAGTACAGTTGGCGCAATAAAAGAGGAATTGCCAAAATCACCAGACACGGGGTCTTCCACTTCGGAAAGTAATGGCAACGTCACGACAATATCAACTGCCATTGTCGCCGGCACCATCGTCTCTCTCTGTTCTTTCTTCTATCTTTTCAAACGCCAGAAGCAATTCGGGCACTAATAATTTAGTTGTCAACAAAACACCGCGCAAAAAGAGCGCGGTGTTTTTACTTTAGCGATTAGGTGAAGATATGTTATAATATATCTTATGAAATATAGAGCTGGAGAACGCCGCAAGGCTATTGAATATGAAAAAGCCCTCGTTGAGTGGTGGAAGAAAAACAACACTTTTGAAAAATCAGTAGAAAATCGCCCAATTGACAAGTCTTACGTTTTCTATGACGGCCCTCCGTTTATTACGGGTATGCCTCATCATGGCACTTTGCTTAGCTCTATTGTAAAAGACGCCGTTCCGCGCTACTGGACCATGAATGGCTATCGCGTGGAAAGAAGATGGGGTTGGGATTGCCACGGCCTTCCAGCTGAGAATTTCGTCGAGAAGCAGCTCGGCATTACAGACCGTCGCGACATTGGCACTAAATGGTCGCTAGAAGACTATATTATCAAGGCTCGCGAATCTATGGTCGCTAATTCCGAGACTTGGCGCTCCACCATTGATCGTATCGGTCGCTGGGTTGATTTTGATAACTGTTATCGTACCATGAATAAAGATTTCATGGAGTCTGTTTGGTGGGCCTTTAAGCAGCTGTATGAAGCCGGCAAAATCTACGAAGGCCGCAAAGTCCTCATGTATGATACCAAATTTGCCACTCCCGTATCTAAGGCCGAAGTTACCATGGACAACGACGCCTACCAAACCGTCACCGACCCAAGCGCCTATGTCAAATTCAAGATAAAAGATTCGGACTTTTATTTACTTGCCTGGACTACTACACCTTGGACTCTTATGGCAAATCGCGCTCTCGCCGTGAATCCAGACATGGACTATGTAAAAATCAAAGTTGGTGACGATATGTATATTGTTGCCGAATCTCGTGTAAAACAAGTCTTTGGCGACGCTGTATATGAATTAATAAACGCGGCAGAACCCGTCGAATATATTAAAGGCTCAGGCCTCGTCGGTCTTCAATACGAAAGTCTAGATGGCACCATTTGTCAAGTTTTCGCTGCTGATTTTGTCGGTAGCGACGAAGGCACCGGCATTGTTCATATTGCTCCCGCTTACGGCGAAGATGATTATGAACTATATAAGAGGTACAATACATCGACGGGTGACGACGCTTGGGGGACCCCCGCCGAGCGCGGTCGCGAGGTGGGGGAAAATGCGGCGGCAGGACCCGTCGAGAGTATCGGCTTCATTGATGTCCTCGATGAGAACGGTTACTATATCGAGGAATATGCCGACAGGCTCCACGATCTCGGTGTCCGCGATACCGACGAACACGGCATCCAAATTTGGGCTGCCAACAAATTTATTGCCAAGTGCCTCGAAGAAGAGGGAATTATCTACAAAATCGAATATATCCAGCACGAATATCCCTTCAACCCGCGCTCTAAAGAGCGCATCATGTATCGTGCCTTCCCAAGTTGGTTCTTTGATATCGACGGCCAGAAACAAATGATGTTAGATGAGAACGAACACATCAACTGGTTCCCAACTTATTTGAAGCATGGTCGTTTTGCTAAGAATATCGAACAAGCCCCCGACTGGAACTTATCTCGTGACCGTTTCTGGGCTACAGCCATGCCAGTTTGGAAGTCTAAAGAGGGAACAGTCCTTGTCATTGGCTCTTACGACGAACTGGAAAAGTATTCCGGCAAGCGTCTCGATGACTACCATCGCCCATGGGTTGATGAGATTGAATTTGACTACCAAGGCGAACATTTCACTCGTATTGAGAAAGTCCTAGACTGCTGGTTCGAGTCCGGCTCTATGCCGTTTGCAGAGCTCCATTATCCATTTGAGAACAAGGAAAAGTTTGAGCGTAACTATCCTGCCGACTTTATCGTTGAGTACGTTGGTCAGGTTCGCGCATGGTTCTATTACGTTCACGCCGTAAACACCGCTCTCGCTGAAATCGGCGCCTTCGGTGGCAAAGCTAAAAAAGGCCACAAAAACGCTTACAAAAACGTCATTACTACCGGCACTCTAGCTGGCAACGACGGCCGCAAAATGAGTAAATCCTTGGGCAACTATACCGACCCGAATATTCTAATGGACACTTATTCTGCCGACGCCCTCCGCTTCCTCTTGCTTAGTAGCCCCGTTCTCTCCGGCGAAGATTTTGCTCTCCTCGACAAAGACGTTTCCGATGTAAATCGCAAACTCGCTATGCTCTGGAACGTCTACGATTTCTTCACTACCTACGCCGAGATTGAAGGTGTAGATAGTGAAGATTTGAAAGACTTGCAAGTTCCTTCAAATCCTCTTGATCTTTGGATTATCTCCCGCGCTTACCAGTTAAGAAACCACATCACCGAAGGTATGCAGGAATACAACATCCCGAAGGCCTTAGAGGATGTCCTCCCATTTATCGACGACCTCAGTAACTGGTTCGTTCGTCGTTCTCGTCGTCGTTTCAGTAAGACCGACGACGCAGCGGACAAGCAGCAAGCCTTCGCCACGCTCTACTATATATTAATATATACAGCCAAACTTCTCGCTCCCTTTATTCCATTCTTGGCCGAAGAACTTTACCAGAAAATGACCGATGGTGGCGAATCGGTGCATCTCTTGGATTGGCCAGCAGCTGGCGCCATCGATGATGAGGTATTGGAGCAGATGTCGCGCACCCGCCAGATTATCACTGATGCTCTCGCTCTCCGTATGCAGAAATCAGACACCGAAGCTCAAATCAAAGTTCGCCAACCACTCAACAAACTCACTTACGCTGGTGACAAGCTCCCCGACTTCTACGAGCAAATCATCGCCGACGAAGTTAACGTGAAAAAAGTCGAAAACGGTAAAGAGCTCATACTCGACAAGACCCTCACCAAAGAGCTAAAGAAAGAAGGTTATGCTCGCGACCTCATTCGTGCTATTCAATCCGCCAGGAAACATGCCGGCCTCAATATGGACGACCACATCCAGCTCTCCCTCTCTATTGACCTTCCGGAAGGCTTCGAGAATCTCGTCAAATCCGAGACTCTCACCGACATCTTCACGAAAAACCAGAACTTCGCTCACGACGAAATTGCCAAAGTCGGCACCGACAATATCACGATTTCCATAGAGAAGATATAGGAATGGCCAATTTCTAAGCATTGAGCAAGTTCAAGAATAAAAAATAATTTCACAGATTTGAATCTCGTACTGCAATACAAGTGAAAATCTGCCTGAAATTATTTTTTTCTGGCACGAAATGAATCGCGAAGAAATTGATTATTCCGGTATCTGTTAATTTGACATTTCGTGAAAAATAAGCATAAAAGTTATTGACAAAATCGCCCATGTGTGCTATACTCAAAATAAGTTAGAAAACAAAACAAACATTCTAACAAACAAAACAACAACATAAACACACAAAAATAAAAACAAAAAAGGAGCAAAAAATGGCGGAAAAACTTAGTACATACAACATCCCAGGTTATCAATATTATGAGGATGAAATGGAATTTGTCTCGCCAGCAAAAATAAGCAAAGAAACTATCCAAAAGATTAAAAGTCGCAACATCAAACTGGGTAAAGCATCACTATTTAATTTATAAACATAAATTCGTAGCATCTAAACATAAACACGAAACAGGGAAAGGAGAACCACTCTGAGAGAGAAAATACCAACCTTAATCAGGAGCATTACCAATGTAAATCATTTTCAAACAATTTATGAGATATTAGTAATTCTTACTGGTGCCATTTGACAAGCCTTACTCTTTTGTAAGACGCCGCAAGGGTAGAAAACCGAACTTAAAGTTCGGTTTTCTAACGGCTAAAATTTCATAATGCATTTGACCTTTTTTGAAGCTTATGCTAAGATTAAGCCAGAAAGGTCAATACAATACAAATCAAAACCATGAAAGATTATCTCGTCGATCGTGAGACGCTGTCTAAAATTGCAGACGGTCTCATCGCACAAAAATACCCTAACCAACCAACCGGAGCTCACGCAAAACTCCATGCAAAGATTAGCGAGGAATTAGACGAACAAATCACTACTGCGGTTTTTAGCAATCTTTCTGAGTCAGACCTTGATACCTTGAACAAACTTCTAGACCAAAAATCATCCACCGAGACGGACTTTCGCAATTTTTTCAAATCCGTCAATCTTGACCTTCCAAAAATTACCTCCGAAGTTATTCGTAAATATAGCGAACATTTTCTAGAAGGAGGTCACGATGCCTAATCCAGAAAGACCATCAACAAGCGCGACCAATTCGGAGCGCGCCAATAAGCCTTCCGACGTCAGGCGCAAACTTGGTAACACGGCCTATTACGCTTCATTGGAATCAGTTGGAAATCCCAATACCGCAGAAGAATATGTCAGATTAGAAAAACAGCTCCAAGCAGAACTAGCCAAACGCGAAGCTGTCATTAAAAGGCTGGCAAAACTGAAAGAACAAAAAGCCAAGTTCGCCGACACCGAAATAGAAGAAATCAAACCTATAAAATCTAAATCCAAATCCGAATCTGAATCGGCAAAATCTGAGCCAGTAAAAACAGAGTCCGTAAAATCCAAATCTGCACCATCCGAAAAATCCACCCATTCAGAATCCTCAATCCCAAATTCGGTTTCCAAGCCAAACACTTCCACGCCGAATCCCCTAGTGGCCAACAAGCCAAAATCCCAGATTGGTGATTTGCCATCTGGCTGGGCTGATTTACCAAAAATGACATCTGAGCCAGTTCGCACTGATCCAGAAAAAGTCAAATCCACCGCCAATAAAGCCAAGAATAATTCCGCTTTTCGTCGCGCCTTTGCGTATGCCATGGCTAGTGTTTTGTCACTTACCGCCATCGGTGCTACAGCTGGTTTCATCGGAACTTTGCATAAAAACCACAAGCAAGAAAGCGAGCCTAAATTCCCAGAGCGCCCTGCCGAAAGCGCACCGGTTACGCCAGCAAATATACCAGAAAAATTTGCCGACAACGAATCGATTACGAACGACGCCGAGGATATTCATCTCTCAAATGGTGATGTCGCTACATGGAACTTCCAAGATCAAGCAGTCGGTCAAATGGGCCAGCCAGTCTTCACTGACGGCTATCAGCCACAAGCGCCATTCATCGGTGACACACAATCCCAACAAGAAATTTTTGACAAAATGGCTAAAACTCCCGAGTTCCGCCAAGGTCTTATTGATGGCTACAACAAAGAAGGCATGTGGACTTCCACAAATAAGCCAAGCGAAATCGCTTTCGCCTCTGCGCGCGAAGTTTCCGCACTCTTCAATAACGACGAAGTCGACATGATGCAATACGCCGCCGCCAACCAAACCGAAACCTTCTCCGATTATCTCGCCTGTATGCCAGACGCCATCAAACCCAAAGCATTTAGAGGCCTTACTCTACAGCAAATGAACGAAAAGTTAGAGGGTATGAGTGAACGCGAATACAAAGAAATTCAGACCTGGTTCAATAACGCCATGGACATGGCATTCACTCGGCGTGCCGTACTGAATGGCCGTTATAATAATGCTTACATGGCTCTCAAAAATCCGAACGGCGAAATTGATCATGCTAATATGCAACTCGTTAGTTGTACTTCCGACGAATATGGCACGGAAGTTACAGAGTTCTTCTGGACTGATGAAAGCGGCAAAGAAGTCGGCTCCATGTTGGTCAAGCTAATTCCAGTCCGCGACGCCGAAGGAAACATTACTACTTATGATGGCTGTATGCAAGCAGTCACGCCAGCCGGCAGCCACATCTACGATGGTTTGCCTAGCATCGATCCGACCCCAACTCCGACCCCAACTCCGACCCCAACTCCG
>JAZOUF010000006.1:0-4885 GCA_045657985.1 Candidatus Nanosyncoccus sp. | reverse complement strand
CTTTTGTCATGGAAGTTGAAGGCATTGGATTCAAAGAAGCGATGGAAAAACTTGCCGCTCAAGCTGGCGTAGACCTTACCAAATATCGTGGTGGCGATCCCGAAGTTGCCAAGCGTAAAGTTCGCGCCAAGGAGGCTCTCGCTCTTGCCGCCAAGTATTATCAAGCTTGCTTGGTTCGTAGTCAATCCGCTCGCGACTATGTTTTTTACAAGCGCCATATGAATCGTGGCACAATTGAAGAGTTCAAAATCGGCTACGCTCCCGCTTCCGGCAAAGCCTTGCTAGAAGTTCTTAAAAAACGCGGTTTTTCTGAAAGGGAATTAGACGCGGCTGGTTTGCTCAATCAGTACAAGTCTGACCTTTTCCGCGATCGCATGATGGTACCATTCATTGATACTACTGGCAATGTCATCGGCTTTACGGCTCGTATTCTCGGCAAAGGCGAACCAAAATATCTTAATACTCCCGAAACTATTCTTTTTAATAAGTCCCGTTTTATATTTGGCCTTCACAATGCGAAGGAAGCTATTCGACGTAATGGTTTTGTCGTCATCGTGGAAGGTAATATGGATGTGATTTCTTCCCATCAAGCCGGCGTTAAAGAGGCCGTCGCAACTTCTGGTACTGCTATGACCGAACAACATCTCAAAGCTTTGTCAAACCTCACCAGTGATATCCGTCTCGCCTATGACGGTGATGCGGCGGGAATTAAAGCTACCGAACGCGCCATTATGCTTGCTGGTGATCTCGGTATTGACCTTACTATCATTTCGAACTACCACGGCGCCAAAGATCCTGACGAACTTATCCAGAAAGATCCCAAACTTTGGGAACAAGCCGTAAATGACCGCATCCCGGCCGTAGATTGGCTACTTACTAAATACAAAGAGAGTCTCAATCTTCGTCTCGCTCCCGACAAGAAAAAGTATTCCGATATTGCTCTTAAATTATTAAGCTACGTCAAAGACGAAATCGAGCGCGCTAGCTATGAGGAAAAAGTCGCCACCATCCTCGGCGTAGACGTCGCTATTCTTCGCGAAAAAGGTGACCGTCTAAATCAGAAACTAGCCGAATCCTCCCATCGCAAATACCTAAAGAAACCCAAAACTATCGTCACTCCCGACCACATCAAAAAAATGGAAGACAGCCTTCTCGCTCTCAAACTTTTCGGCGGCATCGTAAAAACCGATATCCCACTTGAGCCACCAGAAGACGATGCTCGCATTGACGAACTAGAACTCATCTTTAATCGTGATCATGAGGGAATTAAAAATCCCAACTATGAAAAAGAAGCCGCTGAACTTTTCGCACGTTACAACGACGCTCTTGATAAACAGAGAATCGCCGATTTAAGTGCTCGACTAGCTGCCATCGACGAGAGTGATGACGAGTATGATAAAATTATTCGCGAGATTAATGACTTGCAAAAATCTCAGAAAAGATTATAATTATCTGAAATGGATTCAAATAAAGACGATATTTTGAACGCAAAAGATTTAAGCCTTGATTTTGATGAACCAGAGTCGGCAGACCTTGAAGGCGAAGAAGAGTTTTCCGATGAAGACCTTGCAATCACTGCCGAGAATGTTGACGCTTTCGCCGATGACAGTGTCCGACTCTATTTAAGGGAAATCGGCAAGATTCCTTTGCTCACTCCCGAAGAGGAAGCCGACCTTGCTGCTCGCATCGTTAAGGGTGACAAAAAAGCCAAGGATAAAATGGTTGAGAGCAATATGCGCCTCGTCGTTTCTATCGCTAAACGCTATGGTGGTCGTGGTCTTGATTTTCTCGATCTCATCCAAGAAGGGAACACTGGCTTACTTCGCGCCGTAGATAAGTTTGACCCAGACAAGGGTTTCAAGTTTTCTACTTATGCTACTTGGTGGGTGCGTCAGGCCATTACTCGTGCTATTGCCGACCAAGCTCGCACCATTCGCATTCCAGTTCACATGGTCGAGACTATCAACAAAGTTCTTCGCACTACTCGTAAGCTCACTTCAGAACTCAACCGTGAGCCGACCAACGAAGAAATTGCCGAAGAGCTCGGCATGGAGCCAGATAAAATTGATTACGTTATGCGCATTAAGCAAGATATCGCCTCTCTCGATGCTTCTGTTGGCCGCGAAGGTGACGACGAAGATTCCGTTCTCGGCGATTTCGTAGAGGATGAAGAACGCGACAGCCCAGAGGATGCCGCCGCTAATCAGATTTTGAAAGAGCAACTTTCCGAAATCATTGCTACCTTAACGGACCGTGAACAGAAAATCATCCGTCTTCGCTTCGGCATTGGTGGTGGTCGTCCACACACACTTGAAGAAGTAGGTAACGAATTCGATGTCACTCGTGAGCGCATCCGTCAGATTGAAGCTAAGGCTTTGTCTAAACTTCGCAAGAATAAAGACACTAAAAAATTGCACGAATATTTAAAGTAGGAGCACGCGCATGAAAGCAACTCTTTCACATATTAAGACAATAATCGCAGGTGGCCTTACTTTGCTCGCCACCACTATTTATCGTGTCAGCGCTTACGCCTATGATGGTGCAATTATCCATACCAATTCAGATGGCAAAGAGGGAATTGAAGAACTCCTTGGTATCATAGTAGACATCATGACTGCTGGTATCGCCATCCTTGCGGTTATCGGCATCACAATTTCCGGCATCCAATATCTTACCGCCAGTGGCAACGAAGAGAAACTCAAGAAGTCCAAGCGTCGCATTTTTGAAATTGTTATCGGTCTCGCCGCCTATGTTCTTATTTACGCGCTACTTAAATGGCTGTTACCAACCTTTAACGGCGTTAAGTCTAATTAGGTGGTTGCAGTGAAGCGTTTACTAATTGTCTACAATCCGCACTCGTCTCAATATGTCCACGTTCGTGACGAGATACTTGCGAAAGCTACCAAGTTAAAAGGCCGTTTAGTCGGCAAGTTTGCCATTGAAAAAGAGCCTTTTGAGTCTAACGTGAAACGCCTCGGACGAGTACTCCGCAACGGAGATTTCGTCCTTGCCGCTGGTGGTGATGCTACTGCTGCAGTTTGCGCCAATGCCATCTTGAACTCTGACAAAGACATCACTCTTGCCGTTCTCCCTTACGGTAATTTTAATGACCTCGCTTGTACACTTGGCACCAAAACTATGGAAGATGTTTTGCAAGATTCTTTAGTTAAGAAACTTTATCCACTAGACATTATTGTGGATGGCAAGCATTGGCGCTATGCTACTTGTTATGTCACCATCGGCATGACCGCTGAATCAGTCGTGATTTTTGATGATCCTAAAATTCGTAAGAAAATGCAACAAGGACACAAAAGCTCCTGGCGTTCCTACCTTCAACTTGTTGACTGGTATTTCAAAAATCGTCGCAAAAAACAGTTTATCCCCGAGTTTAAACTCAACGGCAAACTCCAAAGCACCAAAATTTCCGATTATGCCGCTCTTAGCGGACGTTCCATGTGTCGCGTAATGAAGGGCCGTGAGGATTATTTGAAGCCTATCACTTTCCGTAGTGAAGTTTTGCAAACGGTCAGTTTTCCTAAACTTTTCGTTCTCATGGCAAGAAGTATCCTTCATCGCGTTCCAGGCAGTGATACTAAGGGCGATATCTTGGAGTTTACCAAGCCATCCACGATCTCTCTCCAGGCTGAAGGAGAATACGCTACTTTCCATAATGTTCGCAAGATCGAAGTCAAAAAACCTACTAAGTTCATCAAAGTTGTCCAAAATTAGAAAGGAATTACTATTGTGCCGGCAGACCGTGATAATCTTCAAAAAACTATTCGCTACATGAAATCTCACTGGCCTAGTCCTGTTAAAGCAGAATGGCAAGTTGGCTTAGAAGAATATCCAGTTATTCTGCAGCAAATAATCGCCGATTTTACCGCGAGTAAAACTAAAAACCATCAGTTTATTCGCATCGCTGGACTTTCTGGCTCCGGCAAAACCACTCAGATTTTACCAGCCGTTGAAGCGTATTGTGCTAAAAGGGAATTAAACCCAGTCCTCGTCGCTGCCCGTTGTTTCGTGGAATATCACCCTCATTTTAAAGAGATTAAAGATTTCTATGGCGAAAAAGACCTCCGCAAAATGACCGACGAGTTCAGCACTATCATGATGTTCCTCACTTTGTCGGCTCTTACCGAATCTGGCTACGATATTATACTTGACGTTACTTTATTAGATCCAGAAGTAGAACAAATTCTGTTAACCATGTTAAACGAACATCATTATGATGCGCTACTTTTGATGATCGCTACTTCGCCCGCCGTTACTGAACATTTCTTGAAAGGCCGTGCCTGGCGTCACACTGCCGAAACCGAGCAAGAGTTCATTCGCGCCACGAAGCGAGCCATTGATTTCTATGCCAAGCATGCTCCAGATATGCACATCATCCTTTGGAGCGTTTATGATAAACCGCCAGTTTATGATGGTTTAATTTGCGATTGTCTTGCTATTTTTAGCGACTACTCCTCTCGCACTGATTTGCCTGCTCATGATGACGATGCTCGTCGTGAAGCAAAGATAGAGTATCTAACTAATCTTTAATTCCGTATTAAATAGTGTTGTAAATATTACAACACTATTTTTTACACGAATTGTTTTGCCTATGTTATAATATAAGTGCAATTATTCAGCAATATATATTAAGCCAGGCATTTTTAATAAGTGGCATATCAAACGTATATTTGGCACCGAAAGGAGTCTAATCGTTGGATATGCCACCTGGCAGACAATTGTTGGATAATTGCACCCTTGCGGTGCCATTTTTATATACGCTTTTTAGTGGCACCGCATGGGACTTATGATAAAAAGTGGAAAAGCGTTAAAGTGAGGTTGCATGAAGAAAAGCATAGAAAGAATAAAGACGGGTGACGGTCGGAGGGGG
>JAZOUF010000005.1:0-3720 GCA_045657985.1 Candidatus Nanosyncoccus sp. | reverse complement strand
CTATGATGCCGTTAACTCTATTTGCCCTAAAGGCTGGAGACTTCCAGAAGGACTCTCTGGTAGTGACTCTAGTGTAGATAGCAACTTAACTGAGTTTAACCGCTTGGCCTTAGCTTATGGTATTACTACTGGTAGAACAACCAGTATGCCAGATAATCCTGCTAGTAGCTCTAACACTATGTGGCAAAATGCTGGCTGGGCCACCAATGGTTTTAATAACTCCCGCACTAATCCACTCTACTTTGTGCGCTCCGGTACCATCAGTGGGCCCGCGCTTGACAATTACGCTACGGGCGGCGACTTCTGGTCCGGTACTGCGCGATCTGGTTCTATAGCGTTCCACCAGGGTTTCAATTCGGTCGGGCCCGGCCCGGCGAATCAGAGTAGGCGGTACAGCGGCTTCTCGGTGCGTTGCGTGGCGCGTTAGATTCTAACTTTTTAATCCATTTTAAGGTTCGGTTGGTATGATTAGAGCGTAAAGTAATCAAAGGAAAATATGGAATCAGAAAATACTACAAACGAAAGTGAAATAATCGCTAAGACTACCAATACTAAACAGGGTGGGCCAATGATGGGCGAGATAGACGGAACGAATAGCGATTCGTCTGCCGGAGACGGAGCAGAAATGAACGGAGTGCCAGAAATGCCGTCCGACCTAGAAGGTGAGATGCAGGGCGGCATGGGTGGATTTCGTGGCGAAATGATGACTGCTATTCCTTCTAGCAACGTGTGGCTCGTGCCAATGACGGCCACGGGCATCATTTCTGGCTCCATCATTCTGGCGGCCGTTGCCATCTGCATCATGCTATTTAGAGTTGAAAAGAAGTTGCCGAAAAATTAAACCCACTTAGAGAGACGCGTATATTCTGGGGAATTTTTAGGATAAGAATCTAGGATGTCCTCAATATATGTTTTACCATTAGTGATATTGAGGGTTTGAACTTCTGGCATTGAGGATAGTAGCCGAATGATAGCTTCGTCGGTCTCTGGATTCGTCATTGAATGTTTAGGATCTGATGAATGTGAATGGACGCGGAGCTCTTTATAGACAAATCGTTTAATTCCGGCCTGCAGACAATATTTGAGACAATTTTCGCAAGTGGCAACTCTATTATAAACAGTGCATCCAGTGAGGTCGCGACGAGCAAAGATTAGTGCATTCATTTCGGAATGAATGGCGAAATAGTATTTCATAGGTCGTTCACTGAGAGTCATTTTGGATTCGTCGGCGCCCTGAAGCATACCATTATAACCAAGCGACACTACGCGCTTATGTTCGTCTACGATTACGCAACCCATTTTAGAAGAAGGGTCTTTGCTTTTCATTGCCACGGTTTCGGCAATAGCCATAAAGTATTCGTCCCAATTCATAGGTTAATTATAGCACAAGAACCCAGCAGACACCCAAACATAAGAATTAATTTTCTAAGCACTACAATTAAAGGAAAAAGCAAAAGTATCTTGTGTGGAAACTAGGGGTTGTAAAGCAAGAAAAAATGTGCATATAATCTCGCAAAACTAATCATGGAGGTTATATGATTCAAAAACTGCGATATAAACTTAAATTATGTGGTGTAGCTACTTTGGTCGGGATAGGCACGTCAGCTGGTGCAACATTTCCCCTAGTATCACCCGTTCAGGCAGAAACTTGCCCAGATGTAAAAATTGTCTTTGCGAGAGGTTCGGGTGGAGAACGTTGGAATACAGATGACTATTTATCATTTAAAGCTGCAATCGAGGGTAAATTAGCAACTACAGAATTAAAATATGAATTTGAGGACTTGGATTACCCTGCGGTCGGAGTGGGCATAGATAATCTCGGTGTAACGCTTGGTGCATTTTTTAGCGGTGGCGAGGCGTATGAATTTGGAGATAGTGTCAATGTGGGCGTTAAAAACCTAATGGCGAGGGTTAACGCTAGGACTTGCCCTCAAACAAAATATGTGCTCGGTGGTTATTCCCAGGGCGCAATGGTGGTTTCTAAGTCACTCGGAAGTCTAGAAGCCGAAAAGGTAATTTATGCGGCGACTTTCGGGGATCCAAAGATTTATTTACCGGAAGGTGAGGGCATAATACCAGCGGCCTGTAGAGGGGATAACTTGTCAGACTATCGGATGTATGTACCAGATTGTCAGGCGTACAAGGGTTTGCTCGGTGCCTACATTCCATACGAGCCAACGGCCTGGACGGGAAAAGTGGGAACTTGGTGTAATAAAAGAGATATTTTATGCAGTTCGCACATGAGTGTGAGTGACCATATGGGTTACGTGAGTGATAATCTTTACGAAGATGCGTCGCGAGTAATCTATAATAAGATTGCTGATACGTTCGGAATTGAAAACAAAATCTCATCACCGCATGATACGGCGTTTTTGATTGATACGACCTATTCAATGGAGCCGTTAATCGAGAAATTCAAAAATGAGGCTTTAAGACTAGCAAGAAAGACTTTAGAAAGTGGTGGCAGAGTGGCACTATATGAATACCGCGATTTAGATGATCCTTTTTTGCCTTTGAAGCATTGCGATTTTGAAGACTGCTCGCTGGAAAAATTTGAACAAGAGCTGGCAACACTAAGACCTGACGGTGGCGGAGATACGCCAGAATCACTACTATCGGCATCACTTCAGGTAATGAACGAGCAAAACTGGAAACTTGGCTCGACTAAATCATTAGTGGTACTTACTGACGCAGATTATCTCGCGCCAGATAGGGACGGCGTGACTCTGGAAGACGTAGTGGCACTTAGCAAAACTATCGACCCAGTAAACTTTTATATTGTGACCACCGAAGAATTTGGCGATGCATATACTGAACTCGCTCAGAAAACGGATGGCAAAGTAGTAACTCAATTTAACGAACTGGAACTACTTACTAACTATATTATCGAGCGATATGATTCATTGCCAAGGGTAGAGGAATCTATTGAGTCGGGTTCACGCCCGGCATTGACCGTCGGCCGAGTGGAAAGAAGTGGAAGTGAACTTAATATTTGGTACGAAACAGACGGCGAAGAAACGATTGTTATCATTAATGGCGTGATAATGGGGAAAACTAACGAAAAGCGAATTACCATCACGAACGCCGGCGATGCGGAGATTTTACTTGTGCCGGTGTCTGGCGAATATCGCGGAGAGGCGGTCCGAGTCAACGTGAACAGTGGGCGAGGTGGTATAGTTATGACTCCAGTAATGGTGGAACCTCAAATGACCATTCCAAAAGCACCAAATACTGGGCGGGCTTAGTTTTGAATTTAATTTTGACGAGTTAGGTGCCAGTGATTGCCATATTCACATTTATAAACCGAGAGATTGTGCGCACCATGGTCGTATTCGGCAACTTTAGCAGCGAGTTCAGCTTCCTCTTTAGTAGCGTAGCAAATCTTATGAGTATCACCAACCCAACAGCGTTCAGGCTCGTAGATTTGGTTCGGATTTAAGTGTTTATTTCGATTTGCCATATACTTTCATTATATCACAGAGTGGAAGAAATGTCAAATTTATATCTAGACTTTGGAACTAAATAGTGTTATAATGGCGTAATGACTTTAAATAAAGATTTAATTCGAAATGTAGCGATTATCGCTCACGTGGATCACGGTAAAACTACACTGGTGGATGGACTTTTGAAGCAATCTCATACTTTTCGTGATAATCAAGCGGAGATGTCGCAAACCCTCATTATGGATTCTGGTGACCAAGAGCACGAACGGGGCATTAC
>JAZOUF010000004.1:0-6171 GCA_045657985.1 Candidatus Nanosyncoccus sp. | reverse complement strand
GGCCGTTGACTGGTAATTTAGCCTTGTGGCGGATACCCTTGTAGGAATTGATATCCTTTAAACGTTTGATATTATTGCTCACGAGGCGCCTCAAATCACCCTCAACATGATATTTCGCGGAAATAATGTCGTGGATTTTTTGTTCGTCAGCCTCGGTGAGATCTTTCACCCGAGTGGGAGGCTCGATTTTAGCCTCCGCAAGGATTTTCTTGGATGTTGTGCGGCCAATTCCGTAAACATAAGTAAGAGCAATCCATACTTGCTTATCGGAAGGAATCACAACACTAGCTATTCTAGCCATATATTTTAACCCTGCCTTTGCTTATTCTTAGGTTTTTTCTTGTTGATAACACGAAGCACACCTTTGCGGCGTACGATGATGTCATCTGGCGAAATTTTTTTAACACTTGCACGTACTTTCATTGTGTTAAAACCCTTTCCGTTAAGTCATATTTTCTAAACATCTATATCTGCAACTAGAGCAGTCCTACCTGCCCTCACTTTGCAAATACCAAATGTTGTAAAAAATACAACAATTAATATTAATCTTTGAGTCGAAAGCTGATTCTACCCTTTGTAAGATCATATGGGGTTAACTCAACTTCTACTCTGTCGCCCGGAACAAGACGAATGTAGTTCTTCCGCATTTTCCCGCTCATGTGGGCAACAATAATATGACCATTCTCGAGTTCAACCCGAAACTGGGTGTTCGGTAATGCTTCAACAACAGTACCTGTGAGTTTAATCACTTCCTTTTGACTAGCCATAAATTACTCTTCAATTTTACCACACTTAATATCATTGGTCAACAAGAATTGCGCGGACGAATTGACGAGAGAGGTATGTTCCCTGACTCTGTGACCACTCACCAGAACATGAAATCAACGTCACGGATTCCTTGCCAGCTACTGGCGTCTTAAGCGCTGTGTTCATATATTTGTCAGATTCGTCAAGTGGAACCTCATTATTCTCTACCACGGAATAATTAAAAACAACACCGTCGCCACGCTCAACCGTAATTAAGTCGCCGTTTTCAAGATCTGGTAACCGCTTAAAGACACCATAAACATGCGGACCACCATTGTGGCCATCAATTACTAAAGTTCTGCCCTCGCCAGGTTTGCCAGAAGATTCGTACCAACCTACATCAAAGACATTACGGGGAGTGTCCAATGCACCCTCTTCATTAATGCCCATCGCTAAAACTCTCGTTTGACGAATGTTCAAAGCATCAATAGTCAAATAACGCGGTCTATCGGGCGAAACCGTATATTCATACACTTCCGCTTCGGTAGGTTCTTCCTCAATCAACTCTTCCGCTTGTGTTGTGGCTACTTCCGTCTCCACCACATCACGCTCACTACCTTCCTTTTCACGGTAATACGCATCCTCCCAAGTTGCCACCCGAATGAAGAATATTAAGAAAAGCAACGCAAGGACTGACCAAATCGCCCACTTTAGAATTTGTTTCCAGCCAATATTAATCTTTAGACTCATTTTGGAAATCATCGTATGTTATCATTAGAGCTCTGGAATCCACCGACCTTAGATTCTCTAACGCCACCGTCACTACGATTAGAAGCCCAGTACCCGAAATAGATAAACCAATCGGCGCACCAGTCGTCATAATAAAGATATAATCAGTAATAAATGGCAACATCGCAATGAGACCGAGTGCCAAAGCGCCAAACAAATCCAAACGGTTTACCACCTTGCCCAAATATTCAGCAGTTTTAATGCCTGGACGAATACCCTCAATAAAAGCACCTTGCTTCTGTAAATTGTCCGCAATCTCTTTCGTATTGAAGATAATAGAAGTGTAGAAATAAGTAAAAGCAAATACAAGCACAAAATACATTGCTGGGTATACAAACCACTGAGCTGTGATGCCATCTGGATACATTGTTGCAAAGTTACTAGCTGAAGGTGCAGAGAAAATAGTAATCAATGTTTCACCAAATTCGTTTCCAGGATTAACCGAAGTGATTACTTGACCAATTAGAGCCGGTAACGACAAGAAAGCTGTGGCGAAAATCACTGGTACTACGCCCGCCGCAATTAATTTAATCGGCAAAATAGAACGAATGCCACCATAAGAAGAATTTCCATGAACGCGCTTCGCATAATTAATAGTCACAATACGCTGCGCCTCGTTTAGTTTCACTAGGAAGTAAATCACAACCAGCATCGCGATGGCAAAGCCAACTATAATCCAAAATGCCACAGGATTCACTGGCAGATTGGCACCAAAGAGATTCAGCTCTCCATAAGTTGTGGTATCGCCGAGCGTTGAACCTAGCGATGCCATCGTAGAAGGTAGCTGCGAAATGATTGATGCAAAAATCAATGTAGAGATACCATTACCGATGCCCTGTTCGGTAATCAATTCACCCATCCACATCAGTATTACCGAGCCAGCCGTCATTGCCACCACTGACAATACCCAGTCGCCAGCCGTTGGTGTAAAATCGGTAGCAATATTTGCCGAAATGGTAGTTTGATACAAAATGAAGATGTAAGCGATTGATTGTATGACCGCAAGTGGCACCGTTAAAACACGAGTCCACTGATTGATCTTACGACGCCCGGATTCTCCGTCGTTGGATAATTCCTCCAATCGTGGAATTGCCTTCGTTAGCAACTGCACTACAATTGAACCAGTAATATATGGTGACAACCCTACTAGAATAATGCTGAATGATGCTAATCCACCGCCAGAAATCAAATTTAGGAAGTTAGAAAAATCTGATTTCTCCATTAAGTTGGATACAGCTTCCTTGAAGGTAGAAGCATCACCCATCGGCACCGGAATTTGCGCTAGCAATCTATATGCCACCAAAATACCAAGTATGATACCGACGCGCTTCAGCATGTCTTTGTTTTTTAGGGATTTGAAAATAGTCGTAAAATGCATATAACCTCTTGATAACTACATATTATAATAGCACACTAAAACTCAAAACACAATAAATATCTACTTAGTCGGTATAAATATTTGATTTCACCAAATCAAGATACATTTTTGCCGCACGACGAAAATTGTCAAGTTCTTCTCCTTCAATGCGCGTATATGTTCCGCCAGCGTACTTCTTATAAACGCCAACTGGCCGCACTTCATAACGAATGGTAATACCTTGTGTGCTACCATTTTCATCTAGCCAACTGTCATGCCAGATCCAAACATTTTTCTTATGCTCAAAAAATTCTCGTTGATGTCCTTGCGGAATTGGTCCGAACAGTGTCCGACCATACGCTGATTCGGCATTGACTAATTCAGCGTATTTAAGCTCGCTCTGAGTCGGTGCCGTCTTAACATTAATTTGTGGTATCTGCTCAGCGGTCGAAATCACCTTGCTCCCGCGAAAATCTACCAAGCTCCGCATCGTTCGCTTGAATGTTTCTGGTTTTATTAACTCTTCAAAAGTACTTTTTGCCGAGCCTACTATGCCTGTATTATTATACGCATTCAACATCTCTTTAACCGACATTTCTCTAATTCCTCCGCAATCCCATTCAGCTCTTCGTAGATTTCGCGAAAATCATCTGTTACCGCGTAACTATTCTGCACGCTCGGTAGTCCGGGAACTTGGAAAACGGAAGAGTCTTTCTGCATTTTCTGTTGTCACTTTCTCTATGATTTCAAACTCCACCCCTAATTTCTGACTTAGCCACTCAGCTATATTAAATATATACCTTGATTCATTTATCATACCACGAAATGGTACTGGGGTCAAGAAAGGTGCATCAGTTTCTAGTAAGATTCGTTCTAGCGGCGGCGTGGGCAGAGTAGAGTAAGTCGCTAGCCCATTTACACCTACGTAGAAGTCTGTATTCTCCAAGATCCTTTTTAATGTCTTTTTGCTATCAGTGAAAGAATGCACGCAGCCACGCACGGTTGGAAAATTCTCCACAATCGGAAAGAAATCCGAAAACGCATTTCGCACATGAAAAGACAAAGGCAAATCATTATCTACCGCTAGCTGCAACATTTCTTCAAATAATCGGATTTGCGCTTTCCTGTCGTATCCGTCGCTATGGTAGTCTAGTCCCACTTCTCCAATAGCAATCGGCAAATGCGCGCCAGAAAATAGCTCATAGAAGGGCCTCCGGAGCGCGGCAACGCGAGGATGAGCGCCGTCCGCCCGTGGCGACGGACCGGACGGACGCAACCCGAGAGAAGCTATTTCTGGTACACAGTCAGTTTCCTCTGGGTGTATTCCATAGGTCCAATACACATCAGGGTGACTATCTGCAAACTCGCGAGCTCTCATGGAGTCATCTGGGTCCGTTCCGATGCAGATGATTTTCTGGACTCCATTCTCTCGCGCTCGCAAAAGTATTTCTTCGGCCTGCTCCTCACTAAAGAATTCACGGTCATGTAAGTGGCAGTGTGAATCAATTAACACGGCTTTCCCGTTTCCTCTTAACAGGGTCAAGTTGTCTTTTGCGTAGGCGTAACGATTTTGGAGTCACTTCAAGAAGCTCATCGTCCAAGAGAAAATCTAAACACTGCTCCAATGATAGCTGTGTATATGGCGTCAACTGAATTGCGCCGTCCGACGCGTGCGTACGCATATTGGTGAGTTGTTTTTCCTTGCAAATATTGATGTCGAGATCATCTTTCTTGTTTGACAATCCGACGATCATACCCTGGTACACGGGCACTTGTGGCGGTATATATAATATACCGCGCGCCTGCGCCGCATCAAGCGCATAAGAAGTAGATACGCCACTTTCAAATGCCACTAATGCGCCATTTCGCTCTGGTTTGTATTTTCCTTCCACAGGGCGATATCCTGATGGAATTGAAGACATGATTACGGTGCCTTTTGTAGCAGTTAGCAAATTATTGCGAAGCCCAATTAGCGCCGCGGTAGATATTTCGTAAACGAATCTCGTCGCACCAGTTGTAATCAACTCTTGCGATTTTAATTCTGCTTTACGTACGCCAAGTTCCTGTGATACAGCACCCACAAATTCTGGCGCTACCTCAATCGTCAGCGATTCAATTGGTTCTTGTTTGACGCCATCAATCTCGCGATATACCACCTCAGGGCGACCAGCTTCTAGTTCATAGCCTTCACGTCGCATAGTTTCAATTAGTACCGAAAGGTGTAATTCTCCACGTCCAGATACTTTGTAGCCAAGCCCATCGGGCTGAATTTTGAGTGCGATATTGGTCTCTAGCTCCTTTTCAAGCCTTTCCGCAATTTGGCGCGAAGTGGTAAACTCGCCTTCGCGACCTTTCAATGGCGAAGTGTTCGGCCCAATGTAAATAGAAAGCGTCGGCGCTTCAAGTTCAATCGTAGGTAAGGCTTCAGGATTGTCGCCAGTTGCAATCGTATCACCGATATTTGCTTCAGATACGCCAGTAATTGCTACAATGTCGCCTGCGATTGCTTCTGGTACTTCCTCGCGCCCCAGACCTTTGTAAATAAACAGATTTTCTATCTTAGCATTTTTTGTACTACCGTCATGTAAAATCTTTACATTCATGCCTTTCTTTAATCTTCCGCGGAAAATCTTACCAATGCAGTACTTGCCCAGATAGTTATCTGCCGCTAGTGCAGCCACGAGTAGCTGCGCACTAGAAGCGTCCGCGTCAACAGATGGTGCAGGGATATCGTTGATGATAGACTCAAATATCACATGTAAGTCATCATCGAGTTCGGTCGTCTTACCGGCTTTCCCTTCTCGTGCAATCGCATAATATACTGGATAGTTAAGTTGCGATTCGTCTGTCGCGAGTTCCAAGAATAAACTTTCCACTTCGCCTAGCACCTCATCAATTCGCGCCGCCGGCTTATCAATCTTATTAATCACCACTACTGGCTTTAGCCCAAGGTCTAGTGCTTTAGACAATACAAACTTCGTTTGCGGCATTGGCCCCTCTTGTGCATCCACGATAAGCAACACGCCATCAGCCATATTGAGAGTACGTTCTACTTCGCCAGAAAAATCTGCGTGTCCTGGCGTGTCAATTATATTGATTTTATAGCCGTCATAATAAACGCAGGTCTGCTTGGCGGTAATCGTAATTCCCCGCTCGTGCTCCTGGTCCATCGAATCCATAATGAGGGTCTGCGACATCTCCGCTTGGTTATCGCGAAAAGTATGCGACTGCTTAAGCAGCCCATCCACCAAAGTTGTTTTACCGTGGTCTACATGCGC
>JAZOUF010000003.1:0-20878 GCA_045657985.1 Candidatus Nanosyncoccus sp. | reverse complement strand
AATAATTGTTGTACGACACAAGTAATAATAAACGAAAGGAACATATGTCCAAACAATCAATAACTTTGCCAGGGCGCGAGGGTTTTACGATCATTGAAGTCGTACTAGTCTTAGCGATTGCCGGCTTAATTTTCTTGATGGTGTTCGTAGCGCTCCCGGCACTCCAGCGTTCGCAACGTGACACCCAACGTCGTAATGATGTTTCACGGGTTAGCACATCGCTTGTGCAATACCAAACGAACAACTCTACTAGCGCGAATCCGTTACCAGCCGCGACCAATTTTCCAGCAAGTGATACTGCATTTGATTTTTCAAAAACTACATGCGCTGCCGGTGCATGTACGTTTGTGCGTGACTACTTGAACGCTGCTGGTTCCACAACCAATACTTTCCAGGATCCAAACGGTAAGTACTATGGCGTAAAAATCATGAAATATGATGCCAGCAAAAACACTTACGCCACTTTGACGAGCGGGTCGAGCAAGACTTCAATGGACTACACTATTTATATAATTACCGGCGCAAAATGTAACGGCGAGGCGGTGGCATCTGACACCTCACGTCATTTTGCAATTTTGTATCGCCTCGAAGGTGCTGGTACCTACTGCTTGGATGATCAGTAGAATTCACCGTAAAAATATTCCCCCTAAGGGGGAATATTTTTTATGACGTTAGTTCGCGCACACAAACATAATCGTGACACCGAGCCACGTCACATCCACTATATATTATATATAGCAACTTCTCTATGTTCCGTAGCAATAAACGCCAGACCCCTCAAGGTGATACATCACCGCGAGATTCCGCGGGCTAGACGAACCTACGATATTGTCACCGACACATTTTCCACGTGCCACCACTAACATCGTATAATTATTATTACTAAATGTAGATGCTTTTAGAGCATTAATTGCTGTAAGGGCACCACCTTCACAATTGGCATCAACTCTTTTCGCATTGCAATCAACTATACTTAAGCGGTAGTGTGTCCCATCTGGATCAATAAACATCTTGCCCAAATAGCTATTGTAAAACCCTGCCCAAGTATTTGCCGCCGGCTTAGTAGTTTCCCAGTCACCTGACCAAACCACCTGCTTTGGCAAAGTATCTCCGCTCCCCGGCAAATTTCCACGGTTGCTAGTCTGATACCTTTTTACTTCCGATACGAACTTCAGCATATCATCACGCCGATCATTGTCGCGTTGCGACCGTTGCAAAGAGGGAACCGCAATGAATGCCATCGCAAAAATCAACCCAGCCACTGCGAGTACTAATACCACTTCGATAATCGTAAAACCGCCTTTAAGATAATCACCCTTTTTCATAATGCTCCTTACGGTTAATTATACTCAAAACTTACACATTTTTCAACCCTTATGCTAATATATATAATATATATGCTTATAGTTTTCATGATTACGCTTTTTGTTTTAGGTGCTTGCTTCGGTTCTTTTCTTTGCTGCCAAGCTCGTCGTCTGCATTTAAAATCCACCAAGCATCACGTTAAAAACAAACGCTCCATTTGCCTTCACTGCCGCAAACGCCTAAAATGGTACGATAACCTACCAATTATTTCGTGGCTCCTCCTGAAAGGGAAGTGTCGTAATTGTCGTAAACCTATCGGCGTCGCAGAGTTTCTTTCGGAATTGTTAGTCGCCATCGCATTTTTGGCAATCAGCACTACAATCAACATAGAAACAGCCAGCATCTTGGAGTGGCTAATCTTCACAGTCACAATTTTGCTTACCACTATACTTTCTTTTCTTGCCATCTATGATGGACTATATGGCCAACTTCCAGTATCTTTTCTCATTATTTCCGTTATTATTAGTATCATTCTTGCAGCACTTAAAGCCTGGTTCGCGATATCCACAGAAGGTTTCTCGGTCATAGCACTTCTCAACCCATTCTTGTCTGCACTCATTATCGGCGGCACTTACTTCTTTCTTTATCAAGTATCCCACGGCAAATGGGTTGGTGATGGTGATTGGATTCTCTGCGTGGCCATTGGCTTCGGTCTTTCAAGACCATTTTTAAGCCTCATCGCTATCTTTCTTGCCAATTTGACCGCTTCTATTATTATGTTCCCAGTCGTAAGAAAAACCAAGTCCCATCGTATTTATTTCGGTCCCTTTCTTGTTGCTTCATATGTCATCACGTCTGCAATCTCCGAATATATTACACTTCTGCTTGGCATCTAAGAAAACCCCTTGACATTTACATCCCCTAGTCATAAGATAGAATTATATTAACTTAAGGAGGAAAGCTTAAATGGCTTACGAACATACCAACGGCAAGGGAGTAAAGTACTACCTTCACAAATCAGAAGTAACTCTTCGTGGCGGTAAACCTCAGACTATCTATTTCTTCACTAAGGACGAAAAAGGTGGTAAAGGTACCCCATGTGATCTCCCAGAAGACCGTATGGTTTGCGAAAACCCACGCAACGGCTTCTTGACCCTCAAGAAGAAGGCTTAAGGTTAAGCGCGCAAAGTTAATTAGGTGCAAAAAAGTATTGCTTTAAAGAGCAGTACTTTTTGATTATCCGGCAGGACCCGTCCCAAAAACAAAAAATGGTCGGGGTACTTGGACTCGAACCAAGGACACTGCGTGTATAAGACGCATGCTCTAACCAACTGAGCTATACCCCGTCTACTACATTTTACCACAAAATGTTATAATGGTAAGCATGAACAAGATAAAAAATAGTGTTCGGAGGTTTAAGTACTACTTAAAACACAATTTTTTGTCAATTGAGAACATCGTGCTGTGCGTTGCTATTGTTATGTGTCTTACTCTCACTTACCAATCGATCGAGGCAATGTCGCGTAACTGGGAACTCGTCGAGCGGCTAAATGCCGAACAGAAAACTCTTGATCTATTGAATATTGAAATAGAAACTGCCGAACTAGAAAATGAATATTATAATTCGGTCGAGTACCAGGAACTTGCTGCTCGCAAATTTGCCAACAAGCAGCTCCCGGGCGAGAACATGGTCTATCTTCCAGAGAATTCCGAAGTCGCCAAGACCAAGCACCAAAAGAAAACATCTCAGTCACAATCTGCAGAACCTACAGATAAATCTAATTTTGAAAAATGGATGGCATTTTTATTTCCTTAATTCGTGGCTTGACGTGATATAATATAACCATGAAGCATAAAGGTTTTACACTCGTAGAAATTGCACTTTTTCTAGCCGTTACGGGTGCCTTATTTGTGGGCATTATCGCTGGTACGCAAAATTCCATTCGGCTTCAGCGCTACAACGATTCGGTTCAAAGTTTTGCTAATTTCTGGCGCGATATCTATGCCAGCGTTTCTAATACTCAGAATCTCGGTGACGGTCGTAGCGACCAAGCCGTATATGGTAAATTGGTTGTTTTTGGTGAAGCTTGTAACTTTGATGGTGGTTCTGCAAATTTTTCATCATGCATGGGAAAGCCGACAAGCACGGGCGGCCAGACAATTTTCACCTATGATGTTATTGGCAACATACCCAGGCCAGGAGGCAGTATTGAAAACAACACACTCGAAGCCCTTGCTAGCCAAGAAGCAAATGTTCTAGTAGTTAAAGAAAATGGCTCCTCTGGCATCGATGTCTACCCATCCGGTTTCATCGACAGTTATACTCCAACATGGGGCGCCACCATTGAAAAACCTTCTATACAATATGCCAATGACAAATGGCCTTTTACCGGCTCAATTCTCGTAGTCAAGCACCCACGTTCTACTGCCATCGGCACTTATGTCAGTAGTAAAATCATCGAGGTTAATCGTGTTATGGCCGAAAAATCCGATGCTGCTAAGACAATTTTAAAAGACGTATTAGAGCTTGCCGGCACAGATCCATCAGCATTCGAGCTAAAGGAGGTCGATTTCTGTATCAACTCAGACGACATCGGCCAGGCTCGCTTTAGGCGCCAAGATGTGCGTCTAGTTAAAAATGCCAATAACGTTTCTGGCGTAGAAATCCTCAGTGCCGAAAGTTCCAATAATCCTTGTACTAACTCGGAGACTGGGGTATGAAATGTACCAAAAGGAACTTTAAATCCGGCGCCACCTCATTTTATGTCGTGGCCATCTCCACGCTTATTCTTGTCATTTTGGCAACTAGTTTTGCTACGGCCATTACGGCAGAGATTATTCGCTCCGCCAACGATGATTTAGCGCAATCTGCTTATGATTCAGCACTGGCAGGTATAGAAGAGGCCAAGCTCGCCTACGCCAACTATCAAAACTGTATTTATGACGGTTCAATAAAAGAAGCAGAGGACATGGAAAGCTTGAAGGATGGCAAAGTTTCTTGTCCAGAAATTATTTACTGGATGAACCATCCAGATTGTGACATGGTAGCACGTATTCTGGGCCACATCAAGGACACAGATGGTGGACGGGAGATTGACCTCGAAGAAACTAGTAGCGGCGCCACCAACGAAAATCTAGATCAAGCATATACATGCGCAATGATTGACGTTACGCCTCGAAACGTTTACGGCGCCTTAGGCGTCTCGAATCCTTACAAAATCATCAATGCCAATAATAATCATTCATCAGACATTGACTCTGTAATTCTGAGTTGGCACGTTAATGCTCCAGACCAACAAATTGCATATGCCAATATCCTAGAAAACAAAAAAGTTATTTTCCCGCGTACCACTATTGGTAGTTTTTCGTCTCCCGCCATAGTCGCACTTCAAATCGTCCAGACGTCAAGTGAAGGTTTTACTTTCGAGCAGTTAAATAGCGCTTCTTTATATAGCGCCTCCAATCGTGCTACAATGTATTTTGTCCCTACCGGCGAGTCGGAGCTCGCCAATTCTAGTGCTGTCACTTCTAGCGGCACTAATTTCATAGGTATTTACGATGGTGAAAAAAACATCATATCCGCATCGGAAGTCGCTAAAACCAATGCCCATAAGAAAAATTATCCCTACGTTGTTTATTGCAATACTGAGGCATTAGGGGATTTTGCCTGCTCTGTCCAAATAGATCTGCCAAAACCAATCAATGGGGAAGAACGCGCCAGCAATACATTGTCATTCATTTTATCCTTGCCATACGCTGGGTCCACCACTCAATTCTCACTTAGCTATAATTGCCAAGATGCTACCTGTGATTTTGAACAAGACAACACTAGCGATGGCGTAACTTCTATCAAGCAAATTGTCATTGACTCTACTGGTCGCGCCAACGACATGTATAAACGCATAGAAGTGCGCTTAGATGCCGAACCATCTGCACAAGTCGATGGCTTTCCGTTCTATGCCATTCAGTCCGATACCATAAAAAAGAACTTTTCCGTGGACACCGAATGGGGGGCAGAGATTCAGGGGGAACATAACCTCTATATCGATTTAGCTGGGGGGACTGGCGTACAAAGTCCAATTTCATGCATCAGTCAGGGAGAAGGTTGCAGCGTTACTATTCCAACAAATAAACCAACCCGCCGCAATTATGTCTTTATTGGTTATGCTACTAGCGCTTCTTCAACCGATATTAGTTATCAGGCAGGAGATGAATATACTTTTGCTCCAGAAGTCACTTCCGCCACCATCTATGCAGTTTGGGAGAAAGCAAAGTATACAATAGAGTACTACGGCAATGGCGGCACAACATCTAGTGGAGCCACCAAGACATCCGAAGACGTGGAAGTTGACACAACAATCACTCTCACTCCCAATCCCTTCAGCCGTAGTGGGTATGTATTTCAAGGATGGGCTAAGAGCCCAACTGGTCCAGTAGTCTATGCCGATAAAGCATCCGTAAAAAACATCGGCACCCCTAATGTACCAGCTAAACTCTACGCGGTTTGGGGAACCCAATATGAAGTGGCCTTCAATCTTAATGGCGGTAGTGGCACCACTCCTGCATCACAAACCGTATTGAGTGGCAACAGTATTAGGCTCCCGTCCTCCAGCGGATTCTCTAGGACGAATTATTACTTTGACGGATGGAGATTAAATGATCCAACCTCGGGCACAATCTACAATTCTGGTAGTAATTATACCGTCACCTCCAACGTGACATTCTATGCCAATTGGGTACGAGAAACTTATCAAATAATATTCAATGGTAACGGTGGTGCTAGAAATGATGGTGTAACTCAGACTATCCAAACCGCTAATCGTGGCGATAATGTCACCCTCGCGGATAATCCATTTGTGCGCAGTGGCTACACCTTCCAGGGTTGGGCCACCTCCCCCACCGGCTCCGTAGTCTATGCCGATAAAGCATCCGTAAAAAACATCGGCACCATGACTAGTCCAGCCAATCTATATGCAATTTGGAAGAACCCAACTCAATATATACAAGACCTGACTCTAGATCAATGTAAGAAGAATGTAGGAATTAATGGCAATGCCGCAAATATAGGTGATAATATTATAGTGTATGATAAAAGAGATGGTAACGACTATACCGTACGCTATATTAATGGATACTGCTGGATGACTCAGAATCTTCGGATTACAGGCACCATAAAAGCAGAAGATTCTAATTTCACTGGATACGATATGCTTTTCTATTGGCGTTTAGATTCTGGTTCTACCACTACAGGAGTATGGTATAATTATCAAGCTGCCACGGCGAATACGATATCTGGAACAAGCAATGCGTCGGTAGCCACTAAAGACATATGCCCTGCTGGTTGGCACTTACCTTCCGTTTTAGAAGCATATTCCTTAGGGTTTTCTAATGTAGGGAAGAAACCGGATGCATATATTAATGCGTTTGACATGGTAATTGGAGGTACTTTTCTAGCAGATGGTGGAGTTAATAAAATCGTAAATACATTCCTAGGTAGCTATTGGACTAATAAGGATTATGGTAGTAGTACTCTTAGAGATTCGTATCGATATGTCCTGACATATGACAGTGCGTCCGATATTTATTTTGTGGGTGGGGACCAGAGGGAAAACGGTTGTTTCATTCGTTGTGTTCGCAGAGCCTAATGCTTTGATTGTTAAAGCACGCTTTGTTGCTTTTTGCTAGCGTTTCGCTTGTTTTTTCTGCGTTTGTGTTGTGCCCGGTACTGGTGCATTTACTGGTGATGGGGCTAATGGTCTTGGTGGTGTGGGGATTGGTATTATGATTACTCTTTTGATTGTGGCGGTGATGGGAGCCAGGTTAAGAAAACGAAGCTACTCGCTACAAAACCTTCTTCAAGAATTCTTTTACCCGCGACGTCTTTGGATTTTCAAAGAACTCCGCGGGTCCACCCTCTTCTATTATTTTACCTTCGTCAATAAACACCACTCTCGATGCAATTTCTCTCGCAAATCCCATCTCGTGCGTCACAATCATAATCGTCATTCCGTCATTTGCAAGTTCCCGAATTAGAGACAATACGTCACCGATTGATTCTGGATCTAGCGCCGAGGTTGGCTCGTCAAACAGCAATATTTCCGGCTCCATCATCATTGCCCGTATAATCGCAATGCGCTGTTTTTGCCCACCAGATAGACTAGCAGGGAACGACTCTGCTTTATTTAATAAATCTATATGTCGAAGTAACCCTCTCGCCTTCCGCACCGCTTCCTTCTCATCCATAATTTTCAGTATGGTCGGTGCCAGAATTAAATTGTCCATCACACTAAGATTATTGATTAAATTAAAATGCTGAAACACCATTCCGATATCTTGTCGCATTCGCTGAATATTCTTATCGGTTATCAATACCCCTCTAAAATATACCTCACCACTCGTCGGCTCTTCCATTCGGTTGATGCACCGAAGAAACGTCGACTTACCAGATCCCGAAGGACCCAGTACCACCACTCGTTCTCCAGCCCGCAATGTAAAATCAATACCCCTAAGCACTCGATTTTTCCCATAGCTCTTCTTCAAATTCTTTATTACGAGCATCTGCTCACCCTTTACTACTTTTCTTGCTAGTACTTCGCTTGTTTTCTCGGCATTACTTTTATTCATTACATTCTCCTATCGCTTTTTCTAAGTCTTACTTCAATACGCTTCACGATAAACGTAATCAAATACACCGTCGCAAGATAGAATAGCGCCGCCACAAACATCGGAACAATGTAGCTCGACATATTCTGTCCAGACCCAATATCTTTTGCCGCCATGTTAAGGTCATATAATCCCACCATACTTACGATGGCCGTCTCCTTGATTACGGTGATTATCTCATTCCCAAGCGCCGGGATTACATTTTTAATCGCTTGCGGCGCCACTATTTTCCGGAAAATCGTCCAGCGCGACAATCCGAGTGCCAACCCAGCTTCAGTCTGCCCTGCATCCACCGACTGTATCCCACTTCGTATCACCTCAGCAGTGTATGCGCCCGAGTTCAATCCAAATGCTAGTATCGCAATTACAACTTGCGGGAATCCCCGAATCGCAAAAATCACAAAGAACATAATAAACAGCTGCAACGCCATTGGTGTTCCACGAATAATGGTTACGTATATTCGGCAAATTGCTTTTGGTAAAATTGTCCAACGTGTTCGTTTTGCTGTATCTACTAATGCTATGATTGTACCAAGTATTAAACCAATAACAATCGCGAATAGCGAAATTTGCATCGTCAGTAAGAACCCATGCAAAAGGGAATCAATATATTCCGGCGTTGTAAAAAGTTCTACTAGTTTATCAAAGAAATCATTCATTTATCGCCTCACTTAGCCCCATATATTTAATAATTAATCTATCCATTTGTGAAATGCCTTTTGGATCCTTCTGTGTCATTTCTGTAAGCACTTCATTGAAAGCCTCAAGCAGTTCAGTGCGTTCTTTATTTACCGCAATTGCATACGATTCTTCCACCGGATAATCAGGTTCACCATTTTCGCCAGTATAATACAAAGGCACCGCCATAAGCTCTGGATTTTTGTCCACAATAAATTGCGCCGCAAGTTCGTCTGCAATTGCGCAGTCAATCATGTGTGCCGAAATTGCATCTGCCGCCAGTTGATGCGAATCAAATCCTTTCATTTCTACATTCAGTCCCGCTAGTACTCCGCTTTCTATTTCATTCGCAATAAACATGTATCCCGTGCTCCCAGTCTGTGACCCCAAAGTCTTACCGGCAAGCGACTCCCACACGATATGACCTTCACGTATTTCTGGAGCTGCCGCTTTTCTAAAAATCACATACTGCACCGAAGTGTAGTAGGGAATACTAAAGTTCACTTTCTTTTCCCGCGCAGGCGTAATTGTTAGTCCTGCCGCTCCTGCATCCGCAATCACTCCATCCGCCACATTGTCAATGATTACATCGAACTCTACATTTTTGATTTCGATTGTCTTGTCCATTTTTTTCGCCACGCGATTAATTATTTCTACGTCCACACCAACAATTTGACGATTATCATAGAATTCAAACGGAGCAAAGAAGGCATTTGTTTCCACGATGTAATCATAAACTTTTAAATCTCTCACAAAGAAAAAAGTACTTATCCCCAGCACGAGCACGATTAAAACAACAATAACCGTCTCCGCCGAGAAAAACTTTTTCACCTTAATGCTCATGCTTTAATTATAGCATGCATATGGTATAATACTAAAATAAAATGGCTCCGTAGCTCAATGGATAGAGCAGTTCCGTCCTAAGGAAAAGGTTGTGCGTTCGACTCGCACCGGAGTCACCAAATTTCAAAACGCAGTTTTGATAATTTGGTGCGACGGTTGCGAGTTAGGCTCGCTGTCCTCGCACCGGAGTCACCATGTTTATGCTATAATTTTAATATGAATTTGTTTAAGAATAAAGATAACAAGAAAACCGAGCAACAAAAGGTCGAAGAGCGCCGCGAAGAAGTCTTGGCTAAAGGTCGCAAGTTCAAGTATCCCTTACAATGGACTAAATATCGCGTAGTTGGCAACACTGTCCTCATTGCCGTTATTGTAGTTGCCATTGTAATCACAAGCGGTTGGCTTGCGCTATATCGTTTTGGCATGACTGATGAAATGCTTTTTCGCGTCACCAAGATTATTCCTGCCGCCGTCGCAAATGTAGATGGCGAAAACGTCAAGTTCTCTGACTACCTTATGTTCTATCGTAGCAGCATTCTATCTATCGAGCGCCAATCTGGGCAAGTCGACAACGAAGGTTCTTTTGATGAGCTTCGTTTGCAGTATAAACGCGCAGCACTTGACGAGTCCGAAGAATACGCTTACGCTACCAAGCTCGCCAAAGAATCCGGTATCACCGTCACAAATGAAGATGTCACGAGTGAATTCAAACGCCATCTTTCTATTGGCGGAGTAGAACGTAGCGAGGAGGCCTTTATGAAAATCGTCAAGGAGAACTTCGGTCTAGACAAAGACGAGTACGAGCGTATGCTTTATCTCACCATCACTAAAGCCAAAGTTGAAATGGAAATTGATTCTCATGCCAATGAAGTTGCCAACAAAGTAGAAGCACTTTTATCTAGCAACGGTGGCGACTATGGCGCAGTTGCGAGCGCTCTTGGTCAAGAAGTCCAATATCAGGAAACTGGCGGTATGGTGTCTAGTCAAAATATCGATGGCGGCCGTGCAACTGAGGCTTTCAAATTAGAACCAGGCCAAAGCAGTGGACGTTTCGTCTCCATGAACGGCGATGGATATTATTTCGTAAAACTCATCAAAAAAACCGACACAGACGTTAACTTTGTTTCAATCAAAGTTCCATTTACTAAATTCGCTTCCGATTTCACTGCCCTTCGCGAAGCAGGGAAGATTCAAGAATATATCACAATCACTACAAATGAATAAAAAATGGTGCGGGTAGCCAGGGTCGAACTGGCATCTCATCCTTGGGAAGGATACATAATAGCCGCTATACGATACCCGCGACACCCCTATTATAACATAATCACTCAAGATATGGTATAATTATTTTATGCAAGAAATTACCGACCAACTTAAAAAAGTTATTCACGACCTTTATGGTTTAGATTTTGAACCAGAACTCACCCCTTCACCCGAAAATATAAACGCCGATTACTCCACAAACGCCCCACTTAAGCTTACGAAAGAGTTACATAAACCACCAATGGAAATCGCAAAAGACTTGGGAGCAAAAATCCATGCAGAAATTACGCCCCCAGGATTCCTCAACTTCACATTATCGGATGATTATTTACGTGAACAAATTAACGCCTATGCAGAAGATTTTGATGCCAACATTGTCATGGACGAATATCGCGGTAAAACCATCATATGTGAATTCAGTGATCCAAATCCATTTAAGGTTCTTCATGTCGGCCATCTCTACACTTCTATTGTCGGCGACTCCATTTCGAGACTTTATGAATATGCTGGCGCCAAAGTTATTCGCGCTAACTTTGGTGGCGATGTCGGACTCCACGTCGCCAAAACTATGTATGCCCTCGAACAAAAGGACATTAAAAACCTTCGCATTGAAGACATCGCCGAGTGTTACATTGAAGGTACTGCTCTCTACGATGAAGACGAACACGCTCACGCGGAAATCACTAAACTCAACAAAGAAATCTACAAAATCAACGCTGAGAATCTCCACGACAGCCCTTTGGCAGAACTTTATTGGAAGGGTAGGGAACTCTCTTATGATTATTTCAATAATTTTTATGCTAAAATTGGTGTTCATTTTGATAAGTATTATCCAGAATCCACCGTTGCCGCTCTCGGTTTAAAGACGGTCGAAGAGCAATTGAAAAAAGGCATTTACGAATATTCCGATGGCGCCGTCGTTTTTAATGGCGACAAATACGGTCTTCATACTCGTGTTTTCATCAACAAAGAAGGCGTCCCTACTTACGAAGCTAAAGACGTCGGCCTCATCTTTACCAAATGGCAAGATTGGCACTTTGACAAATCTATTGTTATTACCGGCAGTGAACAATTAGATTACATGAAAGTTGTTCTGAAATCCGTCGAGCAGTACGCTCCTGATTTGGTAGAGAAGACCACGCACTTAACCCATGGTCTCGTCAAACTCCCTGGCGGTGTCAAAATGTCCTCCCGCAAAGGCAATTTTCTAAAAGCCGTCGACGTTCTCGATATGGTTGATAACGCTTTGAAGTCCGAATACGACTCCGTCGACGAGAAAATTTCCCTCGCCGCCACCAAATACGCTTTCCTTCAATACAAAATGGGTGGCGATATCATCTTCGACCCTAAAGAATCCGTCAAAATGACTGGCAATTCTGGTCCCTACCTCCTCTACTCCGCCGTCAGAGCTAAGAAGATCCTCCAACGGGTTGAATCGGCGCGGGTGACGCCGTCGGAGGGGGACCCCCAAAATGTTTCGCCAGAAAATTTTGGGGAAGGAGACGACGGCAGGACCCGCGAGGAACGCACTCTAATTAAGAAACTTTTGGAATATAAAACAACTTTACAAGAATCAGTGTGCGAAATTGCCCCGCACAAGTTAGCAAATTATTTATATGAACTCGCTCAGGACTTTAGCCGCTTCTACGAATGTTGCCCCGTCACCGGCAGTGACCAAGAAGCTGAGCGTGTGAAGCTTGTCAAACTCTACCTCGCCGTCATCGCTCATGGCCTAAATCTTCTCGGCATTGAAATTCCTGAATCAATGTAACTGAAACTTATTTAGTTGTGCTATAATTATTGTAAACAGGTCATACATAAGGAGCACAATGGGAGAAAAACCAACAGGTGATTCAGTTTCTATACCAGAAAATGAATCCAACACCGAATTAGAACAGAAACAAACGCAAACGGAAAATCCACAACACGCCTTTTCCAAATCAAAGCTTTTCGCCATCGTTGCGGCAACAGTCTGTGCCGCCTCAGTGACGGTACTCGCCATCGTGTTGCTTTTGACCCGTGGCGCCAGTCCTGCTCTTGCCACTAAAATTCTTAGCATAGAGCCTACCGATCTAAAAGACGGTATTCTTAGCGAAAACTCCCATTTTATCGTTAAAGCTGAGAATGCTTCACCGGAAAGCATTCGCAGCTCTATCTATTTAGAGCCAGCCATTGACTATCATATCAAAGAAAACATCAAAGGTTCCGAATATGAAATCATTCCCGCTTCCAGACTTGCCGATAATACCATATTTAATGTAGACACAGTTGAAGACGAAACTATTACATATAAATGGGCCTATCAAACCAAAAACAAACTTTCCGTTTCTAAAATCTATCCCGCGAATGGCGCCAATTACGTTTCCGAAAACTCCGTTATTGAATTTAGTTTTTCATATCCTGACATCCAAGATGTTTCAGATCATTTTTCCATCACGCCACAAATTGCTGGCACTCTTGAAAAACTAGATTTTTCCTGGCGCTTTACTCCAAGCGAACCACTGAACAAAGATACTACCTACGAAATTACCATTTCTGCCGGTTTAAAGTATGGCGATCAGAAAATGACGGAAGATTTTCATTCAAGTTTTTCAACATTTGAACATGGCATTGTGTCTTCAAGTACCAAAAATCAAAACATAACTTTGGATGGTGTGTCTATTTTTACCGAGTCCGAAAGTCCAATTATAGTTTTTAATAGAAACGAACGCGAATATTTAGACAATGCGGCCTATGTTTCGGTCGAGCGAATTGACACCGCCGATGCCTATATTAAGTATTTGCAAGGTGAGCGGGTCGACACTGCAGAAGTCGGCAATTATGACTTTGAAAAAACCGCAATCAATAACTACGGCTATAGTTCAGCGATACTTACCCAGACATTACCAGCCGGATATTACATTTTTAATTTCAAATCTGATAACGGTCAAAATTTATACACTGCCGACGTTGAAATTAGCAATCTGGACGCTTATGCTTTCGAATCAGAACGTGATGTTCTTGTTTGGGTCGCACAAGATGGTGAACTAAAATCCGGCGTCAAGGTCATTTTCAAAAACAAGGATTACGAAACTGGCGACAACGGCCTTCTCGTAATCAACGATGTTTCAGATTATTCAGACAAGTTAGATTATCTTAAAATTGGCAATTCTGATCAGCCTCTTGTTGTTGCTCTCAAAAACTTCAGAAACAACAACTATCCACGTGGTTTCATTTATACGGACCGCCCACTTTATATGCCAACCGACACTATCAAGGTATGGGGATACGTCCCACTGGCATTTTTTAGAGATGCGCCAAATCGTGAGAATTTTAGCATTGTCTTCGATACCATTAAAAAACAGGTCACTATTGATAAAGATGGTTTCTTCTCAACCGAAATTAAGCTAGAAAATTATAAAGATATTGGCGGCACAATTAACCTAGAATACAATGATGCCACTATTGCATCTCGCAATATAGAAGTCGCCAACTATACACTTGAAAACTACATTTATGAATTTGTCACGCCAAAGAATTATGTCTATGCAGGCGAAGACATTAACATTACCGTCAAAGTTTCGCACGTTACAGGTTTTCCGGCCATCAACAAAGATGTCGTTGTAACATATCGTAGCCATGATTACTATGGCACTACTGATGGTAATGGGGAAATTGCATTTTCGCTACCTACAGGTTATAGCGTCGCAAGTTGGGAGAGCCCATCCAACTACGAAACTGTCTATATCTATGCTAAATCAGGTGGAGCCGAATATAATAAGTATTCTACCGGTACGAATTTCTTTGTGTTCAAAAACAATCTATCACTTTCCGGCATTCATGTTAGCGATGCTGAGCAACTTGAATTCACCGCTAAGATCCTAAATCTCGGCGCCACCACCAAAGTAAATTACGGTTTCCGAGACGTCAATCAGACTAACTACTCTGGTCCCGCCAAGGTTAGATTTTACGAAGATCGTCACTCACGTTATATCAGTGGATATAGATACAATGAATACACCAAAGAAAATGTACCAGTTTATACTACTAGCTACACATCATCCGTAATCAGCGAAATAGATGCAATCTTTGAAGACGGCAAACTCATTTGCGATTACCCAACTGATTTTAAAGATCCCGAAGAAAATGTCTACTATAGTTACCGCGCTGCAGTTTCTGCTACCGACCCTGATGGTCGTCCTGCTTATTCATACAATGTCTATTATCATGAGGGTCATTATCTTGGTCAGAGTCAGAACGATCCTCTAAATCATGGTGCCATCATGACCTACAATCTTTACAGCCCTATCAGAAACGAAGCGTACAGCCTATATCGTTTTGGGCTTAAAGACACCGCTGGCACTTCACCATATTCAATCGGCGATACGCTGAAGCTAGGACTTTACGACCTCACCGGTTCCAATATCGAAAATCAAGGTCAAGTTCTTGCTATTGCTTATCAGGAAGACATCATAAGCGCAAACATTTTTGATAACAATACTCTAGATTTAAAATTCGACCAAAAACTTTACCCTGGTGCAGAAATCGCTGGCGCCTACTTTATAGACGGTAAATTCCACCGCGTTGCTCCACAATTCCGTGATTATGACGAAAATGATTCTAAATTAACCGTCAAGATAGAACCAGACCAGACTTCTTATCAGCCAGGCGATGAGGCTACAGTCAAGGTGGTCGTTACTCGGCCAGATGGTACTCCTGCGAGTGGGCGCGTTAATCTTTCGGTTGTCAATGAAGCCATCTTTAGTGCTACAAATGATGATACTTCAATTCTAAACTCCATTTATGCAAATAAATATTTGAAGTCATATTCCGTGTCAACTTTCCGCGACTATGAACTCATCGGCGGCGACGGTAGAGGTGCTGCCGGTGGCGGTCGTGCTAATTTTGGCGACACAATCTTCTTTGGCGAACAGTTGCTCAAAAACGGCGAAGCGATCTTTAAATTTAAATTGAATGATAGCATCACCTCGTTCAGACTTACGGCTTTTGCCGTAGAAAACGGCTCCACTATTAACGCCGGCGTTGGCGTTGCAAACGTTTCTTCCTATTTGCCGTTATCTATTTCAGCTGTTATTCCCAAGAAAGTCAAAAATACCGACGATCTCGTCATTAGTGCTAAATCTATTGTTTCTTCTGGCGACCAGGTTGATTATACTTTCGCCATTAAAGAGTCAGACAAAGTTCTTACTGCGTCGGCCGCACCAGGTCAGTCTGTTTCAGTTAATTTCGGCAAACTTAGCGTCGGCCAATACACCTTGTCTATCTCCGCTCGCGATTCGGCAGGGAACACTGACGAAGTTATATACCCAATTGAAATTACCGAAACTGCTCAAGAAGTCGCCATCACGAAAACCGTTGCGATTAATCAAGATACCGTCATCACTCCAGTCAAGAATCCTATCATTGTAGAAATATACAATCGTGATACCGCCGAGTATCTTAAATATCTTAATTTTCTAGAATCCAATCGTACCAGTCGTCTAGATACTATTGCTGCTTATTACAAATCTCTAGAATACAGGAATAAATATTATGGCGAAGACTCCACGATGACGATCCCAAATCTAGACAGTTATCTTACTCCAGATGCCGCTCTGCGACCATTAGAAAATGCTGAAGGCGACCTCATTCTCACTGCCTTAGCCAATTATTATACTGGTGAATTCTTCAGCCTTAAAGCCTCCAACTATAACGTTGGTCTAGATGACAGTCTTACTACTTCCATCGAAAAACTTCTAGTTTTGGCGAGTTTTAAATCACCAGTTCTATTAGACTTACGTTCTGCGGCAAGCCTAGAGACGATTACGGATAGCGACCGACTTCTCCTCGGTTTGGCTTTCGCATTTATTGGTGATTATGATTATGCTACATCTATTTACAATGATCTCGATAAGGCAGCGCTACGCCAAGATCTTCTTGCTACATTGTCCAGTTTCATTGACCAATCAGAAACCGCCGAATTAATTAATCAAGTCATGTCGTCTAACCCTGCTTCCGAGTATCTGCCATTTGCCATCATCTCATTCTTCGAAAATAATGTTGTGGATTTATCTACTAAGAGCCAGCTCTCCATCACTATCGACGACAAGACGGATGAAGTTGAAATCTCTCCATTACAGATCTTGAAAAAAGTTTACTATATCAATGATCTTTCGAATATTAAATTTGATTCGAACTCAGATGATCTCTTTGTCACTTACTATTACCAAGGTAAAATCACCGATCTCGGCGAAGCGTTTGAAAACGACCTTTCAGCCAGTCTTTCTGGCGACATCTTCGTAGGTCAGAACGTAGATTTGTATATTGACATTTCTTCACTTGTCGGTGCGACTCGCAATGGAGAATTAAACATTGCGCTCCCATCAAACCTCAAATTCTCATCCATTTTCACGGGCGAAAACGGTCTCTACCTTGTTCGCAATAATAATGAATACGTTAAACTCTCGCTTTCGGAAAATTACAAAGATAATGTCATCCGCATCCCACTTTACGTTGCGGCTTCAGGTAACTACGAATTTGAACCTATCATATTTGTAAACAACAATACATACCATTTATCCAATAGTTTCACTTTTGACGCATTATAATCCATCCAAACTCGTGTATAATATAATATATGTATTATAATCTTTCCGTAGATAAGAAATCAAAATCTAAATCTAAAAAACCGACCGACAATTATCCCATTGATAAAAAAACATTTGTTGTCACTATCGTGGTACTCACGTTTAGTGTTCTCGCCGCTTTTGGCAGCACTAAACTCATCGAATATTTAAATCCCGCGCCTGAGCCAGAAGTCGTTGATGAATCTATCATCGACGCTAACACAGATTTAAATCTTGCTTTTCTCCGTCTAGAATCTAATAAACAAAATCTTATCTACAGTCCACTTTCTATTAAGAATGGTCTCTCCCTCTTGAATGCAGGTGCAGACGGTGTTACTAAAGCCCAAATCGAGAAAGTCCTCGGTGATAACATGATGCTTGATCGTGACGCATCTAATTCATCCGATAAACTTTCACTTGCAAATGGAGTTTTTATCCGCGACACTTTCAAAGATAACATCCTTAAAGTCTATACTAAAACCATAGAAAAAGGCTATAACGCCGAAATTATCTATGACTCATTTTCCAGCAGTAAAACTATGGACGACTGGGTTAGCGATAAAACTTTTCACCTCGTAGATAAACTTGGCTTTACTCCGCGCGACAACACCGAGCTAGTTCTCATCAACGCTCTCGCGCTAAAATTAGACTGGCTTTATCCGTTTGAATCAAACCGCACTTCCGGACGCGACTTTTTTACTGCCGATAATCAAACCATCACCGCCACCACTCTGAACATGACCACCAGTTCCAACGACGTTAACTATTATCAAGATAATTCCGCCACTCTCGTTACTCTACCGCTTGAATCGGTCAAAGATGCTAAATTGGAATTTGTTGCTCTCATGCCGTCTGGTGACCTCACAAACTATATACGGAATCTAAATCTCGCCACCATAGATTCATACATCACCTCTGCCGCCCCAGCAAGCGCCACTAAAGACGGTATTGACCTTTACATTCCAAAATTCAATTTCGACTACGAACTCAAATTCAAAAATGACCTCATGCGTCTCGGCATCACCGATGCTTTCAGTGAAAATCTTGCCGATTTTTCTAAAATGTCTAGCGAGCCACTCTACGTGTCCGACGCTATTCATAAATCCAACATCGATTTTTCCGAAAAGGGCATTAAAGCCGCCGCAGTCACCTCCTTCGCCATGAGTGTTACTTCTGTCATGCCTGGCACTGAGCCGCAACCACTTGTTCTCAAGTTCGACCGCCCATTCCTTTTCCTTATTCGTGATAAAGGAAACGGTACCATTTGGTTTGTCGGCACCGTCTATCGCCCCAATCTATGGTCGAATGATGCCAAAGAGTATCTCACGCAATCTTTCTAGCTTCTCGCTAAAATCAATTTTTATGGTATAATAATAGTATATGAAAAAAGCCAAATTACTCTGGATAGATTTAGAAATGACCGGCCTCGAGCCAGACAAAGATCGTATTTTGGAAGTTGCTGCCATCGCCACCGATATGAAATTAAACGAAATCGCTCGCTACGAAGCGGTTGTCAAAGTCGACGAAAAGCTAATGCAAAGTCGCATGGTTGGTGAATTTTGGGACAAGAATAGTACTTCTCGCGATGCTCTTATCGCACAAAATAAAGACGGTAAACCAGTTGCCGAAGTCGAGAAAGAGCTTCTGCAATTCTTGGATCAGCATTTCGGCGAAGAGATCTATCTTGCCGGTAATTCCATCCATCAAGATCGTAAATTCATTGAACGTGAAATGCCGAATCTTAACAGACGTTTACATTATCGTATGCTAGATGTTTCTGCCTGGAAAATTTATTTTGAACACGCTCGTCATCAAAAGTTTCAAAAGCCAGAAAATCACCGCGCGTTGGACGATATTAATGGAAGTATAGAGGAGCTCAAATGGTATTTGACATTCTTAAAGTAACTGGCATTGGCGATTACACAGTAAAGTCCGAAAAATCTCGTACTTTATATTTAAAAAATGACAAAGCATTTCTCATCATCAACCAAAACACTATCGAAGTTCGTACCGACGGGGAATTAAAAAAACTTTTAACCGATAAATACGAATCCGTCATGGAGTCTCGTTATTTCGGACGTGGTGGCATCGAAATAGTCCTTGCCAATCAGCTATCGCAAGATGAACTATGCGACCTTGTTCGTCTAAGTTACAACCTTACTAACTAATTCATCAAAAAACCATCCGCGAAGATGACTCTTTATGTTTTGCAAAACTCTTACAATTTCTTTTCTGCTTTCGTCATTTTAGCTTCTTCTAGCTCAGCTTTTTTATCGCGTCGGCGATTGATGCGATTCATCGCTTTCACAATCATAAAGATTACCCACGCAATCACCAGAAATTCAATTACATTTTGCAAAAAGTTACCATACGCAATAATCGCTTCATCGCCAGTACCAAAGAAATTCGGAATCCGAATTGCGAGCCCAGTAAAATCAACACCACCAGCAATCAACCCTACGATTGGCATCACGACATCATTGACAAGGGAATTAACAATCTTCGTAAACGCTCCACCTACGGCCACGCCTACTGCGAGATCTACTACCGAACCGCGATTAATGAACTCAATAAATTCCTTACGGAATCCACCACTTTTCTTGTGAGCGTTGCTTGCCATTTCCTTTGCCTTCGCGAGCGCCGCTGCTTTTTTATCTTCCTTTTCTGCCATCATAACTCCTTTCTTTATTTGGCTTCGGAGAAACTATTAAATTTATCGTACAAAGTCTCAAGACTACCCATTGATGACTCTAGTGCACTTTTTAGCTCACCATTATTGGTGGACTTATAAAGACTTTGTTCTTCCGAATATATTATCGTGATTTCGTATTCCATTTTGTGTGCAAAAATTCTATCTAGCGTTCCGTTAATCTTCGCTTCAAACAAATCAGCTTCTAATCCATCCCGTTCCAAATCCGCTTGATTCGTTAACTCACTACTCGCCGAACCACGATAACCATAATTTTCTTCTAGATATGAAGTTATATCGCGGCTTGTATTACTAAGCACCGAATACATAGACGCTACACTAGAACGTAAATCTGATGATTTGACGCTAGACTGGTAATCCGAAATCACTTCCGCTGTATTGTCAAGATGTAGAACCAGTGCAATCGCTCGTGATTTACCATCTGTGCCTCCACTACTAAGTACTGTCCCCACTATCATTATTAGCACTAATGCTATCAGCCCAATCACCCCTACCTTGAAAAAAGGCGACGACAAAATTCCGCTTTTTTGCTTCGGTATGCTCGTCGGCCTCACCGAGGCAGAAATTTGGTTCAGATACTCCTGTTCGTTCATGCTATAATAATTATATCATGAACGACGCGAAGGAAGAAATCAAATCTCGTCTCGCGGTGGAAGATGTGATTGGGCAATACGTAGAGTTGAAGCGCGCCGGCCGTACACTCAAAGGCCATTCGCCTTGGGGTGTTGATAAAACTCCAAGTTTCATGGTTTCGCCAGAAAAAGGCATTTGGCACGACTTTTCTGCTAACAAAGGCGGCGATATTTTTTCT
>JAZOUF010000002.1:0-5548 GCA_045657985.1 Candidatus Nanosyncoccus sp. | reverse complement strand
AAAAAGTTCGCTTTCCATTTGGGGGGGGGGGGGTAGAATAGAGTCATAAAAGGTCATATACAAAATTAAAAAACAAAAAAAGGAGACATATGTCACACACTAAACGAAATATATTCGCCGTCGGCGCTCTTGCCATGGCGTTACCACTAGCGAGTCTAGCTGGGCAGTCGGCTTTCGCTTCAACTCCCGCCTCTGCAAACGGCATGAGCGGCTTCGTATATAAATGTACGGTGAAGAACTACAACGAACAGACCGGCGAAACAGATACCGAACCTCTATTCACTGAGGAACAGCTAGCCTCGCTTAAAACGCTTAACTGTCTCGACATTGAATATACTCCTAGCGACGTCCAAGACTGGTCAAAAGGCCTAACTAAATTAACCGGACTCGAAACGCTCAATTTCAATAGTGGCAACTATACATTTATGACCGACGCTCTCAATTTGTCGTTCGCGCCAAATCTCAAAAATGCTTTTATCGGGGGGAATTTTTCTGAAATAGATATCAGTCAAAATACACAACTCTGGCAACTTTCTGCAACATCAGCAAATGAGATAACAACAGTAAAAACTGGAAATAACTCCAGCCTTGAGCATCTTTATCTTCACAATAATAAAATTGAAACCATAGATTTAAGCGGAATGGCAAATCTAAAAGATCTATCCTTGCAAAACACTAAAATCTCTAGCATTGACCTTTCAGCAAATACAAACCTCAAAATGCTCAATTTGTCATGGAATAACGAATTAGCTTCATTAGATGTTTCAAACAATACAAAACTAGAGTCACTGGTAATTGAAAACACCGCCATAGAAATATTAAACATCGAAAACAACCCATTAATTCGCATACTTGACGTTAATGACAGACAAACAGTTACATCTCCTGCCCGCGTCAAGAAAAATAACAGCAAATACGAAATGGATCTCTCATCATTACAGTATGTAGGCGGCACCTATGACATTTGGCTACCAGAAGAAAGCGAACATTACCAATATAATAACAACACAAAAATAATCGAATTCTCAGACCTAGATAGCGTCATAGCCAACGGCGGAATTACTATGACTTATCCAACTAGCACAGCTACCTTCACCCTCTCCCTCCGTCCTGTCGACATCGATATTATCATCTTCGTTAATGGCGAAAAACTCCCAAATTATTCAATGAGCGACGACGTCAAATTCGTCGGTGATGCATGGAACACAGACGACTATACCAACATTATCGATGACCTTTACGGAGAGGCGCTATCTCTCTACCCAACCAAGCTCGCATCCGTTATTGCCAGGACCCGTGCCACTGCTACCAGCGAGTATATTCAAATCGGTGAAGATTTCGGCACCGAAGATTCCACTCCAAAACTATCTGGCACGCTAGAAGACATTGAAAGAATCGCTCTCATTTATAATTACGATATCGTCCCAGCTTCTCCAGACACCGGCCACAATACCAAGCAAAGCGAGAGCTTGCAAACATCAAGCATAATCGCCATCTCAACCAGTGCTATATGTACGACATTTGCCATTTTCTTCATCATCCGTCGCTATAGTAAACACAATAAGACAAATCGCTCCTAATAACAGCGTCAATAAAAAAGACCTCGATAGAGGTCTTTTTTATTGCTTAAATAATTATTTCTCCACCCCAATCATACTAAGCGACAACTTCCCATTATCAATCGCGACGAGCCTCACACGTACTTTGTCACCCACATGGAGCACTTCTTCCACCTTCTTGAGTCGTCGCCCTTCCACGATTTGTGAAATATGGAGCATCCCATCCACCCCCGGCATAATATTCACAAACGCGCCAAAATCCTTAATCGTCACCACCGTACCATTATAAATCTTCCCTACTTCCGGCTCTTCTACAAGTCCTTTAATCCATTCCACTGCCTTCGCAATTTTCTCTGGATCGTTACCAGATACCGTAACCAGACCCGAATCATCAATATCCACCCCAGCGCCAGTCTCAGTTGTAATCTTATTGATTGTCTCACCACCCTTGCCAATAATCATCCCGATTTTTTCTGGCTTCACCATAATCTTTTCAATCTGTGGCGCATATTTCGAAATCTCCGCTCGTGGCTTATCAATCACTTCAAGAATATGCTTTAAGATGAACATTCTCCCCTCATGCGACTGCTTCAGAGCCTTTTCCATAATCTCCACTGGAAGCCCATGTACTTTCATATCCATCTGCAATGCCGTAACACCTTCCGTGGTACCAGTCACCTTGAAATCCATATCACCCGCAAAATCTTCCGCATCCATAAGATCCGTAAGCACGTAAGCCTTATCAATATCCGTAGCCTCAATTGGTGTCCCCTTTGGCACATCCACCATCAGCCCCATCGCCACACCAGACACTGGCCGCTTCAGAGGCACACCAGCATCCATGAGCGCCATACACGATGAACAAGTCGCTGCCATCGAAGTAGAACCATTCTGTGACATAATCTCCGTCACCGAACGAATCGCATAAGGGAATTCTTCCTCAGAAGGAAGCACTGGCAGAAGCGCCCTCTCTGCCAAATATCCATGACCAATCTCCCGACGTCCCGGCGAACCAATCCGTCCAGGTTCACCCACCGTATAAGATGGCGCATTGTAATGATGCATATAACGACGTTTACCGTCAGTTACTTCCATCGTATCTACTTCCTGCGCATAGGACAAAGGTGCCAAAGTTACAATATTCATCGCTTGTGTTACGCCACGCGTAAAGAGGGATGAACCATGCGCTCGTGGCAAAATCGAAACCTGCGACGACAACGGCCTCACCTCTGTAAGTTTTCGTCCATCTGGTCGTACACCTTCCTCCAAAATCCCCCGCCTTACTTCCTTATGTACAGCCAGCTCAAACGCCTGATCATACACATCGCGTAAATTCTCATCATACCATTCAACCTTCTCGTTATCAGTTTCGCCCCCACCATGCTACAGCGCCATCTCATCGTGCATTGCATACTTAATATCGTCAAGCACATGCGCTCTTTCCATCACATTACCACGAATTTTCGAGCCAAACTTTCCCGCCGTCCATTCAGCTACTTCTTCCATTACCGCCTCGTCAGGCAAAACCAATTCATACTCCTGCGATGTAGCCGCCACCTGCCTAGACAATTCTCTTTGCAAATCCAGCACTGGTTGCACATTCGCTACCGCCCAATGCATTGCTTCAATAATCGTATCTTCTGGCACCTCTTTTGCACCAGCTTCCACCATCATCACCTTGCCATCTTTACAAGCCACCACAAGATCAAGTGGCGAAATCTCGCGTTCTTCTGGTGACAAAAAGCCCTTAAACTCACCACCGATTCTGCCAATCCGAATCCCTGCCACTGGTCCGTCAAATGGCACTCCAGCATTCATGAGAGCCGAAGAAGCCGCAATCATCGCCACACAATCTGGCCTAAACGATGGATCCATTGAAAGAACCGTACAGACCACCTGAATTTCTTGCCGGTAGCCCTTTGGGAACAGAGGACGAATTGGACGATCAATCAACCTGCCCACGAGCACAGCCTCATCTGCCGGTTTCCCTTCACGCTTAATAAATCGGCTCGACGAAATCTTCCCCGCTGCATAATACTTTTCTTCGTAATCAATAGAAAGCGGGAAGAAATCCTGCACCACCGGCTTCGTTCCCACTACCACCGAACCCAGTACCACGGTGTCGCCATAAGTTACGAGCACCGACGAAGTTGTCCGAAAACCTACTCGGTTGACTTCAAGCGTCAGCTTACGTCCTAACCACTCCGTAGAAACCTGTATGGTTTTCTTACCGTTAGGATTAATAATATCCATAAAAATATCCTTTCTTGGGAAAACATCAGATATAGCCAGCCAAATCTGCTAATTATACCCGGCCGAGGACCCTTTGCGACTAACGAGAAGCAACGGAGCGACCGAGCCTCATAGCGATGGGCGCGAGGGAGCGCGTCCGAGGTGGGCATAATTAGCAGATTTAGCCACGTTATATCTGCCGTCTTCCCTTTGTTAATGTTATATTTATTATAGCATAGATTGACCGTTCAAGGAAGTGAGCGAAAAAAAAATTTATTTTTCTTCCCGAACTGACGCCGAACGAACAATTTTTCGAAGAAAAATTGACTTTTTTGCCAAACTGTGCTATAATAGAGTTAAGTTAGTCATTAAGGGGGTAATAAATTGATTAACATCATTCATAGCGAGACCCATTACAACGATAAGCGCAAAATTACCGCTATCGAGGTCAAGCTTAAGTACTTTAAAAGCGAAGATCGGAACACTGTCACCAATCAATCCTTGGTAACCACCGTTTCGGCAGCATTTTACAAGACCACGCTTCTCACGGACTCCGGCAAGTCACTCAACACTTCAATGAATCCCAACAGAAGCGACATTGTTAACCTCGTCATCGTCCTCAAAAAAGACACCGACCTCACTTTTGCCGACGTCGGCCGCTTCCTTGAAGCTCTCCAGAGAGCCCTTGACGAAACGCCTTTGTTCTAGCTTCCTTAATCTTCGCACCAAAAACCCGCCTTTTCAAGAGGCGGGTTCTCTTTTTAATTTACTTCCTAAGACCAAGTTTAGCCACAGTTTTCTTATACAGCTCAAAGTCAGTCGCCTCAAGATACTTGAGGAGTTTTTTACGCTTCCCAACCATCTGCATTAGACCTCTTTTAGCCATAAAGTCATGTTTATTATTCTTCACATGCTCAGTCACTTCTTTGATGCGCTCTGTGAGAATAGCCACTTGAACTTCAGGAGAACCAACATCGTTCTTATTGCGAGCGACCTTGGCAATAGCTTTATCCTTATTCTCTTTTGTTATCATAGTAGACTCATTATATCACATCTGTTATAATTGTGCAATGGACGAAAATCAAATCATCTTAATAGATAAACCCGCCAACATTTCTAGTTTCGGTGTCGTCGCCAAAGTCCGCGCCCATCTCCGTGACGAGTTTGGCCACAAAGTCAAAGTCGGGCATACCGGCACTCTTGATCCCTTCGCTACTGGTCTCCTCATTCTTCTTTCTGGCAAAATGACCAAGCGCTCCAATGAATTTCTAAAAAAAGACAAAATCTATGAAGCCACGCTAAAACTCGGCTATACTTCCACCACCGGCGACCCAGAAGGGGAGATTGAGGAATATGCAAAGCGAGCTCAATATTGTTCCATTGAGGACCCTTTGCGAAGAACGGCGAGCAACGGAGCGACTGAGCCCCGTAACGACCGCCCCTTGGGACGCGGACGACCTCTGGTCGACGGGCGCGAAGGAGCGCGTCCGAAATGGAATGATATTGAGCTCGTTCTCGATGATTTCATTGGTACCATTCAACAGAAAGTTCCCGCCTTCAGCGCCATCAAGATTAACGGCCAGCGCGCCTATAAGCTCGCCCGTGCCGGCAAAGACTTTGACACTCCGACTCGCGAGGTGACAATATATAGCATTGAGATTCTAGACTACCATTACCCATATCTCACCATCCGCTGCCACGTTTCAAGCGGCACCTACATTCGCACCCTCGCCGAGGACATCGGCGCCAAACTTAAC
>JAZOUF010000001.1:0-28101 GCA_045657985.1 Candidatus Nanosyncoccus sp. | reverse complement strand
CAAAAAGTTCACGCCCGAAGTAGCAGCTTACCGCATTATTGAAAAATGGGATGGGCAGTGTACGCCGGGTAGCCCAATAGAGCAACTGGTTGAATACTATGTTGGCAATGCCTTGGAAAGCCAAGACAAAGCGGGGTGAGGTCAATGAAGCACTCAGATCAATCCGGTCTGAAAGCACTGGCTATCATAATTGTGGTGATTGTGGTGGCCTTTTCGGCTTTTCGGTGCTATTATTTCTTCGCGCACAAAGGCGAAGAGCTTGTTCCTTCGTTGATTAAACGGATTTTGTGGTCTCCCGAAGAGGCTTTGGAAGATGCTGACACGGAATTGCCGATGAGACTGACCGTGAACCCTGATTATGACGGTAGGGATGGAAGCGAGGAGTATATTTATAGTAGTCTAGCGGATACCGATGCTGTGATTCGGATTTCTCAGACGGTGACGTACGAGTACTACAACAATAACGGCAACGCGATAAAAACGGTAAACACGAAGTCTTTCAACGCTAAGGGAAAAGTAGTCTCTAGCGGTTATCGGCGCGAAAGTTGCAAAATGGCCGACATAAGCATCGGGCAACAGTCGATCGAAATCAATTATCGATATGACGCGGAGAAAATTTATCGAGATTATCTGATAACTTCTTACACCGGCTTTGGAGTATACTGGAACATTGTAGACTCGGTTTCTGAATATTCGGAACATAATCGCACCTAATCCTAGCCCCCTTTAAGAGGGGGCTTTTTTATGTACCGGGCGATTTTGGGATAATTCTAGGCTACGGTCAATTGATTTTTATGAGAAATATGGTGTGATGTGGTATAATGAAAACATGAAAACAGTCTATGTCGGGATGAGCGGGGGAGTAGATTCGAGCGTATCGGCATTACTTTTGAAGGAACAAGGCTTTCGGGTGGTGGGCGTTTATATGAAAAATTGGTCGAGAGATCTCCCTGGCATGAAATGCCCGTGGGCGGAAGACCTCGCCGATGCGAAACGCGTAGCGGTAAAACTCGGAATTGATTTTCTGGTGTGGGATTTTGAAAAAGAGTACCACGATAAAGTAGTGGATTACATGCTTGACGAATTCCGCAAGGGAAATACGCCAAATCCAGACATCATGTGCAACCAAGAGATTAAGTTTAAACTGTTCTACGAGAAAGCGATGGAAGATGGAGCTGACTTTATTGCCACTGGGCATTATGCAAGGACTTCTCTGGACGGGTCCTGCCAGACATTCTCCTCCCCCACTTCGCTAACGCTCAGCGGGGGTCCCCCTCCATGTCTGTCACCCGCCCATGTAGACCTTGTGCGAGCCGCAGACGAAAACAAGGATCAGACATATTTTCTTTATCGTATATCAGAGGAAGCACTACGACACACACTTTTCCCGATAGGTGGGATGCTGAAACCAGAGGTAAAGAAGCTAGCGGCTGAACATGGCCTACATAATGCCTACAAAAAAGAGTCCATGGGGGTGTGTTTCGTGGGGGAAGTGGGGATGAAGGATTTTCTGAAAGAATACATCGAAATTGAGCCGGGAGAAATTCGCGAGATGGAAACAGAAAAAGTGCTTGGGGTGCATGAAGGAGCGATTTTCTACACGATTGGACAAAGGCACGGGCTATATTTATCTGGCGTAGCCGGAGAAGTTAATGATGGGTTGCCGTATTATGTGGTGAAAAAAGATTTAAAACGTAACATCGTGTATGTCTCAAAAAACTTAAATCACGAGGCGATTTGGACGAAAGAACTAAAGCTCAAAGAACTCATACTCCGGACGAGTCCTGCCAGCGTTTCTGTTCGCTTACGGCATCGGGCGCCTCTGATTCCAGCGACATTTGACGGGGAGATGCTGAGATTTGAGCATGAGGTGAAGCGGCCAGCTTCAGGACAATCGGCAGTGATTTATGACGGCGAAATTTGCCTTGGTGGTGGTATTATTGTCTAGGTGTTCGGTGCTGCGACATTGACTATTTTGCTTTTATGTGATATAATATAGGTGTGGGGATTTTTTATCCTTGCTATTTACCATTAGAAGGGAAGTGCATTTATTGCAACATTTTGATTTTGACCTGACCAACTTGCAGGAACTAATCAAAGAGTCTGGGATGACCTGTATTGAGATTTCCAAATTAGTCGGCATTTCAGATGCCTCGTTATTTAAATATCAACGTGGCGAGGCGTCTATTGGCATCAAAAATGCCATTAAGCTTGCCGATTTCTTCGCGGTGCCGCTTGATTTTCTGGTTGGACGGTGCGACGAAAAAACTGCGCGAAAGGTTCTGAAAGACTACCCGCGGTATTTCATGGAACTTCGGCGAGGATCTTATGAGAATCAGCTGCGAGTCTGTAAGAATTTCGGAAAACGTGAATCCGTAACTGTCCCAAGAGATGTAGACCCGCCCTGGCCTTACAATATCGTAGGGGTTGTTAGCAGTGGCATACTCGCCAGCGAGAAAACCATAGTTGACTACAAAATTTCTAAGGAGCACGAAAAGAAAATCGTTGAGATTATCGGTGAACTCGAGTCCCAGAGAAAAGGCAGGAATGACGAGCGCGTTCGAAAGTGTTTGTTAATGCGCTATCGCGACGGAATGACGCTAACGGCTATCGCCGACCAACTTGGCGTAACCCCCGAACGGATACGCCAAAATATAGCCAGAGGAATCTGGATGCTGAGACACCATCCGCTGAGAGAGTGGTTTATCTATGGCGAGGAATACTATGTACGCCATAACTCTATGGCCGAAATGACTAAGCGCCTATCTGCACGCGAGCTGGATTTGCAGCTCAAAAAGAAACGTCTGGACGCCTGGGAAGAGGAACTCAACAAAAGAGAGTTATCCCTATACAAGCGCGATAAAATGGCCTTCTAATTAAAGCCGCGTTCTTAGCGCGGCTTTTTCATTTGTCTTAGGCGACTATCATAATCATATCGGCTAAGAGTAAGGTAGCGGCTAGCGCACTCATGCAGGCTACAAAAATCATATTAGACTTTTGACCTTTCTGATATTTCTCATAGCGCATTTTACTTCTGCTACAACTTTTGCTAGTTTTACACTGTTTGGCAGTGGTTTTCTTCGCAGTTCTGGTCGCATTTTTTTTCTTTGCTTGTACCATGTTTGTTCCTTTTATTATATTTAAGGTTATTTTAGCATGGTTTTTTCTACAATGCAAGTCAAAATCTGTTATAATGATGAAATGGACGCAAATGAGATTAGAAAGAAGTTTTTAGAATTTCAAGTATCGAAGGGGCATCATGTTATTGCACCGGCGCCGCTTGTGCTGGAAGGTGATCCAACGACCCTTTTCACTGGGTCTGGAATGCAGCCACTTTTGCCGTATTTGCTCGGCAAAAAACATCCAGAAGGTACGAGACTAACCGACTCGCAACCATCAATGCGCCTTCAGGATATTGAAGATGTGGGTGATCCGCGGCACACGACAGTATTTGAAATGCTTGGCAACTGGTCACTCGGTGATTATTTTAAAGAGGAACAGATTCGTAACTTCTTTGAATTTCTGACGAAAATCGTGGGGCTGGACCCGGAAAAGATTTATGTGACTTGTTTTATTGGAAATGAGAAATATGGTATTCCGCGCGACATAGAGGCGGCCGAGATTTGGCAAAAAGTATTCGCCGAGGCTGGTATTGAGGCGAAAATTGTAGAGATTGGTTCGGCCGCTGATGGCGATAATCGTGGAATCAAGCCTGGTGAACGAATTTTCTTCTACGATGACCACGAAAACTGGTGGTCACGTGGTGGCGGATGCGACACGACGCCGATTGGCGATCCTTGTGGACCAGACTCGGAAGTGTTTTATGATTTTGGCGAGGATAAACAAGACGTAGAGAAATATGGCTTGGCGCATCCGGCAAGTGATGGTGCGAGATTTATGGAAATTGGCAATCAGGTGTTTATGCAATACCGGCGTTTGCCAGATGGGTCATTTGAAGAACTAGAGAAGAAGAATGTTGATTTTGGTGGTGGACTAGAGCGCATTGCGGCGGCGGCGATTGGATCGTTTGATGTATTCCGCATCTCTTTGATGAGACCAATTATTGAAAGACTTGAGGAGATATCTGGAAAATCATACGAAAACAATACTGATGAGATGCGGGTAATCGCCGATCATATTCGTGGAGCGTATTTACTGGCGGCACAGGGGCTTGTGCCATCCAATAAAGCACAGGGGTATGCGATGCGACGGTTAGTGAGGCGGGCGATTTTGCGCGCCCTAGATCTCGGAGTGGCATCAGATTTTTTGGCGGAAATTGTGCCAATTATTGCCGACAATTATACTGATTTGCCAGATTCCATTTTGACACATCGCGACACGGCACTGGAGGTGCTCGTGAAAGAAGAAAGTGCGTTTAGGAAGACGCTGAACAAGGGCATTAAGGAGTTACAAAAAATAACTAAAGCCAGTAAGGCGATAGATGGCAAGGAGATTTTCAAACTGCAAGACACCTATGGCTTTCCGATGGAGTTGTCGGTAGAAGAATGTTATCGTGAGGGAATAGAGTTGTCAACGGATTATCGGAAAGAGTTTGAGGCGGCACTAGCAGAACAAAGAGAACGTTCACAAACCGCTTCTAAAGGAATGTTCAAGGGCGGGCTTGAAGACCATGGTGAGCAAACGGTGAAATATCACACTGCGTGTCATCTGTTACTTGCGGCTTTGCAGAAACTAGTATCGGCGGATATTTGCCAGAAAGGGTCGAATATCACTTCCGAAAGGGTAAGATTCGATTTTAATCTTGACCATAAAATGACGCCGGAAGAAATCGCGGCGGTGGAAAAGCAAGTAAATGAGTGGATTTCTGCTGATTTGCCAGTAGTTTATGATGAGTATGAGAAGAATTACGCACGAGATACATTAAAAGCGCATGGGCAGTTTTGGGATAAGTACCCGGAGAAGTTGAAAGTATACACAATCGGAGACTTCGATAGTCCAATTTCGCGCGAGGTGTGTGGTGGTCCGCACGTAGAACATACTGGCGTGCTTGGCAAGTTCCGCATCGTGAAAGAAGAATCCTCTTCGGCCGGAGTGCGGCGGATTAAGGCGGTGTTGGAATAGGAAAAAGGCGCTTTTTAAAAAGCGCCTTTTGATTATGGGGTGGGCGAAGCGATGACAAAACCAAGATTGCGAAGAGCCGCTTCGAGCGAGACGGCGTCCGTAAAGCGAATTGCTTTAATGCCAACACGCTCGGCTGCTTCAACGTTTTTCTGGTTATCATCGACAAAGATGAACTCCTGTGGGTTCATGTCGCAAAACGTCAAAGATAACAACCGACTAAAGAAACCTGGGTCGCTTTTTAGCGAATAAAACTCGCAAGACCAGAAAGCATCAGTTACCACACGAAAGATTTCTGGATGAAGCCGCTTGATTTCTGGAATACGCTCGCTGATATGATCGGACGCGATGAAAATGGCCGGCATGCCAAATTGCGTCGAAGCGTCCGGAGCAAGAGACGAAGGATGCGAAATGATGCGCTGGTACAGTTTCAGAGTGCCTGGGACGGAAATCTTAAACGCTTCAGAGAATACACGATTCATGTCATTGTAGCCAAAACAGAAATGACAGCCTGCGAAGAAAACGCGGTAATAGTCAGCTTCTTTCATTTGACCACGAAGGACAGCATTGAATCCGTCCTGAGTTTCCTGGATACGTTTGAGACATTTCGCGCTAGTACCGGCACCGTATTTTTCGCCAATAATCCTAGCTGCGTCGCTCAGTCCACCGATAAGTACGTCTGACAGATCTGTTAAAATAATCATAATATAACCCCCTTATAATTGTCAGATACTTTTATTATATCACACTTTAACTAAAATGTCAATTCTGTAAGAGCTTCGCGAGTTTGGCTCTGAGTTTATTATCTTCTGGGGAGCCAATAAGGGTGTCGTATCCGACTCTAAGCAGACCAACTGCCGTGGCAAAAGAATGATCGAGCTCATGGCCACCTAAAGTGAGGTTCGGTAAATCGGATATTTCAATTAGATGAATGATTGGGCGTCGGGGAAACGGTAAGTCCTCATACCAGTCAGAAATCGCAAGCGTCTCTTGAATCAAGGAAAGACTGGCGCCGCCACCGCATAACGCAATGTTACGTGGTAAACTGCCCACTTCCTCGAATTCTTCCAGGGCAACCACTACTCCAGAAAGCCATACACTTAGGCTATGTGAAAGGGCGGTTTCTATTTTAGACTTGAGCCTGTCATCCAAGTCGCCACTGTCATAGGCCAGTTTGTATTCTTCCGCGGTATCAAAATCCACACCTAAAGATTCAGCAACTTGACGCGTAAAACTACGCCCACCGATGGAGAACATTTTAGTACCTTCAACCCCGCCATCGTCAATCACAGCAACATCAGTGGTGCCACCACCAATATCCATTACGACGCTCGAATAATTTGAATCTAGGTCATCACCGAGACAAGCACGACAAACCGCAAAAGGTTCCACGGCTACGGTAAGTAAATCTAGATTTAGCTCGGCGCAAACTTTTTCAATGGCAGCTACATGAATCAGGGGAGCAAAAGCCGTATAGAATTGAATGACAACATCGGAACCTTTAAAGCCAACTGGGTTCATGATTTTATAACCGTCAATAGTTAAGGAAACAATGGCGGAGTTGATCAGGCGTACTTCCACATTATCATTACCTGTTTCTAAAGCGATGGTTTTCTTTGCTACATCACCAGATTTTTCTTGAACTTTCTTAATGATTTCATTCATTTCTGCTTCGGTGATTGGCTTGTTGGGGTTCGGGCGGCTGTAGCGGACGGTAGTAGTATTACCTTTGACGAGTTCGCCAGCGATACCGACTACTGTAGTATCGGCGCGCATACCGGCCTGCTGCTCGGTGGCATAGATTGCCTTTTCACAAGCTGAGACAACCGCTGGGATGTCGGCGATGCCGCCAGCGTGCATGCTACCCTCTTGTTGTTTGGCTTTGCCGACGCCTAAGACTTCTATGTTGCCTTTTTTGCCAACTTTACCTAGAATGGCTTTAACGAATTCTGTACCGATATCTAGACCGAGGATAGTGTTCATGGTTTAATTATAGCACATTTACCAGGTGCGAGTCCACTTAGCTGATATTTGCCGAACTGAGTACGGTGAAGCTTGACCACACGATAGCCGAGGGCTGCAAAAGTGCGGCGGATTTGACGGTTGCGACCCTCAGAAAGGATAACGTGGTATGAAGGCGAGGTGGGCGATTTTCGAGCTTCCTCGCTCGCACCCGTTGTCGCGAATGCTCTCAAATCGTCCACCTTGTCTTCATTTCTAACCACAGTGAACTTACTGGGGCCGTCGTCAAGTAAGACGCCGTAATCCGAAATCATCTGCTGATGAAGCGGCTCTAGGGGACGGTCGAGTTGAACTTCGTAGATTTTTTCTTTGCGAAACTTGGGATGCGTCATCTGGAAGGCGAAATCGCCGTCATTAGTGAGTAAAATTAGACCGGAGCTGTCTTTGTCAAGGCGACCGACGGTCTTTAATTTCTGATATTCAGGCGGTAAGAGTTCGTAAAGAGTCGGGGCTGACCCTTGAGCACGACGCGAACAGACATAGCCCACTGGTTTATTGAAAGCTAAGTAAAGATAATCCGCATTAAACGGAACTATCTTTTTATTATAGCACACTTTACTAGATTTGTCAATGCGAGCGCCCAGTACTGCCACTTTATCATCTATTGTGACTTTGCCATCCACGATTGCGTTATCCGCCTCGCGACGAGAAAAGCCAAGACGTTCGGCTAGAAACTTATTGAGCCGGATTGGTTGGTTGTCCATAATCGGTCGGTTGAGCGGTTGGTTGAGGAGTCGGAGCTGCAGGCATGACTGGCTGAGTTGGAACTGGCTGTGGGGCTGGGGCAGGTTGCGGAGCGACTGGAGCTGGCTGTGGAGCCGGTGCCACTGGCACAGCGGAAGCGACAGGTGCGGCAGGCGGGATGGTGTAGGCAGTACTGGCGGCTGGTTGTGGAGCCGGTGTTGGTTGCGCAATACCAGCGTGTTGCGGAGTCGTGGCTGGTGCAGCGACGGGAGTGGCGGATTGACGATCTCCAAGAATGTCATGAATTGCGTTTACGACATCTTCAATACCGACTTGAGATTTGACCAAGTAACGGTCAGCACCCAAACGCTCGCCACGTTGGCGTTGGTCGTCACTAGAGAGCGCCGTCATCATAATAACCTTAATGTTTGCGGTTTCAGGAGTGGTCCGCAAAATATCCAACATATCAAAACCAGAAATCTTTGGCATCATCACGTCAGAAAGGATTAGATCTGGCTTTTCGCGGACAGCCATGGCGAGTGCCTCTTCGCCGTCACCTGCCGAAACTACATTATATCCCTCGGCCGTGATACGAATGCTGTATATCTCTCGAAGCGCCGAATCGTCTTCTACTACCATTACTTTAGTCATTGTGTTCCTCCATTTAGGTTATTAACGTTATTAGTATTGCTTGGGGATGGTTGCGGAGCCGGTGGGGAAGGTTGAACTGGTGGTGCTGGTGGTGGGGTTGGTTTGGGGGTAGCCGTCCGCGGAGTAACTGTGGTAGGTTGCGTAGGCACTGACGCTGGTTGCGCTACTGGCGCCACGGTGTTAACTGGCTGAATTGGAACGACAGGTTGAGCTGGAACCGACTGAGCTACTGTTGCTGGTTGCGGAGCTGGTGTTGGTTGCGGTTGAACGGCTTGATAAGAATTGGCCGGCATGGCTGGTGCTACATTTTGATTAGGGATTGAATTAGCTGGTGCTGGTAAAGTCATAGCCTTAACATTCTGAGCTATAGTCATGAGCCTCTCATATTCTGCGCCGGTTAATCTAGGTAAGGATACGTAGAATGTAGAACCTTCGCCAAATGCTGATTCGACCCAGATACGTCCGCCCATCACTTCAACACGCTTTTTGACAATATAAAGGCCAAGCCCAGTACCGCCAATGGCACGCGTGTCGGAATTGTCTGCACGATAAAACTTTTGAAAAACGTGATGGATGTCGTCAGAAGAAATGCCAATACCGGTATCAGTCACGTTAATAAGCACTCGATCGCCATCACCCAGTACATTAACATAAATAGAACCACCAGCTGGTGTATATTTAATTGCATTTTCAACGAGATTATCTACAATTTCTTGCAAGAAATTAATGTCCACATTGCCATATACTACTTGTGCCAAGCGATGTTTGTCTTTGTTGGGGAGTTTTTTACCATCAGTGCCGAAAGTATATGTAAGATCAGCCTCTCGCATCCTGGTGGCATATTCGTCAGCAATCTTCTTGACCGCACTAACCATTTCAATAGGTTCTAAATGAGGTTTAATGTGACCGTCGTCCAACTTAGTGACGTCGAGCAAATCGCGGAAAAGTTGGCCTAAATGTTGCGAGGCGGCATGGGCTGATTCCAAGTAGCCCTTTGCCCGTTCGTCAATAGTTGCAGTCTGCGGATTAAGCGCCAGGCCTAAATATCCTTCAATGGATGCGACTGGGGTACGCATTTCATGTGATGCAGTGGAAATAAACTCTGCTTGTTCGCCCTCCTCGGCAAGTTCTTTCGTAATGTCACGGAATGTAATAATACGGTTTGATGCACCACCATTTGCGATAACTAGAGAAATCGCGATAGGAATGCGTTTCTCAGAAGTACGAGTTACGAGGCAACAGACCAGCTTCTCGATTGGTTTGCCGGCCTGCATTGACTTGACAAAAATGTTTTCGTTGTCCGGGATTTCGTTGCCGTCTTTATCCTCAATCTTCATGAACAAACCGTAGTCTAGACCAACTGCGTTGTTCGGCGAACCAGCCTCAGTCATGGATGCAGCGGCAGGATTCATATATTGAATAATGCCTTTGCTATCAGTCATGATCACGCCATCGTTAATAGTGGCGAGCGCCATCTCAGCCAGTGGACTAGGATTTTGCATAGTCGTCGTAGTGGCTGGATTTTTTTTACGGTTAAATAGACTCATGTTATTATTATTTTAACACAAGCCACATAAAATGTGCTAAAATTAAATCATGAATAAGGACGTCATCTACATAGAACCAGAAGATGATATCACTGATATCATTACTAAAATTGAAAATTCCAAAGAGAAAATCGTAGCGTTGGTACCGCCGAAGAAAGCAGGTGTGCTTCGTAGTATTGTAAATATTAGATTGATTTGCAAAACTGGCAACAAAACTGGAAAGAAAATTGTGTTGGTGACTGCAGACCCGTCCGTCATTCGGTTGGCAGCTGCAACAAAACTACCGGTGACAAAGAATTTACAGTCAGCACCATCCGTGCCAGAGCTTGATGCAATTGTGACCGAAGAGATAGTGGCGACCGAAGAGGTCGTGGAGGATGGCGATACTATCGTCGCTAAAGAAGTTGGAAATCAAGACGAAACAGAACAAGCGGAAGATAATAATGCTGAAAATGTTGACGACGAGAAAAAGAATGATACTAAAATTGATGACAAAAAGGACAAAAAAAATAAGAAGAAGGACGTAAAACTTTCAGCCAATCCGTTCGTAGCATGGGTTCAGAGCCATAAACCGCTCGTAATTGGTGGTAGTGTCGGAATTGTGGTTTTGATTGTCGTACTGGTGTGGGCTTTTGCAATTGCGCCAGCAGTGACTGTAACAGTCGGTATTCGTACTGTATCAAGCAACTTTTCAGAAAATGTAACATTTACCGAGAAGTTGACAGACGAGAAGGTATCCGAAGGTATTTTTTATCTCGAAACAAAGAAGCTAGAGGAAAAAGCTGAAGCGACTTTTGAAGCAACTGGCAGCAAGAATGTTGGTGAGAAAGCAAAAGGCGAATTAGTCATCTATAAATATTTCAAGATTGACAGCGGTGGAGTGGCGGCTGTCAACGCTGGCACGGCTTTCAGGATTGATGATTTGACATTTGTGGCCGATGCAGACAGCACGTTGTCTTGGGATGGAGATTTGAAGACATTAGAAAAAGATTGTGAAAACTACAACGAGCCAAACTTTAGTATTAGCAAAACTTGTCTTGTAACTAGAAAAATTACAGTCACAGCGGAAAATCCTGGCGCTAAATATAACATTTCGCCGTCCGTTTCTTCCAAGTGGATTACCTCAGCGGGCATAGACGGAGCCTATTCTGAGACTGCGATGGCCGGCGGGACAGACGTGATGGTTTCTATTGTGCAACAATCGGACGTAGATGAAGCCATTTCGAAACTTAAAATGTCCAATGAATCTGCCAATAAAGAAAAGTTATTGAAGACGATTGGTGAGGGTAATTTTGCGATAGAGACGAGCTTCAAGCAGACCGTGGGTGAGCCGGTAGTGACTCCTAAGGTGGGAGAGGAAGTGAAGGAGGGTGAGAAACCGAAGCTTAGCGTCACAACTACTGATACAATTTACGTCTTGGACAAGACAAAAGTAGAGAATTTTATTTCTGAGAAAGCCAAATTGGCTGAAAGTTATAAGATTTACAGCATGAATGACCCATTTGTGGAGAATTTCTTGCAGACCGAAGAAGGATACGTAGGGAAATTGAAGACATCGTATGTGTCTGGTCCGAAAGTTACCGAGAATGAGATTGTGGAGATTATAAAAGGCAAAGGTCTCGGCGTAGCACAGCACGATATAAAAGACATTGACGGAGTGAGTTCAATTAAAATTGACACCTCTTATCCATGGGTAATGTCAATTCCTGGCGACCCGAATAAAATAACCGTAAATATTGAGGTTGAAGAATAAAGTGCGCATTATTGGGTTAGATGTGGGCGAGAAGCGCATTGGCGTGGCCAAGGTTGATTCGGCTACCCGTATAGCCATACCAGTCGGGTCTGTACTCGTAGATGGCTCAGAATGGCAGGAAATCGCCAGAATTGCCAATCTAAACAATACGAATTTCTTTGTTCTAGGGCTTCCCAGGAGCAATGAGGGCAATGAGACGGCACAGACCCTATATGTGCGCAACTTCGCGCGTACGCTTGCAGAAAAGCTTCCAGGAGCAAAAATTAGATTCCAAGATGAGTCGCTGACGTCCGTGGAAGCCGAGTCGCGTCTAAAAACGCGCAAGAAAAAATACGAAAAGGGCGAGATTGATGCCGAGGCCGCCTCAATCATCTTGCAAGATTTTATTGAGGGATTTAAAGAGAGCGGTGAAATTCATGATAGTACTGTAAATTTAGCTAAAAAAGAGGTCGAAAAGGTTAATTTTGAGCTAAAAAAAGCTAAACATAAAAGTAAAAAAATGCTAAGTTTACTAATTATTCCGCCTATAGTTATTATATTAGTGCTTGCGGGTATTACGATAGCGTTAAAAGTACGCGATCATATTAGACAGCAGCGAGAAGAGGAATATGCTAGGCAAGAAGCCGAGATGGAAGCCATTACATTTAATTTCACAATTCGACCAGGTGAAACGATTATGGATGTGCGGAGACATTTGCTCGCAGTGGATAGAAATGGCGAAAGCGACAAGGAGGAGCGTATTCCTAATTATACAGAGGCAGAAGTAGACGCGGCACTTACGGCGCAATATGATTATGATTTTTTAACCGAGAGGCCAACAGGGGCGAGCCTAGAAGGGTTCTTATATCCTGAGACTCTGGAGTTCTATGGCGATGACAGCCCTCAAGATGTGCTGAGCAAGTTTTTAGCTGAGATGGGGAAGGTGATTGAGGAAAATGACTTGGTCTCCCGCTATGAAGCGCAAGGATTGAGCCTTTATGACGGCATTACACTAGCATCGGTGGTACAAAAAGAAGCAAATTCGCCAGATCAGCCGACGGTAGCACAAGTGTTTTTGACGAGGTTGGATTATGGAATGACACTAGGCAGCGATGTGACCGTATCGTATGCGTTGGATTTATTAGATCCGAATCGTGAGATATATGGCGACAATGCGGCAGCCCTTACAGTAGATTCTTGTTATAATACTCGAATGTATACTGGATTGCCGTGTGGCCCGATTGCGAATCCTGGGCTCTCGGCATTGCTGGCAGTGGCGAGTCCAAGCGACACCGCTTATCTTTACTTCTTGACAGGTGACGATGGTTTGATGTATTATAGTAATACAGAGTATGAGCACGTTCAGAATATTTACAGTCATTGCCAAAAGCTCTGTAATGTTTCATTATGAGCAAGAATAAACAAAGGTTTGGCGCTCGACGCTTTAAGCAGATTTTACCTTATATTTTAGCCGGTATAGTGACGGTAGTACTTGTTTTTGTGGGCTCACTGGATAAGAAAAACTCGACCTTAAACTTGAGTTTAGATGCATTTGCGGAAGAAAATTATAAAATATCCGTAGATCAATTATCCGCGCTTTATGTTGTGGCGGATATCTCCGATACGATGGGACTTGCGAGCGCTTCTGACGTGGCGTCTAACTATGTGGTTACAACCTCCATGTACGAAGCGGGGCAAACTTCTACTGGAAAATTAGAGAAGCCGAATATTACCAATATTTCAGTATCGCGTGGTGTAGTGGAGTATACTGTACAAGAGGGGGAAAGTATGGATTCTATCGCCGCAAAGTACGGTATTTCTACCGATGAGATTCGTTGGTCTAATGGCAAGAAAACTACCGAAGTAACAGCTGGCGATCTACTGTATGTTCCGAGTGTAAGTGGTATTGTTTATACCGTGAAAGCAGACGAATCATTAGCGGATATTGCGGATAAATACGGTTCTTCGGTGGAGGAAATTACCACTTTGAATGATCTTGAAATCTCAGGCATTTCAGAAGGGATGAGGATTTTGATTAAAGGTGGGTCCCTACCAGAGACGGAACGACCTGAATATGTGCCGCCTGTGGTGCGTCCGGTTTATTACTATACCTATCTTGGCAGTACTTCAGAACGCCAAAATATTGAGGTAGTTGGATATTTCTATGATCTCGGTGGACCTTATGGGCGTGGACAATGTACACAATGGGCATGGTATAATCGCCAAGATTTACCAAGTAATCTTGGTAATGCGAATACTTGGGCAGCAAGAGCGGCGGCGGCAGGATATGGCGTAGATAATACACCATCAGCAGGAGCGATTTTCCAGACGACTTCTGGTTGGTATGGCCACGTGGGCTACGTAGAAGCAGTTAATCCTGATGGCTCAATTATAGTAACAGAGATGAACTATAACTATCGTACTTACATGGTGATTCGCTCTACAATTCCAGCCAATGCAGTGGGAAACTTTAATTACATACACTAAAATAATCTGTATTACGATGTAATACAGATTATAGATGATTTTTAAGCTAAGTTGTAGTTATCACCAATCTTCTACCAAGGTGAACTCTTTGCCAGCGATACTAATAATGGACTCTGGCGTAGCACCTTGAGTGGTGAGTTCGGCACGAATGCCGAGTTTCTTCATGATATCACGGAGACGGTTGACGGAAGCATAATTGTTCATATCGGTGCGACGAGCAAACTTCTCAATTTTCTCACCGGTAACGATAAATTTGTCGTCTGCTTTTTCGACTTTCCAAGTATCCTTCAGGGCGTTCTTGCCAAGAGAAATGGTGGGTATTGTGGCGTCCAAATGTCTTTTTTCGGGACTGGCAAGCCCGTCCTCGATGTCATACGCTGGGCGTCCGGGGAAGTCTGCCCTTTGGGCAGCTTTCTCGGCGCCGTCAGGAATATACATCTCGGAACGGTCTAACCGGAGAGTGTCCCGAGAAAAAGACATTTCGGACACCTCTGTAGCCAATTCCCGTAGTAACTCAGTGAGGCCTTGGTGGGCGCTGGAAGAAATCGCGAAGATTTTGGCGGCGGGGTTCTTTGCGAGGATGGAAGACATTTGCATTTTAATGATATCATCGTCGACGCCTTCACATTTAGTAAGTGCAACAATTTCTGGGCGATCTTTGAGGTCGGAATACTTATTGAGCTCGTTTCTGATAATTTGATAAGCCTCGCCGGCATCGTTATTATAAACATCAATCAGGTGTAGCAGAACGGCCGTGCGATCGATGTGGCGCAAGAAATCATGACCAAGACCCTTACCCTCAGAAGCACCCTCAATGAGGCCTGGAATGTCGGCGATGAGAATATCCTTATCATCTATAGTCGCAACGCCGAGATTTGGCGTAATAGTCGTAAATGGATAATCAGCGATTTCAGGCTTGGCGTTAGAAACAACGGAGAGAAAGGTAGATTTGCCAGCATTCGGCAAACCAACTAAGCCAACGTCTGCCATGGACTTAAGCTCTAGCTCAGCCTCAAATTCTTCACCCGGCTCGCCAACCTCTGCGATAATAGGGGCTTGGCGAGTGCTAGACTTAAAATGTGCGTTACCGAAGCCACCGTCGCCACCCCTAGCGATGATGGCGGTTTGACCGTCGTGAGTCAAGTCAGCTATTGGAACACGAGGAATACCGTCGTTCTCGGAACGCTCCCTCGCTCCTGTCGTTACAGGGTTCGGTCGCTCCGTAATCGCCCCGTCGGCGATTATGCTCCTCGAACGAGGTATTTCCTCGCGTTCTACTCGGTATACCACCGTGCCGATCGGCACATCTACAATTAAATCCTTACCGCTGCGACCGGCGGAACGAGTACCGGAACCGTTCTTGCCATCCTCGGCAGTCAAGATTGGAGTAAAGCGAAAATCAATCAATGTGTTAGTGTTTTTGTCGGCGCGAAAAATAATGTCGCCGCCCTTACCGCCATCGCCACCATCTGGGCCACCTTTAGGAATATAGATTTCGCGGCGAAAAGATACGGCGCCGTCGCCACCTTTGCCGGCTTTTAAACTGACTTTCGCTATATCTACAAACATACCTCTATATTATAACATATTTCCTGGGTTAATGGCAAAAATTCTTACCTTTTTTTATTGACTTTTTTTGATTATTGTGCTATAATTAGAAATGAACCTTTTAAGAGGTTTGCATTTTAACTGAATGGGGAGATATAGCAATGTTGAACGTATCAGAAGCAGGAAAGATTTTTGAAGGAGTCGTGAACCGATTGAGAACATTCACCGCCTTTGAAGACGGCGAATTCCATCTCAAAATCACAACAACGCTGGATGACCCGCTGGAGCTGCTGGACTTGTCCTACTACGACAACCTGAACGAGCCCACGCTTAAATATCTGCAGACTCATTCGTTTGCCGATATTCTCAGTGGCAAGAACGCCGAGATGAAGCCTGTGGCAATCTACCTCTTTGAGGGTGGCACGATGGCCATTGAGTTTGATGTGGCGAGCAGACTGCGGATCGATAGCCTGTTTGCGCTGAACAAAATCGGCGAATGCGTGCTCGGTGCAATGTCCTCGGATCCTGAAAAATACGGTGAAATAGTCGCGTTCGGCTACAATGAGGACGGCGATGCCGTGGTGTCGTATTTCAAGGACGGCGTCAAACATTGTGCATCTGTGACTTTTAACTTCAAGTCCGACTACTGAGCGTTACCCCCACCAATCCCCGATTGCGATCGGGGATTTTTCATATTTATAACAAAAAGTCTTGACAACTGAATGCTTATGCTTTATGATGGTATTAAGCTGGTACGCTTCACAGGGGTTCCACTGATACTATGTTAGTGGAGTGTGGAGACTTACATTAATAGAAAACAAAAACAGCGGATTAAAACAAACCAATGTGCCCCAAAGGGTGGGCGCGCATCAGCGCGGAACCGGTCGTAAGGCCGGTTTCTTTTATGGTATAATATGGTAAATGATTAGATTTACAATTATTACATTATTCAGAGAAGCGATTGAACCATATTTGCAATCGTCAATGATGGAGAAAGCCACAAGAAAAGGTTTGGCAAAATTTGATTTTGTGAATTTACGCGAGTTTGGACTAGGACCCCATCGAAGCGTAGATGATACGCCGTATGGAGGCGGAGATGGGATGTTGCTAAGGTGCGAGCCAGTATTTAATGCAATTGAGTCGGTGCTAAAGGATGATCCAGAGGCGAAAATTATTCTGCCTACGCCGGTGGGGAAAGTGTGGAACCAGGAGTTTGCAAGAGAACTGGCAATGGTTCCGAGTGAAGCATTTGCGAGCCATCCGCACTACATCATCCTCTGTCCACACTACGAAGGATACGATGAGCGGATTTTATCTATTGTAGATTACAAAATTTCATTGGGAAAATATGTGTTGACTGGTGGGGAATTGCCAGCACTGATCATCATTGATTCGGTAGTGAGGCTCGTTCCTGGGGTGCTGGGCGGTGAGACTTCGGCGGCGATTGAATCATTTTCGGATGGAGATAATCTAGAATATCCGCAATATACTAAGCCGTATGATTTTCGCGGAATGACAGTGCCGGATATTTTACTATCTGGCAACCATGGTGAGATTGCCAAATGGCGAGCAGAGCATTCTGGTAAGGCCGAATAGTGACATGAAAAACCGCCACTCTAGGTGGCGGTAATGGTGTATAGTTTCGGTGATGGCGAGATATAGCTCTCCATCTATACGCATACCCAATAATAGCATAGAATGACCATTTTATAAAATAAGTACTCTAAACATTGGGGCCATCTGGGTATGCTATAATGTAGACATGGATTTGCTGGAGTCAGTGGAGGTGCTGAAGGGAATCGGGCCAAAGACGGCGGAGATTTTGAAAAAAGCCGGTATCAAAACGGTGCGGGATTTTCTCTACAATTTGCCACGAGATTATGAGAATTATGAAGCACCCACTTCTATCGCTGCAATGCGACCGGGCAAAGTAGTGATTAAGGGCAAAATCGATTCGCTCTCCACCCGAAGGGCGAGGCGACGTAACCTAGCGATAACTGAGGGAGTAGTGCGAGATGATACTGGGGCAGTGCGCGTGGTATGGTTCAACCAAGGCTACCGAGTGCGACAATTCGCACCAGACAAAGAATACTACTTCATGGGTACCTACGAGCTCAAAAATAGGCGCTACCAGCTTACTTCGCCGTCAGCCGCTCTCGTCTCCGACGTAGATGCGGCGGCTGGTCTTACGCCCGTCTATGTGGCTCACGGCGGGCTTAAATCGCATGATTTTAAGCGGCTAGTGAATGCCTCGCGTGGGATATTTGCCAAAGTGCCAGATTTGTTGCCAGTAAAGCCGGGGCTGAGGCGCGAGTCGCTATACAAAGCGCATTTTCCAGAGGTACTGACAGATGTAAGTGTGGCGCGGGAATATTTGGCGTATGAGGAGCTTTTTGAACTAATACTAGCGGCAAAACTTAACCGACGCGAGAATGAAAAATTAAAAGCCGCCCCCGTCGCTTTTGACGTAGCGAAAATTCGAGAATTCGTGACGAGTTTACCATTTAAGCTAACCAACGCGCAAAGACTAGCGGCGTGGGAAATTTTCCAAAATATGGAAAAAGGAACGCCGATGAATCGTTTACTTCAAGGTGACGTAGGCTCTGGTAAAACGATGGTGGCAGCGATGGCGGCATACGAAGCAGTGCTTGCCGGCGAGCAGGTAGCCTTGCTTGCGCCTACGGCGATTCTGGCTGAACAGCATTATGAAGGAATCTCGGTATTGCTTGGTAAATTTGGCGTGCGGACGACACTTCTAACTGGCGCGACAAAGAAAAAGGCGGAGCTAAAAAAACAGATTGCGGAACATAAAATAGACCTCGTAATCGGCACCCATGCACTACTTACGGATGATACCGAATTTTCGCAACTAGGGCTAGTGATTATTGATGAACAGCATCGTTTCGGGGTGGAACAGAGGCAGAAACTAATGCTGAAATCGCCGACTGGGCTGGCGCCACATCTCCTATCTATGACAGCAACGCCAATCCCGCGGTCGTTACAACTGACAATTTTTGGAGATTTAGACGTCTCCGTACTCAATGAATTACCAGTGGGGCGTCAGCCGATAGAGACGCGAATTATTGCTGAAGTAGATTCACGTGAGCAATTATACCCCAAGATGCAAGAGATTATGACGGCAAAGCCAGATAGAAAAGGGCGTGGTACGAAGATGCATGGACAGCAGATTTATTGGATTTGCAAAGCGATCGAAGATGGAACTATGGCCTCTGGAGTCACGAGTGGCGCTAGGAACGGTGGTAGTAGTAAAGGTGGGTCAAGTGGCGGGTCTGAAATCACTTCAGTTAAAATGCGCACTAGACGCCTTAAAGAGGCGTTCCCGGACGCGAAGATTGAATTTTTACATGGCAAAATGAAACCAGCTGAGAAAGATGCGGTGATGACTAAATTTGCAGATGGGGAGATTGATATTTTGGTTTCTACTACGGTGGTAGAAGTAGGGGTTGATGTGCCAAACGCTTCGCTAATGATTATTGAGAACGCTGATGCTTATGGTTTAGCCCAGTTACATCAGCTCCGTGGGCGAGTAGGACGTGGCTCGGTGAAGGCATACTGCTATTTGCTGACCTCTGGTGACGCTCAGCCATCACGGCGTTTGCGAGAGCTAGAGAAATCGTCGGACGGGTTTCATTTGGCCGAAGTAGACCTCAAAATGCGTGGGCCAGGGGAAATCTACGGGGCCTTGCAACATGGAGCGTTGGATCTACGCATCGCATCCTTATCTGATACGAAGATTATAGCGAAGGCGCAACGAGACGTGGGCGAATTCTTGAAAAATGCTGATAATATGTTAAAATATAAGGAACTAATGGACATGATTTCTAAATATCAACAAATAACTACTTTGAATTAAGATGGATACTGTTAGAATTACATCAGGTAAATACAGAGGGCGCACGATTAAGACCCCAGGTAGGGGAACTCATCCGATGGGTGAGCGAGAGAGATTGGCGCTTTTCAACATGATTTCGCCGGCGCTAGAAGGTGCCTTGGTGCTAGATGCCTTTGCGGGAAGTGGGGCGCTCGGAATAGAAGCGTTGTCACGCGGAGCAATTAAAGCGGTATTTGTAGAAAAAAGCCCAAGCGCTGCGCGGGTGATTCGAGAGAATTTGGCTAACTTGGGGCTAAAAGAAGGTGTAATAACTGGCAAGGTGTCTGATTTCAACACAGATGAGCGATTTGAAGTAATACTTGCCGACCCGCCGTATGATGATTTTCGGATTGCCGAGCTTAGTGGATTAGCTAAATTACTAAAGGATGATGGGGTTTTAGTGCTTTCACATCCGGATGAAGCACCAGAGTTAACAGGACTTAAATTGGTCAAAACTAATCGTTATGCGGGCGCGCGAATATCTATTTATCGACGCTTATTCTAATCTCATATCTGTTAGCCATTAGCATTTTATTGATTTGTGGTCAATTTTAGTGTTTTACTCTTGTGTTTTAGTGCTTTGTGTGGTATAATTAAAAGATAAGGAGTTTTATTATGTATAGTAACGATACTACTAATTTGGACAAAAAGGAACGTCGCAAGGTCATCGCCGTGGTGGCGATTGCAGCGGCTTTGATTTTGATTTTGGTAGCAGCGATTGTTGTAGTCGCAACCAACAAAGCTTCTCGCAAGAATATCGGTGGCGACAATAATTCGTCAATTACCTTGGCCGACGATAAGACCGATGAAGAAAAGAAAGCCGAGGAGGAGAAAGCCGCAGCCGAGAAGAAAGCAGCTGAAGAAAAAGCTGCTGCGGAAAAGAAAGCAGCTGAAGAAAAAATCGCAGCCGAGAAGGCAGCCGCCACTAAAACCACTAGCGTAGCCACGACTCGTAATATGCCAAATACTGGTCCAGAGGATATGTTGCCCCTTGCCGTGGTGCTTGGTCTAATGACTACCGCTGGCACTGCATTTGTGATGTCCAAATCGCGTCAATAAAACTCTATTTCTTAGAATGAGCCCTTCAATTAGGGCTCATTTTTATTTTGGATGAGAGGTTTTTATAGAAATAAGTCGAAGATGTGTTATAATAATAGTATGCCCGAGTGGTGTAATTGGTATACACGTATGCCTTAGGAGCATATGCCATTTGGTGTGCAGGTTCAAGTCCTGTCTCGGGCACCAGACCGAAATTCTTCGGTTGAAGCATTATTGAATACGTGCTTTAGGGGTTTCTTCCATCTGAAAGAGACCTCATTTTTGTTGTTAATTTCTAGGTTCGTAAGCATATTCCGGGCCAACTGGTCTTTTTGCCAAGAATCGGCAGACTTCATCTTTTCACCGATGTAATCTAGCTGGTTCGTAAGCTCGTCTAAGATTTCGCGTACTTGGTCTGGATCGAAGATTTTAGCATCAATTTCGTCGCGCTCGGCTTGTAAAGTCGCGATATCATTCCGGCATTCCTCAAGTTGCTCGTTCACCATCTGTTTTGCCTCTTTTGGCGCATCTTTGCCGAGATCTATGAAAGCCTGGGCTAGTTCGTCCTGACGGCGCTTCTTAGCTTTAATAGCGGCATTAACGCGAAGTTTTTCCTCAATAAGTTCGTTATGGCGAACATTGATATAATCCGTTAGACTTTTTTGAATCTTCGCAACATCTCTCTTTGCGAAATGTAGGCTGTCTAGTGTTTTATAGAGTGCGTCTAGAACTACTTGTGCGCGGATGTTCTTTTGCTTTCTGCGTTTTGCCTGAATTAGTCCGAATTCTTCTTCGGTAATCATTGGCTTGAAATCCGGTAATATTTCGCGAAGATCTACCTTTTGTCTGCCCTGGACGAGAATGCCGTAGTAAAATGGATCACATAAGATTGAGCCGAGGATAGAAACACTGTTAAAGACAGTGATTTTTCGTTTGTTTTTATTTTTGCGATTAATTTTCGTCATGCGGTGAACGTCGTTTTGTCGCCAGAAATCAATAATATCTCTTTGGCTATATCCTTCAAGATACATATCAAATCCTCGCCTATTGGTATCAAAATTCTGATCTGGCTCGTAGAAGCCCGTTACTTCATTGCGGTTATATCCCCATTTTGGCATACCGCCAGACTTACCTTGAGCTATGAAAAAAGATGATAAATTAATTTCTGCTGTTAAGCTTGTAAATGAAGCTATTATGGCGGAGTATAAGCGCCTGGAAGAAGTCTCCAAGACCGAAGAAAGTGAACCGATTATGGTCGAAGGTGAAACGACGGCTGGCTATTTTTGCCAGCTCACGGTGGATCCGAAGGATGTAGCGAAGATTATGCTCGACTACAATTATCCGGTTTGGTGAGTTCTTGAAGAAGATGCGCCTGACAGTATGTGGGAGGAATTGGGCTATAAATTTGGTCTGGCACGTGTTTGCTCGGTGGATCTATGAAAGACGGTAAAATATCCCATTCTGGCTCAAAAGTCGCTCAAAAGCGCCGTAAATGCCCTATATGCGGCAAATATTACGTAGGCTATCCCGCCTTGTCACGCGAAAACAATAAAACTGAAATTTGTCCGAGATGCGGGATGGAAGAAGCTATCCGCGCTTTCTTAAGATCATTGCGTAAATAGATCTTTATCATCCAACCATATAACCTTTGCTCGAGTTGGGATTTTCGATACGAGAAAACAGTAGTAATCTTTTGTCGACAAGTTGGCGACGTTCTCGGACTTCGAAATTGTTCCCGTATCAATATTGCGAAAATCAAGATATAAACCAACACCTAAATATTTCACATAGGCTTCTTTGAGCACCCAATTATTTAGAACATCACCATCCATTATTCTCTCGTTCTTTGTTAAAATTCTTTTCGTGAGGTTAGGACTAACACATCTCGACTCTTCTATATCTATTCCTACTTCATTTTCGTCTACGGCTACGACTATATAATTCTTTGAATGACTAATATTGAAATAAAACTTGTCGTCATAATAAGGTTTTCCATATTGGCCTTTATGGATTTTTTTAATATCCATATTTTTTCCACATATGTCATTGTATGCATATTCCAATATATGATTAGACAATAGTTTGTGGCCTTTGTTTTTAATCCGTGCTATATAAATTCTCATTTTATTCTTTTTTGCCATTAATGATCCTTTTTATATCACTATAAGACTCGATACTACCTATTTCTTCCGGAGAAAACGAAATGTTGAATTCCCGCTCTAATCTCACAATTAAATCTAGATGAGCAAAAGAATCCCATTTGTCGGTATCATTTTTAGAAAAGCCATCATTAATATCTTGATTAAAAACTTGCCTCATTATATTCTTGATCTTACTGTCCATCTTTTTTCTCCACTATATAATTATTATTATAATCTAATAATTCAGTTAATGTATACCCAAAATATCGTGATCCACAATGCCGATCCGTAACTTCACTAAAACCATTATTACTGTAGAATGGCTCTACTTGCTTATTCTTCTCAGTCTCAATGTATTCCCCAATAACCTTTTTTATCCCAGCGCTCCATAATTCATTTAGTATAATTTTCAGAAATTCCTGCTCTATTTTTCGCCCTAGTATTCTACAGCTCATTAAGAATGTATCTATGATTGCTTCCTTTTTATCCTTTTTCCTTATTATAGCAACACCCGTAATCCCAAGATCGCCGAATTTATCAGCCACCCTGATCGCCAATATTATAGCATCCGTCATGTTCATTAGTTCTGTTTTGCTATAACGTCTAGTCGTCAAGTTGAATTGATTTGCTTTATTGATTAGCTGCGCAATTCTATCGCTATTATTTTCATTCATCATTTCATAAGTTATCTTGATATTTAATTTTTTAATGAAATCATCTTCGCTAATGGCTTTGCTTCTTAGCTCGTTGCTTTTTGCTCTGTTCTTATAGTAGATATTTTTATTAATATCATCATCTGTTAATAGGTATGTTCCAAAATATTTGTAAAACTCCTCAGCGAAGTATTCCGTCATCAGATGTGGGGATTTGGGGAAATCTAAAACCGTTACTTCACCGAGCATCTTCACATTTTCTCTTTCTGCCGGATTATCATCCACGAAGACAATACTATCTAAACCGATATTCAGTTCTTCGGCCAACTCTTTTACATTTCGTCTCTTTTCCGCCCAGTTAATTTTTTTTACGACAAAATCGTCTAGTGATAAAACTAGATCATCTCGTTTTTCGAAGCATTCGACTACATCATCATAGTTATTTTTGCTGCATATTCCCAGTAAGATGCCTTGGTTTTTTAGTTCCAAAATCATACGTTGAAAATCATGAAAACAATTGCCTGGATAAGAACCGCCTATTTGTAAATTACCTATTCCGTCTTCGCCCAAGATGCCGCCCCATAAAGTATTATCCAAATCAAGGATTAGACATTTTTTTCGAGTTCTTTCTATTAGGGACATTTCATTTAAAATAAAATGCCGGAATTCTTCTGCGAGGGATGGATTGATTATTGCGTTGTATAAATAATAATATTTTGAACTAAATACGTCACTATGAGTAGCATAAAATGGTGCGATATTTATGACTTTAATATTTTTTTGACTATACAAAAATTTATTGTAGGAGCTAATAGCTCTCTCTAATTCATCATCCCCAAAAATAAACGGTCTATAAAAATAATTATGCAAAGTGATAGCGAAGATTGTTCTATTGGGGTAGTTGCTTATTATATACTTTGTTCGCTCCAGACAACCATTGATAGCCCGTACTAGATCTTGATTAGAATAAGTGTATGGTAACATATAAAAAATCATAATATCCGAGTCGTCGTAATTGTTTAATAGTTCATTATCGTCATATCCACTGAAAGATACACCATCTACGCCTTTAAACAAGTATTCAATTGTTGTATTGCGGTAAAAATAGATTTTCATATTACCTCCAGTAGTTCTATTAAATTACCATTTTTATACATAAAACATATTTTGCCATCGAATAATTTTGCCTTTTCTATATTAGTAATTAGTAAATAGCCCTCATTTTTAAATACATCAATAAATTGATTTAGATTTTTAACTTCGAAACAGATGTGATATTCTTTTTTATAATTATTGTGCGATAAATTAAAAACTCGCGACTCCGGATTGTCTGCATATACTAGCTCTACGTTTTTTTGATTATCTTTACTAAGTAATCGCAACTTAGCCTTTTGCTCAGAATCATAGACTTCACTTGCAATTTGATAACCATTCTGCAGATATTCGTCCGTCAGCTCGTCTAGGCTATTAGTAGCAATTCCTATATGATGGATTGCCAGTTCATTAGTAAATCGATAATCTCGACTTTTCATGCTAGTCCCTCTATCTTTTTTATGAGAGCCCTCATATATTCTTCACTGAATTGATCTTCGTAGTAGTTTATACTGATGTTTGTCTTATGAGAACATTCTACTATAACTATTGAGAATGCGCCTAGAGGTTGTTGTATTGATAGATCTACGAAATCTTTAACCTTAAAATATTTATTGGAATAATCGTTTAGATCTATTCTGCCCAAATGTGATATAACGGCACTAACGGAAAATTTATTGTAGAACTGACTTACCACGCATCCAATTTTTATGCCCGTCTTTCGCAATAAACTTGGTATATAACGATAACCATTTAGAGCATTACTAATATTTAACTCTTTGTTATCTTTCAGGCCACAAAGTAAATCGCCATTAATTTTAATGTAATTATCACTTTTGTTCACATTCAGAAAAATTGGTAAGGTCAGATTACCTATATATGGCCTATTGCCGTCGTGATGTCTTAAATCTACAGGCACCATTACTCTCATCTGGCTACTTTTAAATTCTTGAGCTAAAAGACACGAGAGCTTAGCGATAATGCCTGGAATATATGTGTTCAGTTGCACGATTTGCCATCTTGTTGTATATCGTTTAATAGTTGATGCCTCGTCATGAATGATTCGAGGTAATTTCGGTTCATTCTTCTTGTAGTAGTTTAGTTTCTTCAGGAAATCTTTTTCAGAAATAGCCTTTTTGCACTTTATCAACTCTTTTCCATTAAGCGAATTTGCAATGTTCTGCATAAAAAGAAGGGCACTTTTTCCATCCATCGCCGAATGAGCGAATCGGAGCACCAGATATCCATCCCTAAGCGTCTTCACGAAATAGACTTCTATTGAGTGGTCGTTTAGATCTATTTTTTGTCTGAATAAGTCTAAATCGTAAATGATAGATTTTTTTGTTTTGATATCTTTAATATGAATTGGACTCCGTTGTGGATAAAATTTACCTTTTTTTAGATAGACATTAAATTCTGGACAACTTTTTATCACTCGCCCAATTGCGCGCTCAATTACATCTTTATCTTTGATATTGTTGATGTCTAGGATGAACTGTATTGCATACGTATTAGTCACGCTCTGGACGTCCTCATACAATTGCTCTATATTTGTAATTTTTCGAATTGGCTTCATTTTCCACCCCTCTTTATTTTCAGTGTAGTGGTCTTTTCGAATTCATCTTTCTTGATCACATATTTGTTAATACGTTTATAATCCGGCAATTCTGCATTTATATCTTTAATAAGCCTATTTATTTTATAATCGAGCGACTTATCTTTTCGATTTTTGTCTTCTGGTACTATTGTAGCGATAATCTGCATGCCGGATTTTTTCTGAACTCCATTTACGATACTTTCTTTGACTATGTCGCTATAATTAATTAGTGTTTCTAGCTCTTCCGGATAAATGTTTTTACCGTTGCTGGTCACGATAACATTCTTCTTTCTACCAACCACTTCTAGATTGCCGTCATCTCTTATTCTACCCAAGTCGCCAGTATAAAGCCAACCATTTTTCAGGACTTCTTTGGTGGCCGCCTTATCACCATAATAGCCCAACATAACTTGTGGAGCCTTGGCGATAATTTCTCCAACGCCGGTTGTATCTGGATCGATTATTTTTAGATGTACGCCATTTAATGGTCTGCCGACGCCAATCTTGCTCTTCACGAACATTCCGCGAATAGTTAAAATCGGCGAACTTTCCGTTAAGCCGTATCCTTGATAAATATTAAATCCTAAATCGTCCAAATAGTTAAAAACTCTTTGGTCTAGCTCTGCTCCACCACAAGCAATCATGCGAACTTTGCCCCCAAATTTAGCATGAATACTAGAAAAGAGGGGCTTTCTTATATCGATACGCAGTGTTCTAAATAGCCTGCTGACGGTAATTAGTTTTTGCAGAGCTTTTTCTTTGTGTGTCTTTCTGGCCGTAAGCTTAATAGTATTCATGATGTATTCAAGTAATCTCGGTACCACTACAAGCGCAGTCGGTCGATAAAAACACATCTCCTTCTGCATGTCTTTGACGTTTTTACAAAAACAGATTGAACACCCACTGGTAATAGGCACCAATACCGCGCACATCAAGGTGAGAGTGTGGTGAAGTGGTAAAATCGTATAGTATCTATCGGTGGTTTTTAATTTAAAAGCGGCCGCCGAAGAATAGGCGCAGGAAACTAAGTTCTTTTCGGACAACATGACAATCTTGGATTTAGACGTTGTGCCGGAAGTTAAAAATAGTGCAGCGCATTCGCGTTTTGGTGTTTTATTGATTTTACGATTTGGCGCCTGTTCGAGTATATCATTGATTGTATCTATGTGCTTTATTTGAATATTCTTGGGTAAGCGACCTGTTCTATCTTTCGTTGAATCATCGTAAAAGATAAAATCCAAACCGATACGCTTAGCTGATAGTGCAAGTTCTTTTTCTGGGAGCTCTTTATCTAGTGGAACTATCGTCCCGATGTCGGTAGCTACAGCAAAGAATAGTAGCAGCCAGTTGTAAGAATTGGATGCGTAAATACCAATCTTTTTGCCAATTAAATCATTGCCTATAAAATAACTTGACAATCTTTGAATGTCTTCATAAAAATCCTTATAAGTTTTTGTAAAACCTTCGCCAACAAATAAAGTTTTTTGTCCATATTTTTGAACGCTCTCAAGAAGCATCGCGGAGAAATTATTTATTTTAGCCATACAACTTCTCCATACCTTCCTCTAATTTATCTATAAGGATACCCGCATCCGAATCTTTTTTGATCTCTAGCTTGATGGATGTTGCGATTGGCTTTATATCATCTGGAAAAGTATCATTATTTAAATTAATTCCCACGCCTACTACGGCATATTTTAGCGCATCAGCTTTAAAATATGTTTCAATTAAGATACCACAGACTTTTTTATCATTAATCTTTATATCATTTGGCAAAACTACTTTTGACTTTACGCCGTACAGTTCGTTTAGAATCACAGATATAATATGTGGTATGCGCCCCAAATCACCCGTTCCCAGTTCTTTATCTCCATCCTTGTTTCTTAATAGCAAGCTAAGAGTTATGCTCCTGCCTGGTTCGGAAAACCATTTCCTATC